>JAUSQI010000140.1 GCA_030652575.1 Stagnimonas sp. | reverse complement strand
CTGCGCGCCACCGACGTTGTCGGCGGCGAGGCCGGCGGCATCACCCAGCACATCGGCGCGTATCACGTCGAGACCAAGAAGGGCGTCATCAGCTTCCTCGACACCCCTGGCCACGCCGCGTTTACCCGCATGCGGGCCCGTGGCGCGCAGATCACAGACGTGGTCATTCTGGTGGTCGCCGGCGACGACGGCGTGATGCCGCAGACGCGCGAAGCGATCATGCACGCCAAGGCCGCGAAGGCGCCGATGGTGGTCGCCGTGACCAAGATCGACAAGCCGCAGAGCGACCTGATCCGCGTCAAGAACGAGCTGCTGAAGGAAGAAGTGGTCGCTGAAGATTTCGGCGGCGACACGATGGTCATTGGTGTGTCCAGCCATACGGGCGAGGGTATTGATGCCCTGCTCGACGCCATCCTGCTGCAATCGGAAGTGCTCGAACTCACCGCCCAGGTCGATACCCTCGCCCGTGGCGTGGTGATCGAATCCGCCATCGAAAAGGGCCGTGGCCCGGTCGCGACCGTGCTGGTTCGCAGCGGCACGCTGCGCCAGGGCGATGTGATCCTCACCGGGCCGCATTTCGGCCGCGTGCGTGCGATGTTCGACGAGAACGGCAAGCCGGTTAAAGAGGCTGGTCCGTCCATCCCCGTGCAGGTGCTGGGCTTGAGCGGTGCGCCAGATGCCGGCGACGACGTGGTGGTGGTGGCCGACGAACGCAAGGCGCGTGAACTGGCCATCGTCCGCGAAGGCAAGCTGCGCGACACCAAGCTCGCGGCCAGTAGCGCGGTGCGCATGGAAAATGCCTTCGCCAACATGGGCGCGGGCGAGAAGAAAGTGCTCAATCTCATGGTCAAGGCCGACGTGCAGGGTTCTGCCGAAGCCATCACCGAGGCGCTGCGCAAATTGCCGAGCGAGGAGGTGCACGTCAACGTGCTTTCCACCGGCATCGGCGGCATCAGCGAGAGCGACATCGAACTGGCACTGGCTTCGAAGGCGATCATCATCGCCTTCAACGTCCGCGCCGACGCGCAGGCCAAGAAGCGCGTGCAAGACACCGGTGTCGACCTGCGCTACTACTCGATCATCTACAACATCCTTGACGACGTGACGGCCAGCATCACCGGCCTGCTCGGCATGGAAACCCGCGAGCAGATCGTCGGTTTGGCCGAAGTGCGCAGTGTCTTCCGCAGTTCGATCCTGGGCAACATCGCGGGCTGCCTCGTCATGGACGGCCGTGTCGAGAAGAGCCTGCCGATCCGCGTGCTGCGCAACCAGACCGTGGTCTACGAAGGCGTGCTCGAATCGCTGCGCCGTTTCAAGGACGACGTCTCGAAGGTCGAGGCCGGCACCGAGTGCGGCATCGGCGTGAAGGACTACAATGACATCAAGCCGGGCGACCAGATCGAGTGCTTCCAGCGCGTCGAGTTCAAGCGCCAAGTGAAATCGGACGCCTAACTTGGGCAATCAGCGAGACTATCCCCGCGCGGCGCGATTCAACTCGCAGCTGCGCGAGGAGCTGGTGCAGCTGCTGAGAGATCAGGTGATCCACGACCCGCGGGTGGCGGGCGTGGATCTCTCGATCACCTCGATCGATACCGTGGCGGACATGCGCGAATCGCGCATTCTCATGTCATCACTCGCGGACGATGCGACGTTGCTGAAAGCCGTGCAGGGCTTGAATCATGCGGCCGGCAAGCTGCGCCATGAAGTCGGTTTGCGCCTGCACATCCGCTACATCCCGGTGCTCACCTTCGTCGTCGATGAGGCGACCCGCGAAGGCGATCGCGTCAATGCCTTGATCCGCACGGTGATGGCAAAGGATCGTGCGACGGCTGAAGCGCGCGGTGACGTGATCGAGCCGCCACCGAAGCCCAGCACCGACGAGTAGTGGCGCGTGTCCAAGTCACGCCGTCCACTGCGCCGTGCGATTCATGGCGTGCTGCTGCTGGATAAACCCAAGGGCATCAGCTCGCACCAGGCACTGCTGTCCGTGCGTGTGCTCTACAACGCCGAAAAAGCCGGACACACCGGCACGCTGGATCCGCTCGCTACGGGCCTGTTACCGATCTGCTTCGGGCATGCCACCAAGCTCACTGCGCATCTGCTCGATGCGACCAAGCGCTATGTCGCCGAAGTGAGGTTGGGCGCAGCCACCACCACGGGTGATAGCGAGGGCGAGGTCATTGCGCGCAGCACGCCCGCAGAGCTGACGCTTGCGCAGCTCGAAGCAGCCGCGCGCGCTTGCACAGGCACTCTCTGCCAGATGCCGCCCATGTACTCCGCAATCAAGCGCGACGGTACGAGGCTCTATGAGTTGGCGCGTGAAGGGATCGAGGTGGAGCGAGAGCCACGTCAGGTCGAGATTCATTCGCTTCATGTCACCGCCTTCGATGGAGCGACTGCGACGCTTGATGTGACCTGCAGCAAGGGCACCTACATCCGCACATTGGCGGAGGACTGGGCCAGGCAATTCGGCCAGGTCGCTCACTTATCGGGCCTGCGGCGCTTGGCAGTCGGCCATTTTGGCTCGTCCGATGGTGCGCGGATGGTCAGCCTTGCAGCGCTTGAAGCGGCGTCCGACTTCGCTTCGCTCGATCGTCATCTGTTGCCGTCCCGCACGGTGGTTGCCGACTGGCCGCAGGTGATCGTCAGTGCCGAACAGGCCGCCAGACTCGACTTCGGTTTCACCATTCCAAGCGATGCGCCGCCGGGCTGGGTGACGATGAGCTTGGAAAGCGGAGGCTTTCTGGGGTTGGGAGAACAGCTGCCGAACGGCATCCTGCAACCGCGGCGCTGGTTCGGTACCGAAGGAATTTAGTGGATGTCGAAAAGGCACTTCCCAACATCACCGCAGGTCGATCAGTTCGAATAAGCCGTGCGGTTGGGCACCTTTGACGTTGCATGCGGTCCGAATGTCCTCGGAAACCATCAGAGGCTCGCAATGAGTTTCATGACATGCGCATAAGTCTGTTTGGTAAATCGCTGCTTTTGCTGGGGCTGATCTGTGCCGTACCTGCGAGTCATGCGCAGACCGGAAAAAAAGCCGACTCCAGTGTTCAGGCTGCTCCATCGGTTTCCGCAAAAGAGCTGCAAGCGCTGCATGTCTTGAATCGTCTCGGGTATGGGCCATCGCCAGGCGACATAGATCGTGTTCTGCAGAAGGGTGTGGAGGCCTATATTCAACAGCAGCTCCACCCGGAAAGCCTTCAAATGTCGGCGGCCCTCTCTGAGCGGCTGATGGCGGTTCCCGATATCCACAGTACGGATGCAGCGCTCTATGCGGACTATGGTCCGCCTCAGCGCAAAGCGGCGGCGGGAGACCAGGCAAAGATCAAAGCGGTGACGCAGAGGCAGAATCAAGTTGCCGATGCCGCGCGTGAGGCGCATCTATTGAGGGCTGTCTACAGCCCTGCACAGTTGCAGGAAACGATGGTCGATTTCTGGTTCAACCATTTCAATGTCTTTGCTGGTAAAGGGCAGGAAACCAAGATCTGGACCGGCAATTTCGAGCGCGATGCCATCCGTCCGCATGTGTTCGGCCGGTTCCGCGATCTTTTAGGCGCAACGGCAAAGCATCCGGCGATGCTGAACTACCTCGACAATCAAAAAAGCACGTCTGAGCGCATTGCCAAAAACGGTAAAAAACTGGGCGGTCTCAACGAGAATTACGCCCGCGAAGTGATGGAACTGCACACGCTTGGCGTGGACGACGGCTACACGCAGGCCGATGTAACGGCGCTGGCGCGAATTTTCACGGGTTGGGGATATGACCCCAAGCGGCTTGTGGATGGCGTTGATCCGGCGTTCTTCTTCAACAGCAAAAAGCATGATGAAAATGAGAAGAAATTTCTCGGCAATACGTTTGCTGCCGGCGGCGGTGAAGAGGAAGGCGAACGAGCCCTCGATCTGCTGGCAGCGCATCCGGCAACGACAAGGCATCTTTCTTACAAAATTGCCCAATACTTTGTTGCGGATAGTCCACCGCCTCAGCTGGTGGAGAAGCTGGCAAAGCGCTGGAGGGAGACCGGCGGCGATGTCGGCAAAGTGCTCGACACGCTGTTCAAAAGCCCAGAGTTCTGGTCTGCGGACGCGGTTGGCAAGAAATTCAAGACACCTTGGCAATATCTGGTATCCAGCCTGCGCGCAACAGGCTTGCCGATGGTGACCAATGTAAAACCCTTGCTCGGCATGCTGAGGCAGAACGGCCAAACGCTCTATGGCTGCACAACGCCGGATGGTTACAAGAATACCCAGGCAGAGTGGCTGAATTCCGATGCTCTTATCCTCAGGCTGAATTTCGCCAATGCCTTGGGCAGTGGCAATCTGCCTTTATGGAAGTCACTGCCGACAGCTGCTGCATCAAGCATGAGTGCCGATGACAACGCCGGCATGATGGCGATGATCGAGAAGCAACCTGAGCTAACCGCTTCGAAAGCGCGGGCCGCCGATCCCTTCTTGATGCAGGCCGCGCTGGGCAATGCGTTTTCTCAAAACACCCTGGATGCATGGGCAATCGCCCGTCCTCAATTGAGAGCGGGATTAATCCTGGGTAGTCCGGAGTTCATGCGGCGTTGAACGCCAGGAGTGACTGATGAACCGCAGAAATTTTCTCAAGATCGGAATGGCCGCTGGCACCACTTTGTTGCTGCCGGCGCAATTTGCGTGGGCCGCCAAAAATGGCACTCCACCAAAGCGGTTGATTGTCGTGATGCTGCGCGGGGCGATCGATGGGCTGAGCGTGGTCGTGCCATATGCCGAAGATAACTATTACCGACTGCGTTCGAGCATCGCGATTGCCAAGCCTGGCGACACGGATGGCGCCCTTGATCTCGACGGCCGGTTTGGGCTGCATCCAGCGCTGGAAATGTTGATGCCGTTCTGGCAGCAGAAGCAGCTGGCATTTATCCAAGCCAGCGGTTCAACAGACCCGACTCGATCGCACTTTGAAGCCCAGGCCTACATGGAAACCGGCCAGCCTGGAGTAAAGCGCGCATCCGATGGCTGGATGAACCGTCTGCTCGGGTTCATGCCGGATGAAAAATCCGTGCTGCAGGCGGTCAGTTTGGGTCCCATGCTGCCGCGCATCTTCAGTGGTGTGCAGGATGTCTCCACCGTTCCGCTGGGTCGCCAGGCCGGCAGGGCCACGGTGATGGACAAACCCGGGATCAACGCCGCGTTTGATCGAATGTATGAAGATTCGGACGCGCTGTCTGCCGCATACCGACAGGGCCGCAAATCACGCGAGCAAGTTTTGAGTGATCTCAACAGCGATCCTGTTTCGCCAGAATCCAACGTGGCCGACAACGGTGCGCCGCCCCCAGCGGGATTTGCGCTTGACGCCAGTCAGCTGGCAATACTGGTTCGCCGCAATCCGGGCATGCAGCTGGCATTCGCACAACTCGGTGGCTGGGATACGCATGTCGGTCAGGGCGGAGCCAAAGGACAGTTGGCCAACCGACTCAGGTCGTTAGGTCAAGGCTTGAAGACCTTGGCGAGCGACCTCGGACCGGAATGGAGTCACACCGTGGTTGTGGTGATGAGCGAGTTCGGCCGCACGGCCCGCCAGAACGGGACGAATGGCACCGACCACGGACATGGCAACGCGATGTGGGTGATGGGCGGTCCGGTTGCAGGCGGCAAGGTGTATGGGGAGTGGCCCGGTCTTGATGATGCCCAGCTGCATGAGGGGCGGGATCTGGCAATCACCACGGATTTCAGGAGCGTGCTCACGGAAATTTGCGAGCGACATTTGCAAGTGGATTCAGAAAGGCTTGCTGCCGTGTTCCCAAATGCGCCAAAGACGCCAGCGTCGATTTTGAACCGGCTGATCGGCGCTTGAGTTCTTCATTGGCCGCAGAGGAGCGTTATCAGGTGACGCGGCTGCGAATTCACTGAGATTGTGTGATTGGCCGGAGCCCTTTATACTTTCGCGCTCGAAAAATCGACCGTTAAAAATCAGCCAGTTTCTGGCTTCTTAGCATCATTTAGTTTGGAGTTGCATCAATGTCTGTCACGACCGAAGAAAGAACCGCTGTCATCGAAAAGTTTGCACGCGCAAAGGGCGACACCGGCTCGCCGGAAGTGCAGGTGGCACTGCTCACCAACCGCATCAACACCTTGGCCCCGCACTTCGAGGCCCACAAGAAAGACAACCACGGCCGCCGCGGTTTGCTCAAGCTGGTCAACCAGCGTCGCCAGATGCTCGACTATCTCAAGAGCACCGACGCCCCCCGTTACACCAAGCTGATCGCTGACCTCGGCCTCCGCCGCTAAGCGACACCACAAACCGCGCCACTGGCGCGGTTTGTTTTTGCGCGTCGTAAAGCGCGCTGAATGAAGTACACGTAGTCGCCATCCGGGCGCCTGCGACCAAGAATCCAAACGAGAGAAGAGAAAGACCATGACGTTCCCCGTCCCCGCCACACGCGTTGCATTCCAATACGGCCAGCACGAAGTCGTGCTCGAAACCGGCCACATGGCCCGCCAGGCCACCGCCGCTGTCGTCGTCTCGATCGCCGAGACCGTGGTGCTGGTGTCCGTGGTCGCCAAGAAGGAAGCGAAGGAAGGCCAGGATTTCTTCCCGCTCACCGTCGATTACATGGAGCGCTTCTACGCCGGCGGCCGCATCCCCGGTGGTTTCTTCAAGCGCGAAGGCCGCCAGACCGAGAACGAGACGCTGACCTCGCGCCTCATCGACCGCCCGCTGCGCCCGCTGTTCCCCGAGGGCTACTACAACGAGATCCAGGTCGTGGCGACCGTGCTGTCGCTCAACCCGCAGGTGAGCGGTGATATCGCTGCGCTCATCGGCGCTTCGGCCGCCATGTCGCTCTCCGGCGTGCCTTTCCAGGGCCCGATCGGTGCCGCGCGCGTTGGCTACGCCAATGGCCAGTACATCCTCAACCCCACTGCCGCCCAGCTGACCACCTCGCAGCTTGATCTCGTCGTCGCCGGCACCTCCAGCGCCGTGATGATGGTCGAGTCCGAGGCCATGCAGCTCTCGGAAGAAGTGATGCTTGGCGCCGTGCTGTTCGGTCACGAGCAGATGCAGGTCGCCATCAAGGCCATCAACGAACTCGTCGCCATTGCCGGCAAGCCGAAAATTGAGTGGAGCGCGCCTGCTGAACCGGCTGCGCTGACCGCCGCGATGGATGCCGCCGAAGCCGACGTCACTGCCGCCTACAGCATCACCGAGAAGATGGCGCGCCAGACGGCCGTCGGTGCCGTCAAGAAGCGCCTCACCGAGCAGCTCGCCTCTGGCGATGCGCCGCAGTTCACCGTCGGCAAGGTGAAGGATGCCTTCGGCAACCTCGAAGCCAAGGTCGTCCGCAACCGCATTCTCGATGGTCAGCCGCGTATCGACGGCCGTGACCGCACCACCGTGCGTGGCCTGACCATGGGCACCTCGATTCTGCCCCGCGTGCACGGTTCGTCCGTGTTCACCCGCGGCGAGACCCAGGTCGTCGCCGCCGTCACGCTCGGCACCGGCAAGGACAACCAGCTGATCGACGCGGCCAGCGGCGAGAGCAAGGACACCTTCCTGTTCAACTACAACTTCCCTCCCTACTGCGTCGGCGAAACCGGCCGCCTCAACGCGCCGAAGCGCCGCGAAATCGGCCACGGCCGTCTCGCCAAGCGCGGCCTGCTGGCGGTGATGCCGGATCTGGAGCGCGAGTTCCCGTACGTGGTGCGCGTCGTCACCGAAGTGATGGAGTCGAACGGCTCCTCGTCGATGGCCTCGGTCTGCTCCGCCTGTTTGGCGCTGATGGACGCCGGCGTGCCCTTGAAGGCCCCGGTGGCTGGCGTGGCGATGGGCCTGATTCTCGAAGGCTCGCGCTTCGCCGTGCTCACCGACATCCTCGGTGACGAAGATCATCTCGGCGACATGGACTTCAAGGT
>JAUSQI010000135.1 GCA_030652575.1 Stagnimonas sp. | reverse complement strand
CGCAGGTCGCGGCCGGTGACGATGCCGACCAGCTTATTGCCATCCACCACCGGCACGCCGGAGATGCGCTTGGCGCGGGTGAGTGCCAGCACCTCGCCGATGGTCATGTTGGGCGAGACGGTGATGGGTTCGAGAATGATGCCGCTCTCGTGCTTCTTCACCGCCATCACTTCAGCGGCTTGGCGCGCGGGCGTCATGTTCTTGTGGACGATACCGAGGCCGCCTTCCTGCGCCAGTGCAATGGCCAGACGCGCTTCGGTGACGGTATCCATCGCCGCGCTCAGGAGCGGGATGTTCAGGCGAATGGATTTGGTGAGCTGGGTGCCGGTATCGACCTGACGCGGCAGCACGTCAGAATACGCGGGAAGCAATAAAACGTCGTCAAAAGTCAGGGATTCCTGGACGATGCGTGACATAAGCGAGGCTCCAAAAACATATTATACGGGCATGCCCTCTACAGACCTAGCCTCTGGCTCGAAGCCGACCTACCAAGTGTCGGAACTGGCCGAGATCGTGCACGCGCTGCTCGATGACATGCTGCCCAGTGTTTGGGTCGAAGGCGAGATTTCCAACCTCTCGCGCCCGGCCAGCGGCCATTGGTATTTCACGCTGAAGGACAGCAGCGCCCAGTTGCGCTGCGCGATGTTCAAGAACCGCAACTTCTACGTGCGCCCGCCGCCCGCCAATGGCGATCAGGTGCGGGTGCGGGCCAAGGTGGATTTCTATACCGGCCGTGGTGATCTGCAACTCATCTGCGAAGCCCTCGAACCCGCAGGCGTCGGCGAGCTGCTGGCCGCTTTTGAAAAGCTCAAGAAAAAACTGGTGTCGGAGGGCCTGTTCGACGAGCACCTCAAACGCGATCTGCCTGCCATGCCACGCCACATCGGCGTCATCACGTCCGGCACGGGTGCTGCCCTGCAAGACATCAAGGCCACCCTCGCCCGCCGCTGGCCGCTCGCAACCGTCTGGCTGGCACCGGTGCCGGTGCAGGGTGTTGAGGCACCGCCCGCCATCGTCAAGGCACTGCAAACACTGCCCAACCTGGCACCGATTGATGTGCTGATTCTCGCCCGTGGTGGCGGCTCGCTAGAAGACCTCTGGGCCTTCAACGACGAAAAAGTGGTGCGTGCCGTGCGCGCTTGCCCAGTACCCGTGGTGACCGGCATCGGCCATGAGGTGGATTTCAGCCTCGCCGATTTCGCGGCCGACCTGCGTGCGCCCACGCCCACGGGTGCTGCCGAGCGTGCGAGCCCGGATATCGAGGAGTGGCGCGAAGGGCTGCGACACACCGCGCAAGGCCTGCACACCGAAATGACCGATGGCCTTCGCCAGCACCGTCTGCAACTGACGCAGCAGGCGGCACGGCTGCAAGCTCTGCACCCCGGGCGCCGCCTGCAACAGCGCGCACAACAGCTCGATGACCTGGCCGAACGCCTGCTGCACGCCAGCCCGCTGCGCCGCACCCTGCTGCACGGCCAGCGCCTCAGCCAGCTCGCCGAACGTCTGCGGCAAACCCAGCAGCGTCGGCTCGAACGCACCGGCGCGCTGCTCGCCCGCTATCACTCCCAGCTGGCTGCCTACAACCCGAGCGCCGTGCTGGAGCGCGGCTATGCGATTGCGTTCACGGCTGGAGGCGTGGCGGCGCGCGATGCTTCGCAGCTGCCAGAGGGCAGCGCCTTCACCCTTCAGCTGGCGCGCGGCACCGTGCAGGCCACGGCGCAGGCTGCCAAAACCCTTTCAAAACCATAACGAGGAGTCTTCAAAACATGAGTCACAACGCCGAGCTGGAGTTGTTCCGCGATAACGTCCGCAAGTTTCTGCAAACAGAGATCGCACCCCATTACGGCGAGTGGGAAAAATCCGGAATCATCCCGCGTGACACCTGGAACAAGTTCGGCGACAACGGCCTGCTCTGCGTCGACACACCTGAAGAGTTCGGCGGCATCGGTGCGCCGTTCGAGTTCAGCTGCGTGGTGCTGGAAGAAGTCAGCCGGGCAGGCTTTGGCGCGCTGGGTGCCAACCTCGCGGTGCACAGCGATATCGTCGCGCCCTACATCACCCATCTCGGCACACCAGAGCAGAAAGCGCACTACCTGCCCAAGCTGGTGACGGGGGAGTTCGTTGGCGCCATTGCCATGACCGAGCCGGGCGCAGGCAGCGACTTGCAGGGTGCCAAAACCAGCGCCACGCTCGATGGCTCTGGCTACCTCATCAACGGCAGCAAGACCTTCATCACCAACGGCCAGCATGCCGATGTGGTCATCACCTTCACCAAGACCGACCCCGCCGCCAAGGCACGCGGCACCACGCTGTTTCTGGTCGACACCAGCAGCAAGGGCTTCGCACGCGGCCGCAATCTGGAGAAGATCGGCCAGCATTGCGGCGATACCTCGGAGCTGTTCTACGACAACGTGCGCGTGCCTGCCACCGCCGTTCTCGGAGCCGTCGGCAAAGGCTTTGGGCATCTGGTGGATGAATTGGCACGCGAGCGTTTGACGCTGGCGGTCGGTGCGATTGGCGCGGCCGATGGCATGCTCGCCATGACCATCGACTACGTGAAAAACCGCAAGGCCTTCGGCACCGCGCTGTCGACTTTTCAGAACACCCGCTTCGAGATTGCCAAGATGCAAACCGATGTCGAGATCAACCGCGCCTTCGTCGAAAAATGTGCGGTGGCCTATGCCAACGGCAAGCTCGACGGCGCGGGTGCTGCAATGGTGAAACTGGCCGCCACCGAGATGCAGTGCCGCGTCGCCGATGGCTGTCTGCAACTGTTCGGCGGTTACGGCTTCATGAGCGAATACCCGATCAGCCGCCACTTCATCGACTCGCGCGTGCAGCGCATCTACGGCGGCACCAGCGAGA
>JAUSQI010000134.1 GCA_030652575.1 Stagnimonas sp. | reverse complement strand
CCAATGGCGCGGGCAAGTCCACGCTCATCAGCACCATTGCGGGGCTGAGCCGCGCGACCAGCGGCCACATCAGCGTGCTCGGCCACGACACGGTGACGGACTTCCGTGCCGCCCGCCGCCTGCTGGGGGTGGTGCCGCAGGAACTCGTCTTCGATCCCTTCTTCAACGTGGTGGACATGCTGCGCATCCAGGCCGGCTACTACGGCTGCGGCGAAGAAGTGTGGCCGTGGATCGACGAGATGCTGGAGCGGCTGGATTTGAAGGACAAGCGCAACAGCATGCTGCGCGCACTGAGCGGCGGCATGAAGCGCCGCGTGCTCATCGCGCAGGCGCTCGTCCACAAGCCGCCGGTGGTGATTCTTGACGAGCCCACCGCCGGCGTGGACGTGGAACTGCGCCGCACGCTGTGGAGCTTCATGCGCGACCTGCACGCCAAGGGCACGACGGTGGTGCTGACCACGCATTACCTCGAAGAAGCGCAGGAGATGTGCAGCCGCATCGCCATCCTCGACAAGGGCGAAGTGAAGGCGCTGGAGACCACCAGCGCCCTGCTGGGCCGCAGCCCGTTCCGTTTTCTGCGCCTCAAGCTTGGCGAAGGGGCCTTGCTGCCCGAGGGCCTGCGCCAGCTCGTCACCAGCGAGAAGGACGGCGTGATCGAACTCAAGCTGGAAACCGCCAAGCACCCCATCAACAGCGTGTTCACCGCCCTGCGCAACGCCGGCGTGGTGATTGAGGATGTGCACACGCGAGAGCCGGATCTGGAAGACATCTTCATCGAGCTGACGCGCACCGGGAGTGCCGCATGAGCTTTGCCATGAACCCCAACCAACGCGGCTTCTACACCCTGCTCAAGAAAGAGGTGATGCGCTTCTGGGCCGTGCTCGGGCAGACGGTTTCCGCCCCCGTCATCACCGCGCTGCTGTATCTGCTCGTATTCGCCCAGGCGCTCAAGGGCCGTGTCGTCGACGGCTACGACGGCATCGACTACACGCAGTTCCTGGTGCCGGGGCTGGTGATGATGACCATCATCCAGAACGCCTTCGCCAACACCTCCTCCTCGCTGATCCAGAGCAAGGTCATGGGTAACATCGTGTTCACGCTGATGGCGCCGCTCGGCCCGGTGGAATGGTTCGGCGCCTACATCCTCGCCGCCCTTGTGCGGGCGGCACTGGTTGCTGCCGCGATGCTGGCGGTGACGCTGGTGTTCGTGCGCCTGCCGTTCGAGCAGCCGTTTGTGTTGCTGGCGGTGTTCCTGCTCTCGGCCGGTTGCCTGGCCTCGCTCGGCATCATCGCCGGGCTGTGGGCGCAGAAGTTCGACCAGATCGCCGCCTTCACCAACTTCATCGTCACGCCCGCGTCCTTTCTCAGCGGCGTTTTCTACTCGGTGCATTCGCTCAGCGGCTTCTGGTACCACGCCAGCCATCTCAACCCGTTCTTCTACATGGTGGATGGCTTCCGTTACGGCTTTTTCGGCCATGCCGACGTGCCGATCACCATCAGTCTCGCCTGGATCGCGGGGTTCTTCGTGTTGGTGTCGAGCATCGCCTACTGGATGCTGCACACCGGCTATCGGATGCGGAAGTAAATCGAGACCCTCACCATGACCAAGACAGAAATCGCGGCACTCATCCAGACCGGCCTGCCCAACGCCCGCGTCGACGTCGTCGGCGACGACGGCCAGCACTTCGAGGCCACCGTCGTCTGCGCCGACTTCGCCGGCAAGATGCCGCTCGCGCAGCACCGCATGGTCTACGCCACGCTGGGCGAAAAAATGGGGCGTGAAATACACGCCCTCAAACTCACAACACGAGCGGCTTAATGGACAAGTTCATCATCGGCGGCAACGGGCCTCTCATGGGCACGGTCGCCTCGGCGGGTGCGAAGAACGCCGCCCTCCCTATTTTGTGCGCGGCACTGCTCAGCGACGAGCCGCTGACCGTCACCAACTGCCCCAAGCTCTGGGACATCGGCACCACCAAGAAGCTGCTGGCGCAGATGGGCGTGACGGTCGCGCAGACCGATTCGCACACCGTCGTGGTCGATGCCAAGACCATCACCACCCACATCGCGCCGTACGAGCTGGTGCGCACCATGCGCGCGTCGATTCTCGTGCTCGGCCCACTGGTCGCCGCGCGCGGCGAGGCGCATGTCTCGCTGCCGGGCGGCTGCGCCATCGGCGCACGTCCGGTTGACTTGCACCTGATGGGCCTGCGCGCGATGGGTGCCGAGATCACGCTCGACGGCGGCTTCGTGCACGCCAAGTGCGCCAAGCTGAAAGGTGCGCGCATCGTCTTCGACGTGGTGACTGTCACCGGCACCGAGAACCTGATGATGGCCGCCACACTCGCCGACGGCGAGACGGTGCTGGAAAACGCCGCCCGCGAGCCGGAAGTGGTCGACCTCGCCCGCTGCCTGCGCGCGATGGGTGCCGTGATCGAAGGCGAGGGCACCACCACCATCCGCATCCAGGGCGTGAAGGCGCTGCACGCCGCCACCCACAAGGTGTTGCCGGACCGCATCGAAACCGGCACCTTCCTTGCCGCCGCCGCCGCCACGCGCGGCAAGGTGCGTGTCACCAACACCGACCCGGCGCTGCTCGACGCGGTGCTGGTCAAGCTGCAGCAGGCGGGTGCCATCGTGCGCACCGGCAGCGATTTCATCGAGGTGGACATGCAGGGCAAGCGGCCGCTCGCCGTCAACATCCACACCATGCCGCATCCGGGCTTCCCCACCGACATGCAGGCGCAGTTCATGGCGCTCAATGCCATCTCGACTGGTCCGAGCACGGTAACTGAAACGATTTTTGAAAACCGTTTCATGCACGTCAACGA
>JAUSQI010000127.1 GCA_030652575.1 Stagnimonas sp. | reverse complement strand
ATTCCCGCGAAGGCGGGAATCCAGGTGTCGGTTGCGCTGCCGTTGCCTAGAAGCACTGCGCTGCGCGCATCCTGGATTCCCGCCTTCGCGGGAATGAAAAGCAAAAGATGAAGCCTGCGCTTGCCATCATCGGCCTGGGCTTGATCGGCAGCTCGTTGGCGCGGGCCCTGCGTGCTGCGGATGCGGTGGGTGCCATTCACGGCTTCGACCCGGATACCGCCCAAGGCCAGGCTGCCCTGGCACTGGGCGTGATCGACCACGCCGCCACGACGGCCGCAGAGGCAGTTCGCGAAGCCGACGTGGTGGTGCTGGCCGTGCCAGTGCTGCGCACGGCAGAGGCACTCGCCGCCGTGCTGCCCGCCCTCAAGCGCGGTGCCATCGTCACCGACGTGGGCAGCACCAAGCAGTCCGTGCTGGCGGACGTGCAGCGGGTTTGCGGCGAGCTGCCGGGCTGGTTCGTGGCGGCGCACCCCATCGCCGGCACCGAAAAAAGTGGTGTGGCCGCAGGCTTCGCGGGTCTGTTCAAGGGCAAGCGCCTGATCCTCACCCCGCACGCCGCGCAGGATGCCGCCGCGCTCGAAACCGTGCGCGCCCTCTGGCAAGCCACCGGCGCGCGCGTGGTGGAGATGGAGGCGGGTCGCCACGACGCCATCTTTGCCGCCACCTCGCACCTGCCGCATGTGCTGGCTTTCAGCTTTGTCGAGCTGTTGGCAGATCGCGCCGAGAGTGAGGAGATTTTTTCCAACGCCGGCGGTGGCTTCCGCGACTTCACCCGCATCGCCAGCTCGTCCCCGCAGATGTGGCACGACATCGTCCGCGCCAATGCGGACGAGGTGCTGCAACTCTTGAAGGCGCAGATTGCCCAGTTGCAGCAGGTGCAGCAGCTCATCGAACAAGGGCAATGGTCGGCATTGAAAGACCGCTTCGAACGCGCGCGGGTGGCGCGCGAGCACTATCTGGCGCAAATCGAATGAGCGCGTTTCTGGACCTCGCGCCCATCCGGGCTGCCACCGGCACGGTGCGACTGCCGGGTTCCAAGAGTGTGTCGATCCGCGCGCTGCTGCTGGCGGCACTCGCCGAAGGTGAGACGCGGCTGACCGGCCTGCTCGACTCGGACGACACACGCGTGATGCGCGCGGCCCTGCAAGCCTGTGGCGTTGCGATGGTGGACGAGGGCGAGCAGGGCTTGTGGATCACCGGCAGCGCCCGCTTCCCAGTGCAACAGGCCGAACTCTTCGTCGGCAATTCAGGGCTTTCCATTCGCACGCTGGTGGCGGTGCTGGCCTTCATGGGCGGCCGCTACCGCCTCTCCGGTGTGCCGCGTATGCATCAGCGACCCATTGGCGATCTGGTGGAGGCGCTGCGCCCGCTGGGGGCGAGCATTCGGTATCAGCAGGAGGAAGGCTTCCCGCCGCTGCTGATTGAACCGGCCAGCACGCGCGTCGCCGGGCCAGTGCGCGTGCGTGGCAATGCGTCGAGCCAGTTCCTGACCGGCCTCCTGCAATCCGCACCCCTGTTGGCGCTCGAGCAGCATCTGGTGATCGAGGTGGAGGGGGAGTTGATCTCAAAGCCCTACATCGACCTCAGCATCGAGCTGATGCGGCGCTTCGGCGTGGCGGTGCAGTGCGACGCCACGGCATCGGGCGCGCCACGCTTCAGGATCGAGGCCGGTGCGCGTTACCGTGCGCCAGGTGTGTTTGCGGTGGAGGGCGATGCCTCCTCGGCGTCCTACTTCCTGGCACTTGGCCTGCTCAGCGGCGGCCCGGTGCGCGTGCTGGGCATGGGCTCGGCTAGCCAGCAGGGCGACAAGCGCTTTGCCGAGGTGATGAGCGCGATGGGCGCGACGGTGACGCAGGGGGAAGACTGGACGCAGGTCGCTTCTCCGGGCTTGGGTGCTGGGTTCCGCCCCAAAGCGATTGATGCCGACTTCAATCACATCCCCGATGCCGCGATGACCGCCGCCGTGGTTGCCCTCTTTGCCGATGGCCCCAGTGTGCTGCGCAACATCGGCAGCTGGCGCGTGAAAGAGACCGACCGGATTGCCGCGATGGCTGCCGAGCTGACCAAGCTCGGCGCCACGGTTGAGGCCGGTGCGGACTACCTGCGCGTGGTGCCACCGGCTGCTGTGCAAGCAGCGACCATCGACACCTACGACGATCACCGCATGGCGATGAGTTTCTCCCTGGTGGCCTGCGGCGGCATCGCGGTGCGCATCAACGACCCGGGCTGCGTCGCCAAGACCTATCCGGATTACTTTGCCCAGCTCGCCACACTCAACCAGGTGTCGCCATGACGTTTTCCGCGCCCGTCATCACCGTCGATGGTCCCAGTGGCGTCGGCAAGGGCATGGTCACGCGCTGGCTAGCTGCTCAAACCGGCTATCACCGGCTGGACTCCGGCGCCCTATATCGCATCCTCGCGCTGGCCTCGGTAGAGCAGGGCATCCCGCTCGAAGAAGTGGATGCGGTGGCGGCACTCGCCAAGAATCTCGACATCCAGTTCGTCGGCGAGACCGAAGACGACGAGGCAATCCTGGTCGTCGGCAACGACTGGACCCGCCGGGTGCGCACCGAGGAAACCGGCGCACTCGCCAGCCGCATCGCGGTTGCTCCCGCCGTGCGTGCGGCACTGCTGCAACGCCAGCACGATTTCCGCCAAGCACCGGGCCTGATCGCCGATGGCCGCGACATGGGCACGGTTGTTTTCCCGGACGCCAAGCTCAAACTCTTCATGGACGCCAGCCCTGAAGAACGCGCCACCCGACGCGAGAAACAGTTGAGGAATGCGGGAATTGCTGTTAATTTCGCCGCCCTTTGTCAGGAAATCCGTGCGCGCGACGCGCGGGATCGGGGTCGTCCAGTAGCGCCGTTAAAGCCTGCCGATGACGCCCATCTCATTGATACGACAGGGCTTTCGCCGGATGAGGTTATCCGCCAAGTGAAAGCACTGTTGGATGCAAGCCGCTAGGCCTTCCCAAGACAAACGCTCTTTTTGCTGCGCCCCACTCAAAGGATTGAGCGGGTTTTACCCCCACCTGGCCCGTCATATGGACTACGACGGAACATCAACTCCAACCCTTCAACGCTCCACACGGTTTGTGGAAAAAGAGACCTCTTGATTACCGAAACAACCTCATTTGCTGAAATGTTTGAAGCCAGCCTCAAGGCTGGTCAGTCCATGCAGTCCGGCTCGCTCGTCAATGCGCTGGTGCTGGACATCAAGTCCGACGTCGTCATCGTTGACGCGGGCCTGAAATCCGAAGGCGTGATTGCCCTCGCAGAATTCATGGTCGACGGCGAGCTGCGCGTCGCCATCGGCGACATGGTCGAAGTCGCTCTCGAAACCCTCGAAGACGGTTTCGGCGAGACCAAATTCTCGAAAGAGAAAGCAGAAAAGATCAAGGCCTGGGTGCGTCTCGACAGCGCTTTCGCCAACAAAGAAACCGTCATCGGCATCATCACCGGCAAGGTCAAGGGTGGCTTTACCGTCGAGATGGGCACGATCCGCGCCTTCCTTCCCGGTTCGCTCGTCGATGTGCGTCCCGTGCGCGACACCACCTTCCTCGAAGGCAAGCCGCTCGAGTTCAAGGTCATCAAGCTCGACAAGCTGCGCAACAACATCGTGGTCTCGCGTCGTGAAGTGCTCGAAGCCGAGTACTCCGCTGACCGCGATAGCCTGCTCGCCAACCTTCAGGAAGGCGTGGTGCTCAAGGGCGTCGTCAAGAACCTCGTCGAATACGGCGCGTTCGTGGACCTGGGCGGCATCGACGGCCTGCTCCACATCACCGATCTGGCCTGGCGTCGCGTGAAGCACCCGTCCGA
>JAUSQI010000126.1 GCA_030652575.1 Stagnimonas sp. | reverse complement strand
GGCCCGCCGGGGCTGGGCAAGACCACGCTCGCCAACATCCTCGCCACCGAGATGGGCGTGAATATCCGTGTCACCTCCGGGCCGGTGCTGGAGAAGGCCGGCGACCTGGCCGCCCTGCTGACCAATCTCGAACCGCGCGATGTGTTGTTCGTCGATGAAATCCATCGACTCTCACCCGTGGTCGAGGAAGTGCTCTACCCGGCGATGGAGGACTACCAGCTCGACATCATGATCGGCGACGGCCCCGCCGCCCGTTCGATCCGACTCGATCTGCCGCCCTTCACCCTGATCGGCGCGACGACTCGCGCAGGTGCGCTGACCAGTCCGCTGCGCGACCGCTTCGGTATCGTCCAGCGCCTCCAGTTCTACGGCGTGGACGACCTCACGCAGATCGTCACCCGCAGCGCCGGCATTCTGGGCGCACCGGTGCAGGGGCAGGGCGCGCACGAGATCGCCCGCCGCTCGCGCGGTACGCCGCGCATCGCCAACCGCCTGCTGCGCCGTGTGCGGGATTACGCGGAGGTGAAGGGTCAGGGCGTCATCACCGAGGCGATCGCTGCCGCCGCGCTGAAAATGCTCGATGTCGACGGCGAGGGCTTCGATCCGCTGGATCGCCGACTGCTCGAAGTTCTCATCAACCGCTTCGACGGCGGTCCGGCGGGGGTGGAGAGCCTCGCGGCAGCGCTCAGCGAATCGCGCGACACCATCGAGGACGTGATCGAGCCTTATCTCATCCAGCAGGGCTTTCTGGAGCGCACGCCGCGTGGTCGCGTGGCAGCGCCCAAGGCCTATCTGCATCTCGGCCTCACCGCCCCCCGACGCGGCACGGAGTTGTTCTGATGGGCGAAATCTTTACCTGGCCCATCCGCATCTACTACGAAGATACCGATGCCAGCGGTGTGGCCTACCACGCCCGCTATCTCAACTGGTTCGAACGCGCACGCAGCGAATGGTTGCGGGCCAAGGGCCGCAGCCATCAGAGAATGGCAGCCGAGTTCGGCTCGGTTTTCACTGTGGTCTCCATCGACATCCGCTACCGTCAGCCCGCCCGTCTGGACGATGCACTGCTGGCAACCGTCACCGTTGCGCAACAGGGCCACGCCAGCCTGGTGTTCGAACAAAAATTGTTGCGCCCCGAGAGCCCCGAAAATCCGCTCGCAATCGCACAGGTCAAGGTCGCTTGCGTCGATGCCAGTAGTTTCAAGCCACGCGCCTGGCCGGTCGGTTGGCTTGAACCTTGAATCGCAAACATTCAACCTAGCGACTTAACGCCACTTACTCCGCACACACCTAAAGAAAAACATGGGCACCACTGAAGGGCTTTCGTTTACACATCTCATCCTCGCGGCCAGCCCGCTGGCACAGATCATTCTGCTGCTGCTGCTGGGCGCTTCGGTGATTTCCTGGGCGGTCATCCTCACCAAGCGCAGCCTGCTGTCGCGGGTGACCAAGCAGTCGGCGGAGTTCGAAAGCCGTTTCTGGTCGGGCGGCACGCTGGGCGATCTCTACAACTCGCTCGGCCGTGGCGGCACGACTGAAGAAGGCGTGGCGGCAATTTTCAAGGCGGGCTACGAGGAGTTCACCCGCCAGCAGGGCAATGTCGGCCGCACCGACCCCGAAGATGCGCTGGCCGCTGTTCAGCGCCAGATGCGCGTGGCGCAGGTGCGTGAGGTCGAGCGTCTTGAGGGTGGCCTGTCACTGCTGGCGACCGTGGCGTCCTCCAGCCCCTATGTCGGCTTGTTCGGCACGGTGTGGGGCATCATGTCGGCGTTCATCCAGATTGGTGCCGCCAAGCAGGCCACTTTGGCGCAGGTCGCACCCGGCATCGCCGAAGCGCTGATTGCCACTGCAATGGGTCTGTTCGCGGCCATCCCCGCCATGATCGCCTTCAACTTCCTCACCCGCGGTGTCGAGCGTCTTGAAACGCGCTACCACACCTTTGCTGAAGAGCTGGCGGGCATCATTGATCGCGGCCTGCGCGGCAACAGCAACCACGGATAAAGGCTCCAATCATGGCCATGAGCTATTCCTCGGGGCGCCCCGGCAAGCGGCGGTTGAACGCCGAGATCAACGTGGTGCCCTACATCGACGTGATGCTGGTGCTGCTCATCATCTTCATGGTGACGGCACCGCTGCTCACACAAGGTGTTCAGGTGGAGCTGCCGCAGGAAGCCAGCGAGCCAATCACGCTCGACGAGCAGCCGGTGGTGTTCAGTGTCGATGCCAAGGGTGGTTATTTTCTCGATGCCGGTGACGAAAAGGATCAGCCGCTGGCCGATGCCGACGTGGTTGCCCGTGTCGGTGCCTTGCTGCGTGAAAAGCCTGAAACCGTGGTGCTGATTCACGCCGATCGCCGCGTCGACTACGGGCGTGTCGCGAAGGGGATGTCGCTGCTCAACGCCGCCGGTGCCAGCAAGCTTGGGTTCCGCATGGATCCCTCCGAACAGGCTACTGCCAAAAAGTGAGTCCGAGCACCGAATCTCCGCAGCGGCCCGAGCCTGAAGGCGCGCTGCCGGTCAAGCCCCTGCACCTTGGCATGGCCGTCTTTGGCCATGCCCTCATGGCGGCCCTGCTGCTGATCGGTTTTCGGTGCAGTCCCAAACCGGTGCAGCCTGAGATCATCCAGGCCGTGCTGCTTGAAGAGGCGCAGACCACCGCGCCGCCAGTGCCGACACCGACACCCAAGCCGCCCGAACCCACCCCACCGCCGCCGAAGCCAGAGCCGCCCACGCCCAAGCCGCCGGAGCCTACGCCCCCGCCACCCAAGCCCGAACCGCCGAAGCCTAATCCTGAGAAGCTCAAGCAGGCTGCTGAAGCGGCGGAGAAAAAGCGTGTTGAGGAGGTTGCCAAGCGCGAACAAGACCAACTCGTCGCCAAGCTGAAGGCTGAAGAGAAGGCGCGTGCCGCGGCTGAAAAGACCAAGGCAGATGCCGATGCCAAAACCGCTCGTGAAGCCCTGGAAGCCACGCGCAAAGCGACTGAAGAGGCGGAACGCAAGGCCGCTGTCGAGGCCGAGCAGAAGCGTCTCGCCGACATCGAAGCCGCCAAACGCAAGGCGGCCGAAGCGGCCGAGAATCAGCGTAAAGCTGAAGAAAAAGCGCTTGCCGATGCACGCGCAAAGCAGATGGCTGCCGAAGAAGCGGCGCGCATGGCGGCAGTGCGCGCCGCCTCGCAAAAAACCTGGGCGGCGGCACTGGCCGCGGCATTGCAGCGCAGCTGGTTGCGCCAGCCAGGGGCTGACAGCTTTGAATGCAAGGTAAAAATCCGCATGTTGCCGAACGGTCAGGTGGTAAGTGCGGTCATAGTGAGCAGTTGCGGTTCACAATTGCTCGATGATTCGGTGATCGCTGCCGCCAACAAGGCTTCGCCACTACCGCTGCCCACTGAACCCTCGGCCTTCGTGCCGGAAGTCACCATCAAGTTCAGACCTTAATCGTGTTGCTTTGGAACATCCCATGAATATGCAGAACCGCTTTCTTGCCTTGCTGAAATTGCCTCTGCTGTGCAGTTTGCTGTGGGTCTCAGCCGCATCGGCACAGCTCGAGATCGAAGTGGATGGCGGTGAAGTGGGCGCCAAGCCCATCGCCATCGTGCCGTTCGCCACGCCGCCGGACATCAGCTTCGACGTGGCACAGATCATCGATGCCGATCTGGTGCGCTCAGGCCTGTTCCGCAGCCTCAAACGCACCGACATGCTGGAAAAACCGACCGAGCCCGGCAAGGTCAACTACCGCAATTGGCTCGGCCTGGGCATGGAAAACGTCGTGATCGGCTCGCTCAATCGCACCGGCAAGGGTGTTGCCGTGCGCTTTTTCCTGATGGATGCCACCCGTGGCGCCCAGCTGCTGGGCTTCGACATGCCCGCCGTCGGCCCCGAGCAATTGCGCGTGGTCTCGCACCAGATCGCCGACCTTATCTACGAGAAGCTCACCGGCACCAAGGGCTACTTCAACACCCAGATCGCCTACGTGACGGCCAGCGGCTTCGGCCCCGGTCGTCGTTTCGAGCTCATCGTGGCCGATGCCGACGGCTACAACCCGCGCACCATCGCCACCTCGCGCGAGCCCCTGATGTCGCCGGCATGGTCGCCGGATGGCAAGAAGCTGGCTTATGTGGGCTACGAGCGCGGCCGTTCATCCATCTATATCCATACGCTGGCATCCGGCGAATTGAAGAAAGCGGTGTCCGAAAAGGGCATCAACGGCGCGCCGGCCTGGTCGCCCGATGGCAGCAAGATGCTGGTCACGCTGTCTTTCGAAACCAATCCCGACATTTACTTGATCGACCTCAACGGCGGGCCGCGCAAGCGCCTGACCGACCACTACGGCATCGATACCGAAGCGGCGTTCTCGCCGGACGGCTTGCAGGTTGCATTCACCTCCGACCGTGGTGGCAGCCCGCAGGTCTACATCATGTCGATCAACGGCGGAGAACCGAGACGGGTGACGTTCCAGGGCCGCCAGAATCTTCGTCCGCGATTCTCACCCGATGGCAAAAGCCTTCTGGTGGTCAATGCCGATGGTGGGCGGTACACTATCGCCATCGTCGATTTGCAGTCCGGATCGACTCGCAACCTGACCGACGGGCCTCTCGACGAGAGCCCGAGCTTTGCCCCCAATGGCTCTGTCGTGATCTACGCCACCGCAGGCCGAGGCAATTCAGAACTGGCTACCGTGACCACCGATGGTCGCGTCCGCCAGCGTCTGCGTCAGCCCGGTGAAGTGCGCGAGCCGGCCTGGGGGCCAGCCAGCCGCTAAGCTGGGCTTCAGTCTTTTGGTGTTTCATCCCTTCGCAAGTTTCAAGTTGTTTTCATTCAAGAAAATCGTCAAATAATCGATACAAGGAGTTGTAAGTGAACAGAAATCTCGCCCTCGCCGCTGTCCTTTTCGCCGCCTTTGCGGCCACCGGCTGTGCCAGTAAAGGTGCCAAGGAACTTCCGCCGCCTCCGTCATCCGATAGCTCGGCCAACACGGGCATCTCGACTTCAGGAACCTCAGGCTATGGCGTGGGTGACGGCAGCGCGCTGAATTCGTCGGCAACGCCTACCGGCGCTGGCTATGATCTCTCCGCCAAGATCGTCTACTTTGGCTACGACAGTGCCGATATCGACACTGCGGGCCAGGGTGTGATCGCCAGTTATGGTCGCTATCTCACCGCGACCCCTTCAGCCAAGGTTCGTCTTGAAGGCCACACCGACGAGCGCGGTTCTGCCGAATACAACATTGCCCTCGGCGAACGTCGTGCGCAGACCGTGGCCCGCGAGCTGAAAGCCATCGGCGTGACCGATTCGCAGCTCTCGGTCATCAGCTACGGCAAGGAACGTCCGGCCGTGCCGGGTTCGAGCGAAGCTGCCTACAGCAAGAACCGTCGCGTTGAAGTGGCCCAGCCCTGATTGAAGTCGAATCAGGCGCTGCCATGTTGAGCATCAAGTCATTGCATCGGGTCGTGTTGGTTGCCGCAGCGTTTGCTGCGGCAGCCTGCACGCCTTTGTCACGTACGGGCGAACAGCCGCTCTCGCCTGAAGAAATCAGGATGCGCGCGGTTGAAAGCAAAGTGAGTGAAGTCAGCCGCCGCATCAACATGGTGGAGAACAAGGACGACACCAAGCTGCAGGATGATCTGCGCAGCCTGCGCGGCGAGATCGAGCGCCTGAAGTTTGAGCTGGATACGCAGACGAGACGCAACAAGGACGTCGGCAGCGATGTGGAGCGACGCCTGCAAAAACTGGAGTCGCAGCCTGTTGTGGCCGCACCTGTCGCGGGTGCCGATGCCACATTCGCACCTCCTGCGGTACCGCCGGTGATTTATGCGCCGACTACACCCACTGCGGGCGTTGCCGGTGACGCGGGTGCTACGGCTGCTGAGGAGCAGACGGCTTATCTCAAGGCCTTCGACTTTCTCAAGGCCGGCAAGTATGACAACGCCATCACGGCGTTTCGCGGAATGCTCGACAAGTGGCCGCAAGGCAACTTTGCCGACAACGGCTGGTATTGGCTGGGCGAGTCGC
The DNA here is from genome assembly GCA_030652575.1 of Stagnimonas sp. Taxonomy (GTDB): domain Bacteria; phylum Pseudomonadota; class Gammaproteobacteria; order Nevskiales; family Nevskiaceae; genus Stagnimonas. The sequence goes on along the minus strand of JAUSQI010000126.1, from coordinate 5,486 downwards.
AATACGTCAAGCGCCAATACAAGCCGGCACTGGATTCCTACACCGCGCTGATCGAGCGATTTCCAGCAAGCCCCAAAGTGCCGGATGCCCTGTTCAAAAGCGGCTTGACGCAGGTCGAGCTGAAGCTGCCGGATCAAGCCAAAGCTTCCTGGCGCAGGGTGATGAAGGACTACCCCAACTCCAATGCTGCGGGACTTGCCCGCCAGCGTTTGACGCAAACACCCTGAGTATCAACGCTGTGATGGCGGACGACCTTCCACTCGCGCCGCCCGTCACAGAGGCAGCCACACCGCGCCTCAAGATCACCGAGGTGTTCTGCTCCTTGCAGGGCGAATCTTCCTTCGTGGGCTGGCCGACAGTGTTCGTGCGTCTTACCGGCTGCCCTTTGCGTTGTGGCTATTGCGACACCGCTTATGCCTTTCATGGCGGTAGCTGGAAGACCCTGCCCGAGCTGCTCGACACGGTTCGTGCGTTCGGCGTGAAGCATGTGTGCGTGACCGGCGGGGAGCCCTTGGCGCAGAAGAACTGCCTGCCGTTGCTCACGGCGCTCTGCGACGCGGGCTATTCGGTATCGCTCGAAACCAGCGGTGCCATCGATATCGGTGGCGTCGACGCGCGTGTCGCCCGCATCGTCGATATCAAGACACCTGGCTCCGGCGAAGTGGCCAAAAATCGTTGGGACAATCTGGCGCTGCTCAAGCGCACCGACGAGGTGAAATTCGTACTGTGCTCGCGCACAGACTACGACTGGGCAGTCGCGACCATCGCCGAGCACGACCTCACGGCGCGCTGCGATGTGCTGCTCTCGCCCAGCCACCATCAGATCAGGCCCCGCGACCTTGCCGACTGGGTGGTCGCAGATCGTCTGCCGGTGCGCATGCAGCTGCAGCTGCACAAGATTCTTTGGGGCGAGGAGCCGGGGCGGTGAGCACGAAAAAGGCAGTGGTGTTGCTCTCGGGCGGACTCGATTCCGCCACGGTGCTGGCGATGGCAAAAGCCGAGGGCTACGAATGCCATGCCTTGTCGGTGGCCTACGGCCAGCGTCACAGTGCCGAGCTGGTCGCGGCCGTTCGCGTGGCCAAGCGCCTGGGTGCGGCAAGCCACAAGCATATCCAGGTCAATCTCGATGCCATCGGCGGCTCGGCGCTGACCGATCGCAGCATTGCCGTGCCGGAGGCTGGCGATACGATCGGCATTCCTGTCACCTATGTGCCAGCGCGCAACACCATGTTCCTGGCACTTGCCCTCGGGCAGGCCGAAGTGGTGGGTGCGCAAGCACTGTTCATCGGCGTCAACGCCGTGGACTACTCGGGTTATCCCGATTGCCGGCCGGCGTTTATCGAAGCCTTCCAGCATCTCGCCAGCGTGGCCACCAAGGCCGGTGTCGAAGGGGCGGGATTCGAAATCCATACGCCGCTGATTGCGCTGACCAAGAGCGAGATCATTCAGAAGGGCACTGCGCTCGGTGTCGATTTTGCGGAGACGGTTTCCTGCTACCAGGCGGATGCCGAGGGACAGGCCTGTGGCCGCTGCGACTCCTGCCGCATCCGCCGCGAGGGTTTTGAGGCAGCAGGATTGCCTGATCCCACGCGTTACGCCTGAGGGCGTCAGCCGCTACCCTAGCGGGATGAGCAAAACCTATTCCCGTATCGTCGGCACCGGCAGCTATCTGCCGGCGCGCAGCGTCAGCAACGCCGAATTGCAGACCACCATCGAAACCAGCGACGAGTGGATCTTCTCGCGCACCGGCATCGAGTCGCGCCATGTGGCGGCCGATGGCGAGATGACCAGCGACCTGGCGTTTCAAGCCTGCCAGCGTGCAATGCAGGCAGCAGGCATCACTGCCGATGCAGTGGATTTGATTGTCTGCGCCACCACCACACCCGACATGGTGATGCCCTCCACCGCCTGCCTGCTGCAAGCCAAGCTCGGCGTGAAACAGGGCGCGGCGTTCGACGTGCAGGCGGTCTGCACCGGCTTCATCTATGCGCTGGCGCTGGCCGACAAGTTGATTGCCAGCGGTGCACACAAATGTGCGCTTGTGGTGGGTGCCGAGGTGTTCTCACGCCTGCTGGACTGGACCGATCGCCGCACCTGCGTGCTGTTCGGTGATGGCGCCGGCGCGGTCGTTTTGAAGCCGTCCGCCGAGCCCGGCATCCATTCCAGCCATCTGCATGCCGATGGTTCGCTCAGCCACATCCTGCAAGTCGATGGCGGCATCGCCAACGGCATCGTGCGGGGTAATCCTTTCGTGCAGATGGACGGTCAGGCGGTCTACCGCACCGCCGTGCGGGTGCTGGCCGAGTGTGCGCACGAGGCGCTCAGCCACAGTGGCATGAGCGTGGCGGACGTCGATTGGCTGGTGCCGCACCAGGCCAACATCCGCATCCTCAACACCACGGCGGACAAGCTGGGCCTGCCGATGAGCAAGGTCGTCACCACCGTTGCGCGGCAGGGCAACACCTCCGCGGCGTCGGTGCCGCTCGCGCTGGACGCGGCGGTGCGCGATGGACGCATCACGGCCGGGCAGTGCGTGCTGCTGGTCGGCGTGGGCGCCGGCATGACCTGGGGATCGGTGCTGCTGCGCCTGTAAGCATTTATGCAGCTTGCTTTGGCCCCTATGGAAGGCCTCGTCGATGACATCCACCGCGATGTGCTCACCCGCGTGGGCGGCATCGACTGGTGCGTGACCGAGTTCATCCGGGTCAACGACAGCTTGCTACCCGCCTCGGTGTTCCGTCGCTTTGCGCCGGAGCTTGCGAGCGGGTCTGTGACGCCCGCAGGTACCGAGATGCGCGTGCAGTTGCTCGGGTCGAATCCCGAGACGCTCGCCGAAAACGCGGCGTTGGCCTGCACGCTCGGCGCGCCGGTCATCGACTTGAACTTCGGCTGCCCGGCCAAGACCGTCAACAAATCACGCGGCGGTGCGGTGTTGCTGAAAGAGCCCGAGCTGCTGCATCGCATCCTCGTCGCCGTGCGCGCCGCCGTGCCCGCGCACATTCCGGTCACCGCCAAGATGCGCCTGGGTTTCGAGAACACCGACAACGCGCTGGAGTGCGCGTGCGCGCTGGCCGAAGGCGGTGCGGCACAGCTCGTCGTCCACGCCCGCACCAAGACCGATGGCTACAACCCGCCGGCCTATTGGGAATGGGTCGGCCGCATCCAGGACGTGGTGCGCGTGCCGGTCTACGCCAATGGCGAAATCTGGAGCGTCGAGGATTGGCAGCGCTGCAAGCGCATCAGTGGCGCGAGTGATTTCATGCTGGGTCGGGGACTGATCGCACGGCCTGATCTGGCGCTGCAAATCCGAGCCGCCAGCGCAGGCGAAGAGCCGGTGCCGCTGGCATGGCCGGTGATTCACGCCATGGTGCAGGATTTCTGGCGGCGACAGCGCGCCTGCGAGCCGTTCCGCTTCGCACCGGGCCGACTCAAGCAGTGGCTGGTTTGGCTCGCGCGCAGCTATCCCGAAGCCAAGGCGCTGTTCACGGCCGTGCGTACCGAGTCCGATTGCGAGGTGTTGGATGGGCTGCTCGGCATGCGCGCTGGCAAATCGGATTGAATTGGGCTTTTTGGGGCCGTTTTTGCCTTGAAATTGCCCCGAACACGCCCATTTGATCAGCACAGGCGGTAATCTCCGCCACCTTTTTGCTGACCACCACCATGACTGACGCCCCCAACCCGACGCCAGAGTTCAATCCTGATGCGCCCGAAGCTGCCTTTCAAAATCCGCTCGAAGCGGAAATTGCCGAGCTGAAAGCACAACTTGCGGAAGCACAGGCCTTCATCCCCGCCGCCCGCGATGCGCAGCTGCGCGCTGCGGCCGAGGCCGAGAACCGCATCCGCCGTGCCGAGAACGAAGCTGCCAAGGCCAAGAAGTTTGCTGCCGAAGATGTGCTGCGCGAATTCCTGGGCGTGACCGACTCGCTCGAACTCGGCATGAAGGCCGCTGGCCCCGCACCCGAAGGCGTGGTGAAAGCGCTGGTCGATGGCATGCAAATGACGCTCAAGCAGCTGCTTTCGGCACTGGAGCGCAACGGCGTGAAAGTGGTGGACCCGGTCGGCCAGCCGTTCAACGCCGAGCACCATCAGGCGATGAGCATGGCGCCCTCCACCGAAGTGCCCGCAAACCACGTGCTGAGCGTGATGCAGAAGGGCTACACCCTGCACGACCGCCTGCTGCGCCCCGCGCTGGTGGTCGTCGCCACCGCAGGCTGATTCGCACTGACGAGCGCTCTTGAAAAATCAGCAAGCGCGCGCATTTCCAGAACAGTTCAACTAACAACGCTTAAGGAGCACCCAACATGGGCAAAATCATCGGCATCGACCTCGGCACCACCAACAGCTGCGTCGCGGTATTTGAAGGCGGTGTGGTCAAGATCATCGAAAACTCGGAAGGCGAGCGCACCACGCCTTCGATCGTCGCCTACACGGACGACGGTCAGGTGTTGGTCGGCCGCTCGGCCAAGCGCCAGTCGGTGATGAACCCCAAGGCGACGATCTTTGCCAGCAAGCGCCTCATCGGCCGCCGCTTCGACGACAAGGAAGTGCAGAAGGCCATCCAGCACTCGCCGTTCGACATCGTCAAGAACGACAACGGCGATGCCTGGGTCGATGTGAAGGGCCGCAAGTTTGCCCCGCCGCAGATCAGCGCCGAAGTGCTGATGAAGATGAAGAAGACCGCTGAGGATTATCTCGGCGAGCCAGTGACCGAAGCGGTTGTGACTGTGCCTGCGTACTTCAACGATTCGCAGCGCCAAGCCACCAAGGATGCTGGCCGCATTGCAGGCCTCGATATCAAGCGCATCATCAACGAGCCCACCGCAGCCGCGCTCGCCTTCGGCGTCGACAAGGTCAAGGGCGACAAGAAAGTCGCCGTGTATGACCTGGGCGGTGGCACCTTCGACGTCTCGATCATCGAGATCGCCGACATGGACGGCGAGAAGCAGTTCGAAGTGCTCGCCACCAACGGCGATACCTTCCTGGGCGGTGAGGACTTTGACCAGCGCGTGATCGACTGGATCGCAGCCGAGTTTCAGAAGGACCAAGGGCAGGATCTGCGCAAGGATCCGCTCGCCATGCAGCGCCTCAAGCAGGCGGCGGAGAAGGCCAAGATCGAGCTGTCGTCCTCGACGCAGACCGACATCAACGAGCCCTACATCACCGCCGTCAACGGCGTGCCGCAGCACCTCAACCTCAAGCTCACGCGCGCCAAGCTCGAAGCGCTGGTGGAAGACCTCATCGCCAAGTCGATGGAGCCTTGCCGCATCGCGCTGAAAGACTCGGGCCTGAAGATCGGCGAGATCGACGAGATCATCTTGGTCGGTGGCCAGACCCGCATGCCGATGGTGCAGGAGGCCGTGAAGAACTTCTTTGGCAAGGAGCCGCGCAAGGACGTCAACCCGGATGAGGCCGTTGCTGCCGGTGCTGCGATTCAGGGCAGCGTGCTGTCCGGCGACCGCAAGGACGTGCTGCTGCTCGACGTGACC
>JAUSQI010000101.1 GCA_030652575.1 Stagnimonas sp. | reverse complement strand
TACTGATTAAGAGTCAGCTGCTCTACCAATTGAGCTAGCAACCCCACCGTTGGAAACCTTCCCGCATCACATTTCCGACCATTGTGCCAACGACGCCCGGTTTAGCCAACTAACCGGAGAGCGTCATGAACAACACGTCGAGCGGGTCTTTAATTCTAACAGTGTGCAGCACGAAAGGGGGAGTGGGTAAGTCCACATTGACGGCCAACCTGGGGGCGCTGCTGGCCGATGCAGGCCACAAGGTGCTGCTGGTGGACACCGACAGCCAGGCCACCCTGTCCCACTACTTCCCTATCGAGGAACCCTCCAAGCGCGGGATCGCCGCCTTCCTCACCGAGGGCGACATCGAATCCACCGTCAGCCGCACGGCATCGGGCTGCGACCTGATCCGGTCTGACCACTCGCTGGGCGAACTTCAGAACTGGGTGCTGCACACGCCAGATGGCCGGGTGCGGATGAAGCACACCCTGTCGCAGATCAACTGGTATGACTTCGTTCTGATCGACACCCAGGGTGCGGTCGGGCCGCTTCAGGATGCGGCGGTGCTGGCCGCTGACCTGCTGCTCTCCCCTATCGTTCCGCACGCCCTCTCTGCCCGCGAGTTCGCGCGCGGCACGCTGGCGATGATCGAGCGACTCAAGCCGATGCAGTATCTGGGTGCGCCGGTCGGCCCCTTGTATGGGGTGATCTACAAGATGGATCGCACCGCCGAGGCGTCGCGCATCGCCGGTGAGTTCCGCAAGGAGTCCTTTGCACAGTCGCGGGGAGCCATCCGCATCCTCGAAACCGTAGTGCCAGAGAGCGTCAGCTACCGGGAAGCGGCCACCTCGCAACTGCCCGTGCATCTCTATGAAAAATCACGCCGGGGCGTGATGCGCAGCGCGCGGGACGTGATGGTTTCGCTGGTGCGCGAACTGTTCCCGCACGTCGAGCTGAATGCTGCCATTGATGGAGCACCGGAGGACGGCCAATGAGCAAGAAGCGCCCCTCCGACGAGCAACTGCGCTCAGCCCTGAACCTGGGCGTGACCACGCCCATGCAGCAGGAAGCGCGGCTCGCGCCTTCCGACCCTGTCATCTCGATGCCGATGAAGGTGGACATCCGCCAGATCGAGCTTTACGACCGGAACCCACGCCGCAGCCAGAACAGCGCCTATGAGGACATCAAGCAGTCCGTCCGCGCCCAGGGCTTGAAGCAACCGCTTGTCATCACCCGCCGCCCCGGCGCGGAACGCTACATGCTCAAGCACGGCGGCAACACCCGCCTCACCGTGCTCAAGGAGCTGCACGCCGAGACCGGCGACCGCCGTTTTCAGCAGGCGGACTGCGTGTTCGAGCCGTGGCAGGGCGAAACCGATGTGCTGGTGAGCCACATCGTCGAGAACGAAGTGCGCGGCAGTCTGACCTTCATTGATAAGGCCCGCGCGGTGCGCGAAGCCGCTGCGATGTTCGAGGCCGATACCGGCGACAAGCTCTCGCTACGGCAGCTATCCGATGCCCTGCGCGAACGCGGCTTTCGGATCAGCGCCGGGATGATCTCGAAGTGTTTCTATGCGCTGGACACGCTGTTGCAGGCGATTCCAACAGCACTGGATACCGGCATTGGCAAACCGCAGATCGAAAAACTGCGGCAACTTCAGACTGGTGCGAAGCAAGTCTGGGACAACCACCGTCTGGGTTCGGCAGAGATGTTCGAGGCGGTGTTCGTCGAGGCGCTGGCTCAGGCCGACGGCGAGACCTGGAACCACGAGAACGCCTGGCGCAGCGTCGAGGTGGCGCTCGCGCAGCGCGCGGCCGAACCGATGAATCGGATCGCCGCCGAGCTGGATGCGCTGCTGGTAGGTGGTGTCGGCACCGATGAGGAGCCGGGGGCGATGTCCCGCACTCCAGCATCGGTGCAGGATCGCCTGGAAGACTTTGGGCCACGCACGGAAGAACAGCGCCCAGCAGCCGCTCCTCGTGGCACGGATGGCCGCACGGCTGCGCCCGCCGACACGCCGCCGCGTTCCAGCACGCGAGAATCGCCGCCCGCACAGGCGAGTCCAGCGTCGGTGTTTCCAGTTGAAACACCGACTGCGGGTTCAGAGAACGACGCTCTCGACTCTGCCGAGAAATTGCGTCAGCGCATGTTCGAGACCGCTCACCGTGCGGCGGCAGAGCTGGGCTTGGCACCCTGCGTGACGCGCTATGCGCAAGGTGCTGGCTATCTCGTTACCCAGTTCCCGCCAGCGGGCTTCGTACACGGCGATCCGAATCTGGTGCAGGCCACCTCCTGGTGGTGGTGGTTTCTGGTGAGCATGAGCGAGACGCTGGAGGTGCCGCCCCTTCAGGCGCGGAAGCTGTTTCCTTCCGACAGCCCCGTCGCCCAAGCGCATGTGATGAGGGACGAGCAGGCGCGCTACGAAGCGATGTTCGCGCAGGCCGGAGCGCCGGATGTATCGCGCTTCGGCTTCTGCGTGCTGACACAGATGAGCGCGAGTCTGCTGAAAGCCTATCGCCAGCTTGAGGACGATTACCGCGCCCTGAGCGAGCGGAGTCGCCAGCGTGGTCAGTCCTTCCACGCACAGGAGGTGTGACATGAACATTGCTCCCGCCACCCGTGACCGCAGCAAGGAAAACGAACTGGTTTTCGCCGTGCTCTCCTACGCCTCGCGCTGCGTTGCCGAGGGCGACATCCACGCGCTTCGCGGCCTCGGCTTTCAGCTCGACGACATCGGCGTCATCGAGCGGCTTTCGCTGGCCGAACTGCAATTGCTTTCGACCTCGCGCAGCCACGCCATCAACGTCAGCCTGGATCGTGAAGCCTGGGGCTGGCAGTTGAAGCGCGTGCGCCGACAGCGCAGCCGCGATGCCCTCGCGCTGGCGCTGATCCGGCTCGATGCGCCGAAGGCAATGATGGCTTCGCTGTTCGGCACCACCGACCGCGACTATGCGATCCGCCGCGAAGCCTGCGGCATCACCGAGACCATCGCTGGCGGGCGTCCACCGTCCGCCAGCGAGGAGGAGGAATGCCATTTGTGGGAACTCTGGGTGCGGCTGGCCAAGCCCGACACGCCCCAGCAGTTGCGCGCTGATGACCTCTGGCTGGTGATCGCCAAAGAGGGTCGCCCGGCGATCCGCACCGCGTGGAGCCTCATCCAGAAGTGGGCACACGAACGCTACTCGCTCACCGCCTGGCAGCGCGACCGCGCCATGCTCTCCACGGAGGAAATCCGCCGCGCCGAGACCGAGCTACGCGACCGCCACGGCGTGCGCTTGACTGAGGATGGCTCGTGAACTCGGCGCGAAGACCGCAGCCTGGCGTGGCCTCGCCGCGCACCTTGGCGCTGGACGTGATGATCCGCGCCTCGCTGGATCGCCTGATCGAAACCCCCACCGGCGGCAGCGCGCCCAGCGAGGCGCTGCTGTTCATGGGCAACTGGCATGACGCCATGCCGCGCCTGCTGATCCAGGACGTGGTGCTGGAGCCGGTGGACAAGATCGTCTGGCAGGTCATCAAGCTCCAGGCGCAGTCCCAGACCGCCACCAGTTTCCCCAGCTACGCGCAGATCGCGCGCTACGCCAACGTCTCATCGGATGCCACGGTGTCCCGCGCGCTCGCCATCCTGCGTGCGACGCGCTGGCTGACGCTCTGCGCCCGTGCGCGTGACCAGCGAGGCCGCTTCCGGGGCAGCATCTACGCGCTGCACGATGAACCGTTGCAGCTCGCCGACACGCTGTATCTGGATCAGGACTACATGCAGTTCCTGATGCACACCGCGCAGGCGCATTCGCACAACCGCGCCCGGCAGATCGCGCAGGCCGTCGTGGAAAGCCTGCAAAGCGAGATTGAGGATGGCGACGATGTGCTGGATGCGCCCGCCCCAATGGCCCAGCGGCTGGCCTTGCAGGCCGTAGCTGCGGGTCAACCTCTCGCGGAGCGCGCGTTGTCGCGCGGGATGCCCATTGGCGCACGCTGGGTCGCCTCGCTGCACCGCGCGCAAACCACACCTAATCCGCCCCGACTTCAGAAATCGAAGCTGGACGAATCACCCCTGCCAAGTCCCCGACTGCAAGAAATGAAGGCGGCACCACCGACTTCAGATTCTGGCCGGACTTCAAAATCTGGCCCTCTTCAAAATCTGAAGGCGGCTGCTTCTTGTAGTAGTAGTGGTAGTGAAGAAATTAAAAACACCACAACCACCACTACTGACCAGCCAGGCCCGGTAGAAGCAACCGCAACCGCTGTTGCCGGGATGCTCAACACGCTGCGGTTCCCCATGCGCCTGAGCGACAACGACCGCCGGATCTGCGCGATGCACCTGCGCAAAACACCGGAGCGCCTGCGGCAGGTCGTGCTCGACCTGCTGGATCGCAAGCTGAAAGCCGAGGAAAGCGGCGGCGAGAAGCTGCTGTTCCCCACCGCCTACCTCGCCAAGCTCTGCCAACGAGCGCAGACCAACACGCTCGTTCTGGAAAGCAGCCTGCCGACCCAAAGCAAGGCCGAGCAGCAGGCCGAAACCGAACGCGAGAAGCGCCTGCGAGAACTGAAGACGCAGGCACAGACCGCACAGGGCGACATCCAGCACTGGACGCGAATGCAGCAGCTCTACGCCAAGTCACGCCCCGACGATCCGTTCCCCGCCAAGAACATCCAGACGGCGCAGGCACGCCATGCGGAGGTCATGGGGCAGATCAAATCGCTGACCGATGCTTGGACAGCCCCGATGCGTTCGGGGTGAAGGTGTTTCCAGTGGAAACAGTAACGATCCCCAAGCGTCTGCCTGCAAACTGTTTCCACTGGAAACACCCCAGTAGCAATTAACCTACTTGCCAAATTAACCCACTTGGTTAAAATCCCGATGGATAAAGGCACACCCCACACCCGCTTGGTCGAAGTCTTCGCCCTGCTGGATGCCGGAAAGATTCAGATCACCTTCTCGGCGCTGGCTGGCGCTGCGGCTCTTGGCCTGGATGCGAGCGGCATCGTCCAGGTGGTGCGTGCCCTGACCACGAAGGATTTCCACAAAAGCATGACGACCTACGCAGACCACAGCACTTGGCAAGACGTTTACCGGCCCAGCACGGCGGTCGGTGAGGTCTATGTGAAGCTGATGGTCAGCGATGGCGTGCTGGTTGTTTCGTTCAAGGAGCTTTGACCATGAAATGCCCTAGCTGTGCAGCTGCCGAGTTGGTGAACGACACCCGCGATATGCCCTACACCTACAAGGGCGAGAGCACGGTGATTCCCGCCGTGGCTGGGCAGTTCTGCCCGGCCTGTGGCGAGGCGGTGCTGGAGATGGCCGAGTCGCAGCGCACCAGCACCTGGATGCTGGACTTTCACAAGCAGATCAATGCCGCCATCGTCGATCCGCAGTTCATCGTCAGCGTGCGCAAGAAGCTGGCGCTGGATCAGCGCGAGGCCGCCGAGATTTTCGGTGGCGGGGTCAACGCCTTCTCGCGCTATGAGAATGGCAAAACCAAACCGCCACTAGCACTGGTGAAATTGCTGAAGATGCTCGACCGTCATCCTGACCTGCTGGCGGAAGTCAGAGCGGCCTGATTTGCCACGGGGTACAGTGGAATTGGCTCGGTAGCAGCTCCGCCAGCTTCAACCGCTGGCCCCCGCTCCCAGTGTGGCCAGGTAGCCCAGCACCGCTTCAGTCTTGCCATCGGCAATCAGATGGCTAGCCACCTTGCTGTCAAAATCGCGGATGAGATGGTTACGAAGTAGCCCTTCATTTCGAGCGACTGGCTGCACCGCTTCGGACAAAGGCGCGCAGCAGGGAATAGTCACGGCCATCTGCGCGGCGGAGCGCATCGAGATAGCGAGCGCGCACCTCGCCGGCAACGACGAGGTCTCCTGCTCCCCAGTCAAAAGGAGGCTGCTTGAGGGCGATCAGCAGCAAGTCCGTCAGGAGTCGTGCATGGCGGCCGTTGCCATTTGAGAAGGCGTGGATGAAAACCAGCCGGTGATGGAACCAAGCAGCGGTTTCATCAAGAGCACCGCCATACGTGAGCCGCGCCGTAGCATCACGGCACAGATTGGTGAGCTGCATGGCGATCTGCTCCGGTGCCATGCCAATGTTCTTCTCCGTCTTGCGGAACGTGCCAGCCCATCGCCAAGTCTTCCCGAACATCCGCTTGTGAAGTTTGCGGATGTAGCCCTCATCGAGGAGCTTCTCAATAGTTAGACGACGCTGCGAGAGCGCCCATGTCTGGGCTTCAAGAATGTTCTCCGCCTCCCACTCGTTGAGCTGCCCCTGGGTTGCGATGTGTCCGGGGATGAGCCCTTCTGCCTCATCGGGGTCGAGCGGCGTTTGTCCCGCGACATACTCGAAGGCTACTGCCATAGCTTTCTTGGGCTACCGGCCAGCAGCTTTTCGGCGAGCCGCTCGACGGCGCGTTTGTGCTCGCGCGTGGTGAGGCCCTGGTCTTCCAGCTTCATCGTGTGAGAGGTCAGGGCTAGAACGCCGTTCGCGGCGCTCAATGCCTGCTCACGGCGGATGTCTTCAAGCGGCTTTTCTGGCACGAGCGCGTACACAAGCTGGCAATTGAGCGCGGCGGCCAGTTCTCGCAGCGTGTTGAGCTTGATGGTTCCGGCGGCTTCCGACTTGAGAATGTCTTCCACGCTCTGCGGAGCTTTCCGCCCCAAGCGGCGGCTCAACTGCACATTAGACAGCCCCAAGGCGTCACGAATCGCTCTGCCCCAGCCTCCTTTAGGCGCTGCGGAGTTCCCAACGCTCCTGAACGGAGCAAGAGTGTCTTCGAGCTGTTGCAGCCTCAATGCATCAAGGTTTTTCATGGGCTTTAGCTCCATAAACATCAGGTCACAGCCTGTTTTATACCACAATAAATAAGGTTATGGCCTGTTTATGTTATTAAAAACTCAGGCTGAAGCCTGTTTTCAAGAGCCAGTCTCTGTGCGTTGAATCAAGTGCGACGCTGGATGTTTTTCACTACCCAAGTGTTTCCACTGGAAACACCTCGCTGTTCGACGAACCCCGCGCTCGCGCGCCTTCGTTTCAGCTTCGACTCTGCCTGCGCGCTTCCGATGATGCGCGCAGACCTCACGACGGAGCGAACGATGCCAAAAACGCGCAGCCGCAAATCCCCGACCGCCAGCACGACCGCATCAACAGACGATGCGGACTTGCTCGCATCGGAGGCACTCGACGCCGATGCAGACGAAGCCTCGCCAGGCCCGCTGCGCTCGGAGTCCTGGATCACCCTGCAAACCCGGCAGGCGCAGCGACTGGTGACGGGACGCCGCGCGGAAGACGGCACGCCCGGCATCGTCGGCCTGACCCGTTTCGCCGCGATGCTGCGCCCGCTGTGGAACGCCGCACGCGCCGACGACCCCTGGGCCGACTGGTGGTTGCTGCGCGTTCACGACGCCATTGAGCTGGGCCATCAGGAACTCGACGCGCTGCTCGAACACGTCAACCGGCTGCTGAAGCAGATGCCCAACGTCTCGGTGACGGTCGCAGTCTCCATCGAGCCTTTGAAGGTGCCGCTGACCTTCACCAATCCCTATGCGTTTCGCGGGGCCTACCTGTTGGCGAAGTTCGATGACCTGGTGTGCGCCGTGCTCACCGCCAAGCATGTGGCGATGGTGGATCGCAGCAGCGCCGAGCGCCTGATTGCCGATGGCGGGCGGCAGGTGCGGCGCGCTTACAACGCGGCGCTGGGCTATCGCTTTCTGGGTATTACCCGCGACGACGCCCGCCTGATGACGGCGCGCATCAAGGAGGCCGAGGCGCAGATGGGCGCGCTGCCACCGGATATTCTCGACGCCAAGCTGCGCGCGCCCTTCGCACCGGAGATTGCCCGCGCCGCACGCGGCATGAGCATGTCAGCCAGCGCCGTAGTGAAGCTGCGCAAATCCAAACCTGCGGCAGTGGAGAGCGCACCGGCTGACGGAGCGACTGGCCCAGAAGTGCTGACGGAGCGAGACGCGGCGGCTTCCCTGTAAAGGGCCTTTTAAGAGTAAGGGAGCTTCAAGCGTGCGAAGCACGCGATGAGGCGACCGCTACCACCCAAGCCCTGCGACAGTCACGCGACCCACATGGGCCTGCCCCAGACCACCGCCCGCTGCGATGCCGACCAGCCGGTGCCGCTGCTGTTGCAACGTCTCGACGAACTGACGCAGCGGCGCATGACGCTGGAGCAGGACGCACAGCAACTGTTGGCGCACTGGCGCAGCCGCTTTTCAGCGGGGCGGCTGCCGTTCTACTTGGCACGGCTCACGGGCGAATCGCTGACGCTGCTGCGCTGGCGTCGCACCGCCAGCACACCCGGTGCCGGTGGACGCCGCTTCGAGTTGCTGGATGCCACTGATGCCACGCTGCACGAGCAACCCCGTGCAGTGCAGCAGGCCATCTTTGAGATCGAGCGACGACGCACGGCCATCAACTACGACTACGCGCTGGCCGCCTACGAGCACGCCCGTCTGACCGAACTGCTGCGCCAGCGCCGACGACTGGTGGAGGCGCGGAAACTGCTGGGTGCCTGACCGGGGTTTCGCCTTATCTCCGCGCAGCACAAGGCAAAGACTGCTGGCTCTGCATGACTTCAAGGAGCAAGTCGATGAACCGATTCGCAGGCGTGGGCAATCTGGGTGACAAGCCAAAGCACAAGACCGTCCCCGTTGGAGACGAAGCGCGCGACGTGTTGGAGCTGCGCGTCTATTTCGACCGCCCGGTGCCAGACGGCGATGGCAGCTACACCGACAAGGGTGGCTTCTGGTTGAACGCCAATCTCTGGGGCAACCGTGCAAAGCCGTTGTCGGATTTGCTCGACAAGGGAATGCGTGTTCGCGTCGAAGGCACCCTGATTCAGGAGACCTGGGAAGACCGCGAAGGCGAAGAGCGCAGCGGCATGAAACTCGACCTCGACAGCGTGGCCTTGGAGCTGGTGCGCGTGGCCAGTATCGAGATGCGTCAGCGTGAACACAGCGCCGCCGAGCCGGAAGACAGCGGCGTCAAGCCGACCGCCAAGGCGAAGGCCACGGGCCGCAAGGCTGCGGGCTGAGTGCGGCAGACAAAACCATCAGGTTACGCATGGAACTCGACCTTTCTGTCTCGATGGCCCTGCCGATGACAGACACCGACGAACCCGGCGATGAGGCGCTGCCGCGCATCACAGCGGATACCGCCACGCAGGTGTTTGGCATTGCCTGCCGCCACGGGGTGCGGCTGCGGGTGGCGGCGCACTGGATCATGCGCGCACGCGGCATGACGGTGCGCAGCCTGGCGGGCGAACTCAACGTGAGCGTTTCGCACCTCAATCAGTTGTTCATCCACCCGCACCGACACTACTTCCACCGCCGCAAGCGGCGCTTGCTCGCGGAACAACTGGGCTTCGACATCTGGCTGTATCCCGAACGGCTTTGCACCGATTCCCGGCCCGCCGATCTGGATTCGCTACTGCACAGCCTGCGACTGCTGGGGATGCCTGCGGGCCTCGCCGCGAACATGGCGCTGGATGCGCGCGGCATCGAGATTGAGCGCGACCTCTGCCCGCTGCTGGGACTGCGCTACCGCGCCATCAAGCGGCGGCTGGATGGCGAAATCCAGCCCACGGCAAACGAGCGCGCCTTGCTGATTCCGGCCTTGGGATTCAACCCTTGGCCGCAGCCGTTCGCGGCCTGACAGCGCCGTGCGAGTCTTCCTCTGCGAGAAGCCCAGTCAGGCGCGCGACATCGCCGTCGTGCTGGGTGCCAGCCGCAAGGCTGAAGGCTGCCTGCTGGGGCAGGATGTCGCCGTCACCTGGTGCTTCGGGCATCTGTTGGAAATGTCGCCACCCGAAGCCTACGACCCCGCCTACAAGCGGTGGAGTTTGGACACGCTCCCGATCCTGCCGACCGAGTGGAAGACCGAAGTCAGGAAGGACGCAGCCAAGCAATTCCGCGCCATTCGCAGCCTGCTCAAGCAGGCCCGCGAAGTGGTGGTCGCCACCGACGCCGACCGCGAAGGCGAGACCATCGGACGCGAGGTGCTCGATGCGCTGAACTGGCGCGGCCCGGTGTTGCGACTCTGGCTTTCGGCGCTCGACCCGGCCTCCATCCGCAAGGCACTGGGGCAACTCTTGCCGGGTGAGAAAACTGCACCGCTGTATCTCGCAGGGCTAGGCCGCGCCCGCGCCGACTGGCTGGTGGGCATGAACCTCACGCGCGCATTCACGCTGCTCGGCACACCAGGCGGCGCGGCGGGTTTGCGCTCGGTCGGGCGAGTGCAGACGCCGACTTTGAAACTCATCATCGAGCGCGACCATGAGATCGAACACTTCGTCCCGCAAACCTATTGGGACGTGGCCGCGCTCTGCGCACCCGCCATCAGCGATGCGAGCTTCAAAGCCCGCTGGCAGCCCACGAATGTGCCGATGGATACCGAGGGCCGCTGCACCAGCGAACCTGCGGCCCGCACCGTGGCGCAGCGTCTTGTCGGGCGCGAAGGTCGTGTGACGCTGGCCGAAACCAAGCGCCTGTCGGAACCGCCGCCGCTGCCCTTCGACCTTTCTGGCTTGCAGCAGGAATGCTCCCGCCGGTTCGGCATGGGCGCACAGGAAACGCTGGACAGCGCACAACGGCTCTACGAGCAATGGAAGGCTACGACCTATCCACGCACCGACTGCACCTATCTGCCGGAATCGCAGTTCGCCGAGAGCGCCGACGTGCTCGCCTCCGTTGCCGCCAGCGACCCGGTGATGCAGCAGCTCGTCGGCGGGGCCGATGCCGCGCGGCGCTCGCGCGCCTGGGACGACCGCAAGATCACGGCGCACCACGCCATCATTCCCACCGCAGCGCGTGTGCAGGTGCAGGAGATGAGCGAGACCGACCGTCGCGTCTACGACCTGATCCGGCGACGCTATCTGGCGCAGTTCTACGCGGCACACGAGTTCGACCGCACGCGCATCGAACTGTTGATTGAAGGCGAGCGGCTGCACGCCACAGGGCGCGTGCCCGTCGTCGTCGGCTGGCGTGCCGTGATTGGCGAGCGGCCTGATGACGAAAGCGACGACGAGCAGGCGCAGTTGCCACGCCTGAAACAGGGCGACCCCGTGCGCTGTGCCAAGGCGGAGGTGGAGCGCAAGCAAACCCAGCCACTGGCGCGCTTCACCGAAGGTACGCTGATTCAGGCGATGAAATCGGTAGGCCGTCTGGTGCAGGACTTGAAGCTGCGCCAGGTGCTGAAAGAGACCTCCGGCATCGGCACTGAGGCCACGCGCGCCAGCATCATCGAAACCCTGCTGGCGCGCGCCTACATCGAGCGCCGGGGCAAGAAGAAGCATCTGCTCAGCACGCCGAAAGGCCGGGCGCTGATCGCGGCGGTGCCAGAGGCCGTCAAAGATGCGGCGACCACGGCGGTCTGGGAGCAGGCGCTGGATGACATCGCCAACGGCAGAGGCACGCTCGACGACTTTCTGGCACAGCAGCGCACCCTGGTGACGACGCTGGTGTTGGCCATCAAGAGCGAGGCTTCGCCTCAAATGGCTGCTGCAAGACCGCAATCGGCTGCCGTCAGCCACACAGAAAAAGTGCAGACCTGCCCGCAATGCAAAACCGGAAAACTGGTGCAGAAAACAGCCCGCAAGGGATCGCGCAGCGGACAAATGTTCTGGGCGTGCAACGGTTGGCCGCAATGCAGTTTTGTGCGGAACCGATAAGCTGCACACCTGAGCCAACAAGTAAGGCTTGACCTTGGGGTAGCCCAAAGGTCTAAGTTAGTTGCAAGTTCAATCCCGATTCCCATGCGCCAATTCATCACCATTTTGCTCGTCATCAGCCTGTCGTGGGTCACGACGGGCTATGCGTGCCAGATGGATGCTCAGAAAATGGTGCGCGCCATCTGCTGCTGCCACGGCGAGCATGTGGTGGAACCGGACACTGGCGGCGAAGAAGCGCAGATCAGTTCGGCAGAAGAGAGTCTCTGCTGCGACACCACGGTCTCATCGTCAGTGGATCAGCAGAACCCTGCGGTCATCGCAGCCACGCCGGTTCTTGATCTTCCCGTCTTTGCTGCCCTGCCAGCGATGGAGTGGCACATCGCCGCCCCGGTTGTCAGCTTCATTAGTCTGCCGCCACCTGCCCGTGGCCCGCCCAGCGCGGGCACCCGAACCTATCTAGCCACTGCTCGCCTGCGGCTCTGAGAGCCGCCCATCACCGCGCCTAGCGCCGGTGATGGCTCATGACCAGTGCAGCCATCTGGCTGCACCTCCTACTGTCATTCGAGAGGCTCGCCATGCGTAATTCAACTCCCCGCTTTACCCGCGTTTTGACTGCTGCTGTTCTTGCAGCAGGTTTCGTTGCCAGTGCTCAGGCACGCCCCACTGATCCGTCCTGGAAGCCCGGCCTCGTTGCCGCCGCGACCAGCACCACATCAGCACCGCAACGCCAGTTGGGTGCGCCGTTCCACGGCCCTCGCCAGACCATCCCCACGCTGCTGTCCGAGGTTGCGCCGCTGCAAGCGGCGCTCACGAACGATGCCGTGCGCTGGGGTGGCCCGCGCAACACCATCCCTCTCCGCAAGTAGTCTGCTCAAGACCCCGCGCTGCCAAGGCGCGGGGTCTCCTTTCGGAGAGTTCCATGAAGATGAAATTACTCGCCGCGCTCGCGGCAAGTCTCTGGCTGGCGTCCAACGCGGCGGCTCAGTTGCCTTCCGCCCACGATGCCGGTGTCGCGCTGGAGCTGGACGCGGCAACCGCGCTGGCCATCGAGCGTCAACCCCAGCTCGATGCCCTCACTGCCGAAGCTCGCGCCGCCCGCGAGCGCGGTATTGCCGCAGGCCAGTTGCCCGACCCCACGCTCAATCTCGGCATCAGCGACTTGACGCTGGAAGGCGCTGACCGCTTTACCCTGCGCCGCGAGTCCGACACGCAGATCATGGCCGGTGTGCGGCAGGCGTTCCCGCGTGCGGCCAAGCGCCAGCTCCGGCGCGAACGCGCCGAGCACGAGGCGGAGACTTTCGATGCCGAGCGCAGCGCCACCGAGCGCCTGATTGCCCGCGAGGCGGGTTTGGCCTGGCTGGATGTGTGGAAGGCCGAGGAGTCACTGCGCCTCACCAAAGCCAGCCTCGTCGAGGCCGAGCGCCAGGTGCAGGCGGCGATCATTGCGCTGTCGGCCAACCGCGCGACGCAGGCGGAGGTGCTGGCAGCCAAGGTCGAAGCCGAATCGCTGCGGGATCGCGTTGATGGCTACGCTCAGGCGTCGCGGCATTACCGCAATGCGCTCGCACGCTGGATCGGCGATGCAGCCTTCAATCCGCTCTGTCCCGATCTGCCAGCGGATGCCGCACCAGACGCACCTGCGCTGATCGCCGCGCTGCGCACGCACCCGCACTTTCTCGCGGAGGCGAAAAAAGTTGCGGTGGCAGAGACCGATATCGGTCTCGCCCGGCAGGACTACCGACCCGACTGGGCGGTGAGCCTGGGCTACGGCCATCGGCCTGAGTTTGCCGACTACGCGCAATTGCAGTTCGAGATCGGCCTGCCAGTGTTCTCTGCCAACCGGCAAGACCGGCAGCTCGAATCCGCCGTGGCCATCCAGTCGGCGCAGCAGGCACGGCTTGAAGACGCCCTGCGCGAGCACACCGCCGACATCCGCATGAACGCCGACGACTGGCAGCGCCTGCAAGCGCGCCTGCGCCGCTACGACGACAGCCTGCTGCCGCAGTCGCGCGCGCGCATCGAGGCGGCACTCGTCGCCTATGGCGCGGGCAGCGGCCTGCTCAAGGACGTGCTTGATGCCCGCCGCATGGCGCTCGAACTCGCCATGCAGAAGCTCGACCTGCAACTCGATTCTGCAAAGCACCAATTGCAGCTGCGCTACTTCGCACCCTGATTAGGAAGACGACCATGAAAACCAAAACCATCGCGGTGCTCACCGTCATCACCCTCGCTGCTGCCGGTGGTGGCTGGTGGCTGGCCCAGCCAGACGCACCCCACAAGCACAAGCTCGAAAAGCGCATGACCGCCGAAGGCAAGACCTACTACACCTGCGCGATGCACCCGCAGGTGAAGCAGGGCGAGCCCGGCAACTGCCCGATCTGCGGCATGAAGCTCACCAAACGCGAGGAAGCGCCCGCTGCTGCCATGTCTGACGGCATGGCGATGTCCAGCGAGGAGAAGAAAGTCCTCTACTGGTATGACCCGATGGTGCCCACCCAGAAGTTCGACGCGCCGGGCAAGTCGCCTTTCATGGACATGCAGCTGGTGCCCAAATACGCCGACGAGTCCGGCAGCATGGGCGGCGGCACGGTGGTGGTGATCGACCCGCGCATGGCGCAGAACCTCGGCGTGCGCGTGGCTCAGGCCACCCTCGGCACGTTCTTCCAGCGTGTGGAAGCAGTCGGCAGCGTCGCGCTCGACGAGCGCCGCATTGTGGTGGTGCAGTCGCGCACGGCGGGCTGGATCGAACGGCTCGATGTGCGCGCCGAAGGCGACCCGGTGAAAAAGGGCCAGCGGCTGGCCGCGCTGTATTCGCCCGATCTGTTCGCGGCCAAACAAGAGCTGAAGCTGGCGCAGGACTCCGGCGATGCTGCGCTCGCCAAGGCCAGTCAGCAGCGGCTACGGCTGCTCGGTGGCGGCGCGGGCGCGGGCAGCCAGTCCGGTGTGTTCTCGCCCGCCAGCGGCTTCGTGGTGGAGCTGATGGCGCGCGAGGGCGCGCAGCTGGAACCGGGTATGCCGCTGATGAAGCTCGCGGACCTGAGCCAGGTATGGATCAACGTCGAAATCCCTGAAGTGCAGACGGGCTGGATCGCCGAGGGCAAGAGCGCGGAGGCGCGGCTCAAATCACTGCCGGGCAAGGTTTTCGAGGGCACGGTGGACTATCTCTACCCACAGCTCGACACCGGCACCCGCACGCTGCGCGCGCGACTGGTGTTCGACAACGCCGACGGCGCGCTGCGGCCCGGCATGTTTGCCGACGTGAGTCTGTTCGGCGGTGGTAAGCAGGATGTGTTGCTGGTGCCGAGCGAGGCGGTGATCCGCACCGGCGAGCGCACGGTGGTGATGGTGGCCGAGGCGGCGGGCCGCTATCGCCCGGCGGCGGTGACGACCGGCCCGGAGCGCAACGGCGAAACGATGATTCTTTCGGGCCTCGAAGCCGGACAGAACGTTGTGGTGTCCGGGCAGTTTCTCATCGACTCCGAGGCCAGTCTGCTCGGTGCCTATCAACGCCTGGGCGCTGGCGCGGGTATGGCGGAAGGCATGGAGGGAATGTCCGACATGAAGGGCTCGATGGGAGAAGCAATGGGAGATTCCATGCAGCCCGCGATGCAGGACATGAAGGGCATGAGCGATATGGAAGGCATGTCCGAAGAGGCGCACAAAGAGATGCACCCTGGTGAGCCCGCTGGCGAGCGTCCGATGGCGGAGCAGACCCCATGATCGCCAAGCTCATTCATTGGAGCATCCATAACCGTTTCCTCGTGCTGCTGGTCGCGGTGATGCTCTCGGTGTGGGGCGCGCACTCCGCGCTCACCACGCCGCTCGATGCGCTGCCGGATCTGAGCGATACCCAGGTCATCATCCGCACCACCTATCCGGGCCAGGCTCCGCAGGTGGTGGAGGATCAGGTCACCTATCCGCTCACTACCACCATGCTCTCGGTGCCCTACGCCAAGACCGTGCGTGGCTACTCGCTGTTTGGCGAGAGCTTCGTCTACATCCTGTTCGAGGACGGTGTGGACCTCTACTGGGCACGCTCGCGCGTGCTGGAATATCTCTCGCAGGTGCAGGGCCGCTTGCCTACCAATGCCCGCGCCGCACTGGGGCCGGATGCCACCGGCGTCGGCTGGATTTACGAATACGCGCTGGTGGATCGAACCGGCAAGAACGACATCAGCCAGCTCCGCGCGCTCCAGGATTGGTTCCTGAAATACGAGCTGAAGACCGTGCCCAATGTGGCCGAAGTCGCGACGCTCGGCGGCTTCAACAAGCAGTATCAGATCGTGCTCGACCCTTCACGGCTGCGCGCCTTCAAGCTGCCGGTCGAGACCGTGATGAAAGCCGTGCAGGACGCCAACGGCGAAACCGGCGGCTCGGTGCTGGAACTAGCCGAAGCCGAATACATGGTGCGCGCGCGCGGCTATTTGAAGACGCTCGATGACTTCCGCAGCATCCCGGTGGGTCTGGGCGACAACGGCACGCCGATCCTGCTGCGCGACGTGGCGACCATCCAGCTCGGCCCCGAAACCCGGCGCGGCATCGCAGAATTGGATGGCGAAGGCGAAGTGGTGGGTGGCGTCATCGTGCTGCGCTCCGGCACCAATGCCGCCAGCACCATCGCGGCGGTCAAGGTCAAGCTGGAAACGCTGAAGGCGAGCCTGCCGGAAGGTGTCGAGATCGTCGAGACCTACGACCGCTCCGCGCTCATCAATCGCGCGGTGGACAATCTCACCACCAAACTGGTGGAAGAGTTCATCGTCGTCGCGCTGATTTGCGTGCTGTTCTTGTTCCATCTGCGCTCGGCCCTGGTGGCCATCCTCACCCTGCCGCTCGGCATCCTCATCGCCTTCTCGGTGATGAAGGCGCAGGGCATCAACGCCAACATCATGTCGCTCGGCGGCATCGCCATTGCCATCGGTGCAATGGTGGACGCGGCGGTGGTGATGATCGAGAACGCGCACAAGAAACTCGAACACTACAAGCATGAAAACGAGGGACGCGACCCGGAGGGTGCAGAGCGCCTGAAAGTGATGGCCGATGCCGCCGCCGAAGTCGGCCCGGCGCTGTTCTTCTCGCTGCTTATCATCACGCTCAGCTTCGTGCCGGTGTTCACCTTGCAGGCGCAGGAGGGTCGCTTGTTCGCGCCGCTTGCCTACACCAAGACCTACGCAATGGCAGCGGCAGCGGGCCTGTCGGTGACGCTGATCCCCGTGCTGATGTTCTGGTTCATTCGCGGCAAGATTCAGGACGAGCAGAAGAATCCGCTCAACCGTTTTCTCATCACCATCTACCGACCCGGCATCCATGCGGTGCTGCGCCACCCGCGCATGACGCTCATCATTGCGGTCATCGCGTTGGGCTTGTCAGTGTGGCCCGCCATGAAGCTTGGCAGCGAGTTCATGCCGCCGCTGGATGAGGGCGATCTGCTCTACATGCCCACCGCGTTGCCGGGGCTGGCGGTTGGCAAGGGCGCGGAAATCCTCCAGCAGACCGACCGGATTCTCAAAACCTTCCCGGAGGTGCATCGCGTGTTCGGCAAGATCGGCCGCGCCGAAACGGCGACTGACCCCGCGCCGCTGGAAATGATCGAGACCACGGTGCAGCTCAAGCCGAAATCCGAATGGCGCGCTGGTCTCACCACTGAAAAACTGATTGAGGAAATGGACGCAGCCCTGAAGATTCCCGGTATGGGCAATGTCTGGGTCAACCCCATCCGCAACCGTATCGACATGCTCGCCACCGGCATCAAGTCGCCAGTGGGCATCAAGATCGGCGGGCCAGACCTCGCCGTGATCGAGCGGCTGGGTGCGGAGGTGGAGCGTGCGGTGAAGGACATCCCCGGCACGTCCTCGGCGTTCTCTGAGCGCGTCTCTGGCGGGCGCTACATCGACATCGAGCCAGATCGCATCGCCGCCGCGCGGCTGGGTCTCTCGATTGCCGACGTGCAGCGCATCGTCGCACTCGCCATCGGCGGCGAGAACATTGGCGAGACCGTCGAGGGCCTGCAACGCTTTCCCATCAACCTGCGCTATCCGCGCGAACTGCGCGATTCGCTCACCGACCTGCGCGAGCTGCCCATCGTCACCATGCAGGGCGCGACCGTGACCCTCGGCCAGATCGCCGAAGTGAAGATCGTGGACGGCCCGCCAATGATTAAATCCGAGAACTCGCGGCCCAATGGCTGGGTGTATGTGGATATTCGCGGGCGCGACCTCGGCGGCTATGTGGCGGAGGCCAAGCGCGTGGTGGCCGAACAGGTGCAACTGCCAGCGGGCTATTCCATCAACTGGTCGGGGCAGTTCGAGTATCTGGAGCGCGCCAGCCAGCGGCTGAAGCTGGTGGTGCCGTTCACGCTCGCCATCATCCTGCTGCTGCTCTATCTCACCTTCCGCAACTTCGGCGAGGCGCTGCTCATCATGGCCACACTGCCTTTCGCCCTGGTCGGCGGGCTGTGGCTGATCTTCGGCCTCGGTCACAACCTGTCGGTGGCCAGCGGTGTCGGTTTCATCGCGCTGGCGGGCGTGGCGGCGGAGTTCGGGGTCATCATGCTGATCTATCTGCAACAGGCCATCGCCGAACGCGAGCAGCAAGGCCGCATGAAAACCGTGGCTGATCTCGAAGACGCCATCGTCGAGGGTGCTGTGCTGCGCGTGCGTCCGAAGGCGATGACCGTCGCGGTCATCATCGCGGGGCTCTTGCCGCTGTTCTGGGGGGCGGGCACCGGCAGCGAGGTGATGCAGCGCATCGCCGCACCGATGGTCGGCGGCATGGTCACGGCACGCAATGATGAGCGTCATGCGCGGGTGGCGCAGCACCGCATGGATGCCGGGTCGGTAGATGGTG
>JAUSQI010000091.1 GCA_030652575.1 Stagnimonas sp. | reverse complement strand
AACTGCCGGACGCCTTCCTGCGCCGCTGTTTTTTCCACTACATCAAGTTCCCGGACAAGGAGACGATGCAGAAGATCGTCGACGTCCACTTTCCCGGCTTGAAGAAGATGCTTATCAATGAAGCCATGCAGGTGTTCTTCGGCTTGCGCGAGATTCAGGGCCTGAAGAAAAAGCCCTCGACCTCGGAGTTGCTGGATTGGCTGAAGCTCTTGGTGGCCGAGGACATCCCCGTAGATGCCCTGCGCGAAACCGCCACCAAGAAAACCCTGCCGCCGCTCTACGGCGCACTGCTGAAGAACGAGGCCGACGTGCATTTGTTCGAGCGGGTCGCTTTCATGGCGCGGCGCTAGCCCGGACGCGTCTTCTCGAATGCACTGAGTCGGGTGACAACATAAGGGAGAAGGCAGATGCGGAAGTCCAGGATGTTTGCCGCTTTCACACTTGCCGCTTCGATGGTCGGCGGGGTGCTGGCCGCTGACGCGCAACCCAAAAAGCAGTTCTCAGAAAAACAACTGGCCCAGCAGCAGCGGATGACCGATTGCGCCGCCGACGCGAAGCAGAAAGCCCTGAGAGGCGATGACCGCATGGCGTTCATGAAAACCTGCCTGTCAGGCGGGCAGGTCACGGCAGAAGTGGGTGACGAATCAGCCAGCGTGCCTGACCGCAAAGCGTCTGCGCACAACGACAAATGAAAATTGGCGCTGCGGATCGGGGCTGTCACGCGTCTACAAGGTCGGCAGCTCATCAGCGCCTTTCTTGCTCTGAGGCTTGTCGCTAGACTTGTTGTGGGCAGCTCAACGGCCCTTTTTTGTGCACGCGGCACGAGGCTTGTGGCATGGTTGCTGCATCAAAACAGGGCATCGCTCAAGGAATAGAGCGATGCCAGATTAAAGCGGCCTGAAGCGGCCAGCGATTTCGCCCTTTATCCTCAAGCAGCTCACTAGACGATTCATCAACCCCAGCAGGAGATTACCGATGTCGGGTTCAGACGTTCTCAAGATCATCAAAGACAAGGAAGTCAAGTTTGTGGACTTCCGCTTTTGCGACACCAAGGGCAAGGAGCAGCACGTCACCGTGCCGAGCCACACCATCGACGCCGAACTGTTCCAGGACGGCAAGATGTTCGATGGCTCCTCGATTGCCGGTTGGAAAGGCATCAACGAGTCCGACATGATCCTCATGCCGGATGCCTCCACCGCCTTCATCGACCCGTTCTTTGAAGACGTGACGCTGGTGATTACCTGCGATGTGCTTGAGCCCGCCACCGGCCAGGGCTACTCGCGCGACCCGCGCTCGATCGCCAAGCGCGCCGAGGAATATCTGAAGAGCACCGGCATCGCCGACACCGCTTACTTCGGCCCTGAGAACGAGTTCTTCATCTTCGACAGCGTGCGTTTCGACTCCGGCCTCAAGGGCTGCTTCGTCGAGATCGACGCCGAGAACGCGGTGTGGAACTCCGGCAAGGCCTACGAGCATGGCAACACCGGCCACCGTCCGGGCCTGAAGGGTGGTTACTTCCCCGTGCCGCCGGTCGATGCCCTGCAGGACATCCGCAGTGCCATGTGCACCACGCTGGAAGAAGTCGGCATCATGACCGAGGTGCATCACCACGAAGTCGCCACTGGCGGCCAGTGCGAAATCGGTGTGAAGTTCGGCACGCTGGTGAAAAAAGCCGACGAAGTGCTGAAGCTCAAATACGTCGTGCAGAACGTGGCGCACCAGTTCGGCAAGACGGCGACCTTCATGCCCAAGCCCATCGTTGGCGACAACGGCAGCGGCATGCATGTCCACCAGTCGTTGGCGAAGGACGGCAAGAACCTGTTCACCGGTCCGGACGGCAACTACGGCGGTCTCTCCGAGTTGGCGCTGTTCTACATCGGCGGCATCTTGAAGCACGCGAAGACGATCAACGCCTTCACCAACCCCGGCACCAACAGCTACAAGCGTCTGGTCCCTGGGTTTGAAGCGCCCGTGATGCTGGCCTACTCGGCCCGCAACCGCTCGGCTTCGATCCGCATTCCGTATATCGCCAACCCCAAGGGCCGCCGCATCGAAGTGCGCTTCCCCGACTCGTCGGCCAACCCCTATCTCGCCTTCGCAGCGATGATGATGGCGGGCCTCGACGGCATCCAGAACAAGATCCATCCGGGCGAGCCGTCCGACAAGGATCTCTACCATCTCCCGCCCGAGGAAGACGCCAAGATTCCGCGCGTCTGCCACAGCCTGGATATGGCACTGGAGAGCCTCGACAAGAACCGCGAGTTCCTGAAGAAGGGCGGTGTGTTCACGGACGAAGTGATCGATGCCTACATCGAGCTCAAGATGCAGGAAGTGACCAAGTTCCGCATGACCACGCACCCGGTCGAGTTCGAGATGTATTACTCGTTGTAAGGTTGACGTCTGCGTTGAAAAAACCCCACTTCGGTGGGGCTTTTTTTTGGCATTAATTGCAACGCTGCATGCAGCTTTTCTGACCCGCCGCGCAGTAGTCGACATCCGGCGGATTGGCGGATTCGCAGCTGCTGCGGTTGAGATCGCAGCGTTGTATGCAAAGGTCCGGCTTCTTCTTCGGGGTCTGGCGCAGATCGCCTTGACCACTCTTGGCGCATTGGTCACTGCACGCCGAGCGACGCTGCGGGCATTTGCCGCTGGGCCCGAGCTTGCGTTCGCACACCGCCAATGCCTGGTCGCACCCCAACCGGCAACTGGCGATACCGCTGTCTACCTCTGCCTCTGCACGACCCGGCGCGCCGATCAACATGGCGCTCCACAATGCACAGCCCAAAAAGCCCCAGACCAGACGCAATTTCATAGTCGTTTCCCCGCTGTGCAGTGCTGAAACTTTAGCCGTTTCATGAGTGTGCTGTTGTGGTCAAGCCGACCCATGACTTGGATTGCGGCCGCACGGCCGAATCGCTAGTCTTCAGGCCATGCGCACTGCCCTCGCTTCAGTCTTGGTTTTTTCTGCCGTTTCGGTGTTTGCGGCCGATAGCGTCTATCGCTGGGTGGATAAAGACGGCGTGATCCATTACGGCGGTCAGCCGCCCAGCAAGGATGCAAAGCCGGCAGCCTTGCCTGAAATCCAGACGTATTCCAATCGTGCCGGCAACAAGGCCTTGCCGCTCTCGCCTTTGGATGCCGATGCCAAACCGGCTGTGCCGACTGCTGCGGTGAAGGACGTGCGCATCCTCGCTCCGGTGCAGGACGAGATTTTTCGCGACCCGCAGGGCGTGGTGAATGTTGCGGTATCGGTCTCCCCCGCGCTGCCCGTGGGTGCGGGGGTGATTTTTTATCTGGACGGCGCTGCAAAAAACGCCCGGCCCATCGCTGCAACCAGCATGACCTTCAACGGGATTGAACGCGGCGAACACAGCGTGACGGCAGCTGTGCTCGACGCCACCGGCAAGGAGCTGATGCGCGCACCACCGGTAACGTTTCATTCCAAACCACCGACGGCGCGTTAAGCACCATTTGAGGGCGGATGAAGCGTAAATATAGAGCATTCATGCTCGTTTGAGGGGCGTTAAAAGCCCCAAACTGGTGTGAGTTTTGCGAGACTTGGGCATGGCGCTGCTCCCCCGATCCAAAACTCTGAAGGTCAAGGCCGAAACCTTGCTCGATGGCCTGACGTCGGCCGTCATCTGCGTGGATCAGCAGCTCAATATCGCGGGGCTCAATTTCGCCGCGGAAAGCCTGTTTGGCGTCGGTCGCAAACATGCGCTCAACGAGCCTCTGTTGCAGGCCATCCCGCATTTTCAAATGCACGAGGCCCGTCTCAAGCAAGCCGTCGGATTGTTTGCCGGCTTCATCGAACGGGAGACCCGCCTCGTACACACCGGTCATCCGCCCTTGACGGTGGATTGGACCGTTACGCCGTTTCAGGACGGCAAGCTGCGCGGGCTTTTGATGGAGCTGCTGCCGCTGGATCGCCATCTGCGCATCTCGCGCGACGAGATGGTCTCGGCCCAGCATCAGGCCAGCCGC
Organism: Stagnimonas sp.; assembly: GCA_030652575.1. Lineage (GTDB taxonomy): Bacteria > Pseudomonadota > Gammaproteobacteria > Nevskiales > Nevskiaceae > Stagnimonas. The sequence continues at coordinate 25,460 of JAUSQI010000091.1, read as the reverse complement.
GCGATGATTCGCGGCCTGGCGCACGAGATCAAGAATCCGCTTGGCGGCATCCGCGGCGCGGCGCAGTTGCTGGAACGTGAGTTCCCAGACAGTGAACATCGCGAATACACGCAGGTCATCATCAAGGAGGCCGATCGCCTGCAAAACCTCGTCAACCGCATGCTCGGCCCCAACCGGCTGCCGCAGAAGGTGGCGCTGAACATCCACGAAGTGATCGAGCACGTGCGGCAGCTTGCGCAGGCCGAGGGTCAGGCCAACGTCACCGTGCTGCGCGATTACGACCCCTCGATACCGGATGTGTTCGCCGACCGCGAACAGCTGATCCAGGCCGTGCTCAACGTTGCCCGCAATGCCCTGCAGGCGCTGGAGGGCAACGCCGGCACCTTGCTGCTGCGCACGCGCACGCGGCGGCAGTTCACGCTGGCAGGGCACCGCCACAAGCTGGTGGCACAGATCGACATCGAAGACACCGGCACCGGCATCGCGCCCGAGATGATGGAGAAAATCTTCTACCCGATGGTGACCACACGCCCCGAAGGCACCGGACTTGGCCTGCCCATTGCTCAGGTCTTGATCCACAGCCACGGAGGGTTGATCGAATGCGCAAGCCGTCCGGGGCAAACCATTTTTTCCATCTACCTGCCGTTTGTGCAGGTGGATGAACGGGCGAAGGCCAAGGGCGTGGAATGAACATTTCAGTCATCGAGGCGCGTCCCGCCATCGTGGTCTGGGTGGTGGACGATGACGAGTCGATCCGCTGGGTGCTTGAAAAATCACTCGCGCGCGACGGCATGGCCGTGCGCGCGTTCGAGGGCTCTACGGAACTGCTCGATGCGCTGATCGACGAGCAGCCGGACGTGCTGGTCTCTGACATCCGCATGCCGGGCATCGACGGTCTGGCGCTGCTCGAACGGGTGCGCGCCAAGTGGCCGACGCTGCCGGTCATCATCATGACGGCGCATTCCGACCTCGACGCCGCCGTGGCCAGCTACAAGGGTGGCGCGTTCGAGTATCTGCCCAAGCCGTTCGATCTCGATGCTGCCGCAACGCTGGTGCGCCGCGCCGCCAAGCCGCGCAGCCTGGCCTCCGCCCCGCCGGTGCCGCCGCCCACCGCCGCCATCATCGGCGAGGCGCCGGCGATGCAGGATGTATTCCGCGCCATCGGCCGTCTGGCGCAAAGCAACATCACGGTGATGGTCACCGGCGAGTCCGGCACCGGCAAGGAACTGGTGGCAAGCGCCCTGCACGAGACCTCGCCGCGCGCCAGCCGGCCCTTCATCGCCATCAACACCGCGGCCATCCCCAAGGATCTGCTGGAGTCGGAGTTCTTCGGCCATGAGCGCGGCGCCTTCACCGGAGCGGCCACGCTGCGCAAGGGCCGCTTCGAGCAGGCCGATGGCGGCACCCTGTTTCTTGATGAAATCGGCGACATGCCGGCCGACTTGCAGACCCGGCTGCTGCGCGTGCTGCAGAACGGCGAGTTCTATCGCGTCGGCGGCACCCAGCCCATCAAGGTGGATGTGCGCGTGGTCGCCGCCACGCACCAGAATCTCGATTTGCTGGTGAGCGAAGGTCGCTTTCGCGAGGATCTTTTCCACCGTCTCAACGTCATCCGCGTGCGCATACCCGCACTGCGCGAGCGTCGCGAAGACGTGCCGCCACTCATGCGTCATTTTCTCGCCCGCGCCGCTGAAGAACTGAAAACCGAGCCCAAGCTGGCTTTGCCCGAGGTGATGGTCGCGCTTTCGGGCTATCAATGGCCGGGCAATGTCCGCCAGCTGGAAAACACCTGCCGCTGGCTCACCGTGATGGCGCCCGGCCGCGAGATTCACCTGCAGGATCTGCCGCCGGAAATCCTGGCGGTGGTCGACACTGCCGCCCGTGCCGAGCCTGCGATTGCAGCCAGCACGCTTGGCACCGGTGCGACAGCCTTTGTCGGTGCGTCCGCAGTTGCAGCGGCGCAGGAGCCTTCGGATTGGCTCACCGCGCTGCGAAAGTGGGGCCGCGCCGAGCTGGAAAAAGGCCGTGACGGCCTGCTCGACGAAGCCGCCCCCGCTTTCGAGCGCGCCCTGCTGGAGATCGCGCTCGAAGCCACCAAGGGTCAACGCATCGAGGCTGCCAAACGCCTGGGCTGGGGTCGCAACACCCTGACGCGAAAAATCAAGGAACTCGGGCTGGGCGACGACGAGTAGGTTTGCCGCTCTTGGTTTTGGCGGCGACAGTCGCGGCCTTGCGAACCACCGGCTTCTTGGGTTGCACCGGTTCTTTCCGAGCAGCGGCCAGCAAAGGCGCGCGTGCCAGGAGTTTTTCCAGCGGCATGCCGTCATGCCGGAAACGGCGTGCTGCAAAAGCCATGCGCGCGGCTTCCGACAACAGATAGACAAAGCGGATGTTGACCGCGCCGCCGACGACCGCGCCGACCAGGGGCAGCAGGCCGGCCGCCTTCTTCATGCCGAGCCGCTGCACCATCGTCGAAGACAGCTTTTGCAGGCTGCCGGTGAGTGCCTGCTTGGCGAACTCGCGTTCGGCGGCACGCTCCAGGCCATCGCGCACGGCGGCATCGGTAATGCCCGGCGTGCTGACACCCGGTGCCGAGTCTTGCCCTGCGGGCGCGGTCAGTGCCGCTTGCCAGGCCAGTCGTTTTTCGTCTTCGGTATCGGCGGAGGCAAGTGCGAAAAGTGCCGCCACCAAAGTGGGCGAGGGCCGCTCGCCGTAGCAGTAACCGATGCGCACCAGCGTGCGCAGTGCGATCAGCATCAGCGCCGGCGCATCGGCCACCAGGCCGGCCGCGCCCGCCACGCCCAATGCCGCACCGGAGCCGCCCGCCAGCCAGCCCGCTTGCCGCGCCGTCTTGCGGGCGAGCGCATCGCAGTCCGGCAAGGGCTTGGCGCGGAGCGCCTCGATCGACTCGACCCCGGCCTGTCGCAACAAGGCTTTGGGCTGCGACACGCGCACGCTGGCCGTGTAGGCCGCGGCGAGCGTGCGCCGCGCCGCGCCCTCCGGCACGACGTTGCGCACACGGCTGAGCGCCGGCACGTTGACCACGGGCAGTCCGCGCAGGTCGGGATGTGCCGTGCGATCGCGCCAGGCGACGACGGCATCGAACAGGGCGGTGTCAGCAGGCGTGGCAGTCATGACCGGATTCTCGCGCAAAGGAAGCAAGGCTGTTCTCCATTGCGTGAACGGCGGCTGAGGCTTCGGCCGAGAATGGCGGCGCGCGGACCCAAAAGAAAAGCCGCCCGAAGGCGGCTTTCTTGACTCTTGAATGACTTACTTGCCGTCGTGCAGCGCAGCGAACTTCTTCGCGGCTTCCGCCGGTTCGCTGCTGGCGCCGACATACACCACCGTCGAGCCATTGGGGCCCGCAGCGCTGAAGCCGGTAGGCTTGCCGCCGTTGGTCTTGAAGGCCTTCAGCGCATTCCAGTTGTCGAACACAAAGTAAGTGGTGCCGACTTCGGTGTAGACGAACCCGAAGAAGCCCTTGGTGGTGCCGTCCAGCACGCCTTCGTACATCTTCTGCGAGGCGCCCTTGAAACCGACCGTGGTTTCCATCGCCTTGGTTTCGTTCTTGCTCAGCTGGTACTTGGCTTTCTCGCCGTTGGGGCCGACGCGGAACTTGGTGACCAGCAAGGGGATCTCGTCGGTCTTGAGCCAGATCTTGTATGACTTGGCATCGGTGAACACGAAGATGGTGTTGTCCTTGCGCAGCTCCATGAAGTCGTCGTTGTTGACCACTTCGGTGAGGCGCGCGACAGCCAGTTCGGCGTCGTAGGCTTTTTCTTTCTCTGCGCCCATGTACGAGCCTTTGGTGGCGCAGGCGGTGGCGCTGAGCGCAGCAACCGCTAGCAGCGCGGCTTTGACGGCGTTGTTCGACATCGTGACTCCCTTGATTCCGTTGCGGGTTTAATTCGGTGCGCAAGGGTGCCAAGGCGTGATTGCGGTTGCGTGACATTTGTCACGCGATTTCACCGAGTGCCAGTGGCACTCGGTGCCGGGGCACAGGGCGGGCTTACGGCCCGCCCAGCCCGCATGGCAGAGCCGCGCGACGTTCGACTACTTCGTGTAGTGCGCCAGAAACGCCAGCACGTCGGCCACTTCGTCGATCTTCTTGCTCACCGGCTTGCCGGCACCGTGTCCGCCGCGCTCTTCGATGCGGATCAGCTGCGGGTTGGGGTTGTCGCGGTTGGCCCATTGCATAGCCGCCGCGTACTTGAACGAATGCCCCGGCACCACGCGGTCGTCGTGGTCGGCGGTGATCGTCAGCGTCGGCGGGTAGGCCACTCCGGGCTTGACGTTGTGCACCGGCGAGTAAGGGTAGATGTAGGCGAAGCCCTCGGCGGTTTCGCTGCTGCCGTAGTCGTCGCGCCAGGCGGCACCGATGGTGAACTGGTGGAAGCGCAGCATGTCCATCACGCCGACACCGGGCACGGCGGCGGCGAACAGCTCCGGGTGCTGGTTGAGCGTCGCACCCACCAACAGGCCGCCGTTGGAGCGGCCGTAAATGCCGAGGTGACGGGCCGAGGTGTAACCCTTCGCGATCAGCGTTTGCGCGGCATAGGCGAAGTCGTCGAAGACGTTCTGCTTCTGCGCCTTGGTGCCGGCGCGATGCCAGTCTTCGCCGTACTCCGCACCGCCGCGCAGGTTGGGCTGCGCGTAGATGCCACCGCGTTCCATCCAGGCCAGGTTTTGCGGTGAGAACGCGGGCGGCAACGAGATGTTGAAGCCGCCGTAGCCGTAGAGCAGCGTCGGGTTGCTGCCGTCCTTTTTCAGGCCTTTTTTGTAGCTGATGAACATCGGCACCTGCGTGCCGTCCTTGCTCGCGTAGAAGACCTGCTCGGTGACGTAGGCCTCGGGCTTGAATGGCAGCGTCGGCCCCCAGGCGCGCACCGCGACGCCGGATTTCATCGGCAGCCGATAGTGGCTGCCGGGCTGGTTGAAGCTGGTGAACTGGAACCAGGCGCTGCTATCGCCCGGCTTGCCGGCGATCAGGTTGACGTCGCCGAGCCCCGGCAATTTGACGTTGCCCAGCAACTTGCCCGTCAGCGAGTAGCGCGCGAGCTGCGAGCTGGCATCGTGCAGGCGCTTGACCAGCAACTGGCCGCCGACGTGGCTCACCGATTCGATGACATCGCGGCCCTCGGGCACGATCTCTTTCCAGTGCGCGGCATCGGGTTGGGCGAGGTCGATGGCGATCACGCGCTTGTTCGGTGCGCCGTCCGTGGTCAGCACGTACAGCACCGGGCCGACGTTGCCGACCACCTGGAACAGGCTCTTGAAATCCTCGCCCAGGAAGGCCACCGGCTTGCCGCCGAACACCGGCTTCAGCGGGTCTTGCAGGTTGTGCACATAGAGGCGGTTGCCGTCGGCGGAGCCCTGGTTGATCTGCACCAGCGCATAGCGGCCATCGTCGGTGAGCCCGCCGCCGGCAAACCAGCTGGGCTGCTCGGGCGTGTGGATCAGCAGATCCTCGCTCTGTGCGGTGCCGAGGCGGTGGTAATACAGGCGATGGTTTTCGAGCTTCTCGAAGGTCTCGTCGGCCTTCTCCGCGCTGGCGGCGGCGGGTGCATCCGGGTAGCGCGAATACAGGATGCCCTTGCCGTCTTCTGTCCAGGCGAGCCCGGTGAACTTCACCCGGTTCAACACGTCGCTGGCGTCCTTGCCGCTGGCGACATCGCGGAAGCGGATCGACTCCCAGTCCGAGCCCGCTTCCGCCAGCGTGTAGGCGATGCGCTTGCCGTCCGAGGAGGGCTCCCAGTTGGTGAGCGCGGTGGTGCCGTCGGCAGAGAGCAGATTGGGGTCGAGCAGCACCTTTGGGATTGCCTTGCCGGTCTGCACGTAAAGCACCGACTGGTTTTGCAGGCCGTCGTTCTTGCTGAAAAAACGCTGCCCGGCCGCGAAGCGCGGCAGCGAGCGACGCTCGTAATTCCATAGTTGCGTCAGCCGCTGTTTGAGCGCGGCCCGTTCGGGCAAGGCTTCCAAAAAAGGCGTGGCAAGCGCCTGCTGCCCCTTGACCCAGGCGAGCGTCGCCGGTGCATCGACATTCTCCAGCCAGCGATAGGGATCGGCGACGGCGGTGCCAAAGTAGTCATCGACCACAGGGCCGCGGGGTGTGTCGGGGTAGGTCAGCGGAGTGGCCATGGCAAATGCGGGGGCCAGCAGCAGCGCGGCCAAGGTGGGACGTGTGAAAAAGGACATTGCGCATCGCACCGGCGTGCGAGCTGGTGCGCTCCTTGCTAGAGTTCGGGAAACAGGGATGGACTCGATTATTCTGCCCGGTATCAGGGCAGGCAACTTTACTAATGTCAGCCAGATCACCGGGTTGCTTGCGCCCGTGCTCCGTCAGACACACTTATAACCACACTAGCTTGTGAGACGCGAAATGAAAAAAATCGTGATGGCGCTGACTTTGGCCACCTTGGGAGGTGCAGCGGGAGCCGCACCGCTGAACTTCGACTTCAGCAAATCGTATGTCGCCGCGATGGGCAGCTATCAGCACCTCGACAAGGTGCGTTACGGAGACGTTGACGCCTACGGTGTGCAGTTCGCCTATGGCCTGCCGGTGTCGGAAGCGCTCAATCTCGAAGCCACCGCATTCGGCACCTACATGCCGCGCAGCGTCGACGACAAGGCCGACCTCAGCTACGGCCTGGGTCTCGATGTGCTGGTGATGCAGCGCAACGACAAGTACGCGAGCTTCCTGCTCGCTGGTGGCGGCGTGCTGCGCGAAGACATCAGCAAGATCGAATCCATCGCGCCCTACGCCAACATCGGTGCGGGCTTCATGGGCAACTTCTCGTTCATGCCGTCGCTCTCCTACCGTGCTGAAGTGCGCGGTGTGGCCGACTTCAACAAGGACGGCGCACCCGGCCGCAACAAGGATGTCTTCATCGAGCCGCGCGTGAACGTCGGTCTGGTCTATGGCTTCGGCTATGGCGCCCCGGCACCAGTGCTGCCGGTCGATTCCGACGGCGATGGCGTTGTCGACGCCTCCGATCTCTGCCCCAACACCCCGCCCGGCACTGCCGTGGATGCCACCGGTTGCCCGGCCGCAGTGGCCGACACCGACGGCGACGGCGTGCTCGACACCATCGACCAGTGCCCCGATACCCCGGCAGGCACCATCGTCGACGGCACCGGCTGCCCGCCGCCTGTTGCTGGCGTCAACCCGGATCTCGACGGTGACGGCGTGCTCAACGAACTCGACAAGTGCCCCGGCACCCCGCCGAGCTTCAAGGTGGACGTGGTGGGTTGCATGGTCGAACAGACCGTCGCACTCCAGAACGTCAACTTCGAGTTCGATTCCGACCAGCTGACCGCAGGTGCCAAGACCTTGCTCGATGGCATCGCCGAGAGTTTGCTGGCGCAGACGTCCGTGACGGTGCTCGTCACCGGTCACACCGATGCGCTCGGTCCGCAGTCGTACAACCTGCAGCTGTCGCAGCGCCGCGCCAAGTCGGTGATGGTGTATCTGGTTGGCAAGGGTGTTGATGCCACCCGCATCTCGGCCGAAGGCGAAGGCGAGTTCAGCCCCGTCGCCAGCAACGAGACGGAAGAAGGTCGCGCACAGAACCGCCGCGTGGAGTTCAAGATCACGGCGCAGTAAGAAGCAGCAACAAAAAGCCGGGCCGATTGAAAGATCGGCCCGGCTTTTTTGTGCCCCGCGTTATCGCGAGTTACAGCGGCGCAAACAGTGCGCGTTCGGGCGTGACTTTCTCCAGCGCGTGGCGGTAACCCTTGTCGACGATTTGTTCGAGCAGTTTCCAATCAAAAGTGTGGATGCTGCCTACCGGCATGCGCAGGTACAGGTCGGCGCGCGCCGCGCGCGCCTTCACGCCGGATTCCGAGGTAAGTGTGGAGACCCGGAACAGGATGTCGATCAGGTTCACCCGCTTCGCACCGCCATTGCTGCGGAACACCGCCTCGAAGTCCGGCCCCTCGACACCGGGCGCGGCCACGCTGCCTTCGGTGGAGACGTCGCTGGCGATGATCGGCCCGCGCCCCAGTGCCTGCATCACATCGGTGGGCAGGCTGTTGACGACGGCGCCATCGGCGAGCAGATCGCCCTTGTAGGCTACCGGCGGTGCCACACCGGGGATGCACATGGTGGTGGCAATCCAGTCGGCGAGCGGGCCCTCGCTGTGGACCATCGCGACACCCTTGGTGAGATTGGTGGTGACGCAGAAAAAAGGCTTGGCGAGTTGCTCCGCCTGGGTCACACCGAAGATATCGATCAGCCGCCGGTGCAGCTTCTTGCCCTCGATCAGGGCCACCCGCGGGAACATGTAATCGTTGAGCAGATTGCGCTTCACGAAGGTTTCGCGCAGCACCTCACTGATGCTGCGCCAGTCGTAGCCGAAGGCATGCAGTGCAGCGATGAAGCCGCCCATGCTGGTACCGCCGATGAGGTCGATCGGCAGCGCCAGCTCGTCCAGTGCCCGCAGCAGACCCACGTGGGCAAAGCCGCGCGCGCCGCCACCGCCCAGCACCACGCCCAGGCCGCGCCCCGTCAGTTGCCGGGCGATGCTGGCGATGTCGCCGGTGTGCTCGGGTCGCAGGTAGTAGTGTCCTTGGGCTCGATAGGCCTGACGCCAGGCGAGGCAGGCGGCGGCACTGTGGGTGTGCAGCAGCACCACATCCACCGGCGCGCGCAATTGCTGCGACTGCAAGGCGGCGGCATGGGCGGCATCTGGCAGCTGGTGCGCACGGCCCAGCACCAGCACACGGTCCGCCTGGTGCAGGGCGCGCTGCTGCCAGGCCGCGCTGCCGTTGGCATCGAAGACGAGATAGTCGTGACTGGCTTCGAGCCGGCTCAGCCATTCGAGCAATCGCGAATCGGCCGGCCCCGTTGTGCAGGGCGTTTCCGAAATGCCCGTGCCCAGGGCGGCATCGATGCTGGCGGCATCGATGCGCGCGACCTTGCCGAAGGGCGAAAACTCGCGACACAGCGAGCCGACGAGTGTGGCCGTCGACATCGAGGCATCGCCCGCGATCACGGCAAAGGTGCGGGTTTGCCGCAGGTTTTGCAGCTTGGCGTCACGCGCGTTCTGGCGCAGGCGGGCGATCAATACCTTGCTGATCGCGAGCAGTGCCGCGGGATGATCGAGCACGAAAGCATGAAAGCTCTCGCGGCTGAAGCGATACAGCAGGCTGTCGCGTCTTGCGATGATCGTTGCCCCGCGAGGCTCGCCGGAGAGCACGCCGATCTCGCCGATGGGCTCCAGACGACCGATGTGCCCGGTGATCTGGCCATTGGGCAGCACGGCATGCAGTCGCCCGGCCGCGACCAAGTACAGCGCCTTCGGCTCGTCGCCGATGGTGAACAGCGCCTCGCCACCGCGCACCGTCACGCAGTCGGCGCAGCTGGCGAGGGTGTCGAGCGCAAAGCCTGCGAGGTCGGAAAACAAGGGGCTTTCCGCGAGGGTGGCGCGGATGGCGGCAAACTCGGCAGGGGCAGGTCGCATGGTGTTCAGTTTAGAAGCCTCGCCTGCAGGTTGTCACAGGCCGGTTGCATCCACAAAAAAGCCCGGCAGGTCGTGACCGTGCCGGGCTTTGAATGCGCAATCCACGATCAGGGATTCTTCACGCAGCCGGTGCGGCGGCCTCGCTCCAGCCGCAGCTCTGGCCCTCGTTCTGCTGCTTGAGGTAACCCATCAGCGGCGTGAAGTACTCGATGATCGCCGAGGCGTCCATCTGCCGGGTGCCGGTCAGCTTTTCCAGCGTGTCCTGCCAGGGCGCCGAGGCACCCTGTTTGAGCATGGCCATGAACTTCTCGCCCGCCGCCTTGTTGCCGTAGATGTCGCACTCGTTGAGCGGCCCCTTGAAGCCGGCCGCGTCGCACAGCGCCTTCTGGAACTGGAACTGCAAGACGAACGACAGGAAGTAGCGCGTGTAGGGCGTGTTGCCGGGGATGTGATACTTGGCCCCCGGATCAAAGTCTTCCTCGGTGCGCGCCAGCGGCGGCGACACGCCCTGGTAGTCGGCGCGCAGCTTCCACCAGCCGGCGTTGTAGTCGGCGGGCTTGATCTCACCGTTCATGACTTTCCAGCGCCACTGATCCACCAGCTTGCCCCAGGGCAGGAAGGTGATCTTGTCCAGCGCCAGCTTCATCTGCGAATTGATGGTCGACTTCTCGTCGATCTTCACGCCTTTCACCAGGCCGATCTTCTCCAGATGCGCCGGGGTCAGCGAGAGCGCGACGGTATCGCCGATGGCCTCGTGGAAGCCATCGTGCGCGCCATTCTGGAAGATCGGCGCGAGCGCGTTGTACATCAGGAAGTAATAGATGTGCCCCTGCTCGTGGTGGATGGTGGTGAGCTGGTCTTCGGTGGGTTCGATGCACTGCTTGATGCGCACGTCGCCAACGAGATTGAGATCCCACGCCGAGGCATGGCAGACCACGTCGCGGTCGCGCGGCTGCGTCAGCAGGCTCTTTTCGTAGAAGCTCGCGGGCAGCGCCGGGAAACCCAGCGAGGTGTAGAAATCCTCCGCCGTCTTCGCCATCTTCACGCTTATCACGCTGTCTGCCTTGTGTTCCATCTCGGCGATGTCCTTCGGCGTCGGCTTGCCCTTGAAGGCGGCCATCAGCTTCTTCAGTTCCGCATCGCGCTGCGCCTTGAGCGCGCCGGTCACGTCGAGGTTGGAGACACCCTGATACGGCTCCATCAGCGGATAGAGATTGCCCCACTGCTGCGCCCACATGTTGCCGAGCAGATGCGCGGGGATCAGCCCGTTCCTGGGCACCACCGCATCGCCGTACTTGGCATTGAGCTTGGTGCGCACGGCGCAGTGCAGCGCATCGTACAGCGGCTTCACCTGGCTCCAGAGGCGCTCGGTTTCGGCCGAGAACTCGGCCGGCGTCATGTCGTAGCCAGCACGCCACATCTCGCCCATGTCCTTGTAGCCGCTCGCTGCGGCGGCGTGATTTTGCAGCTCGATGAAGCGCACGTAGTCCTTGCGGATGGGCCGGGCGGTGGCGTGCCAGCCGGCCCAGGCTTCGGCGATCTGGGCCGGGGTGTTCTCGAGTTCGGTGTTGTCGACGATCTTCTCGATCTCCGGCAGCGTCAGGCACTCCTCGTTGCCGCTGGCGGTCTTGTGGCACCACTTGCCGGTGCCGTAGTTCGCTTCCATCTTGGAAGCCAGCTTGGCGACTTCCTCGCGCTCGGCTGCATCCTCCGGTGCGGCGGCGCCGACGCGGATCAGCGTCAGCGCGCGGGCGGTTTCCGGTTTCAGATCCTTCAACGCATAGAAGGGCTTGGCGGCCTGGCTGATCTCGGCGGCAAAGCCCAGCGAGCGCTCGTTGGCACGGCTGGCGAGCAGCTGGGTGTCGTCGGTGATGAAGTTGGACTGCACCCACTGCGCCGCGACGATGTCGGGATACATCTTGCGGTACTCATCGTTGTATTTGGCGATGAAGGCATCGGCATCCGCCGCCGTGGGCGCGGTAGCGGTGGTCGCTGCTGCGGCCGGGGCCGCTTGGTTGTTCTTGCCGCAGGCCGCGAGCGCGAGCAGCGCGGCGGCGGCGGGAACGAGCAGGTGCTTGGTCATGAAAACTCCCTTGGTGATCGATTCTGTTTGAACGGTGTGTGATGTCGATGTGCGGCGAAAGGTTGCGTACGCCAGGCTCATTTCACGTCGCCCATCAGCCGCTGTACGGGCTTCGCGAGCAGCAGCATGAAAATGCCCGCACCGGCGGCGGTGAAGAACACGAACTGGAAACGCGACGACATGCCGGCCACGTCGTCCTGCGCCAGGTGTCCGGCCAGCAGCCCGGCAATCAGCTTGCCGAGTGCGGAGGCGGTGAACCACATGCCGAACATCATCCCCTGGTAGCGGGCGGGCGAGAGCTTGTTGACGGCGGCGAGGCCCACCGGCGAGAGGCACAGCTCGCCCATCGTGTGAAACAGATAGGTCAGCAGCAGCCAGGCCGGTGCCACCTTCTCGCCCGCCGCCACATACACCGACGCCCAGGCCAGCACCGCGAAGCCGATCGAGAGTTGCAGCAGCCCGAGCGCGAACTTGAGCGGCGTCGAAGGGTTGAGATTGCGCTTGCCGAGGTGCACCCAGAGTGCGGCGAAGAACGGCGAGAGGATGACGATGAGCAGCGGGTTGACGGCCTGGATCCACGAGGCCGGCATCTCCCAGCCCCAGACCACGCGGTCCGTGTGCTCCTTGGCGAACAGCGTGAAGCTCGAACCCGCCTGCTCGAAGCCACTCCAGAACAAAGCAGCGCCGACGAACAACACCATCACCACCATCACCCGCTTGCGCTCGATGGCCGTCAGGCCCCCGAACATCAGCAGCCAGCCGAAGCAGCCCGCCGCCAGCAGCACGATGAACACGCCGGAGCTTTGCGCGATCGCCAGCGGGTTGAGCAGCAGCACGCCCATCAGGGCCGCCGCGATCACCGCCACCGCACCCGCCGCGAAGAGGCCCACGGCCGTCCATCCCCAGCGCCGGGTTCTCGCATCGCTGGCGGCGTCGCCGCTGCTGACGGCGCTGAGGCCGATGCTGCCCAGATGGTGCTCGGTGAGTTTGTACTGGATCAGCCCCGCCACCATGAACACGCCGGCCGCGCCGAAGCCCCAGTGCCAGCCCACCTTTTCGCCCAGCCAGCCGCAAAGCAGCTTGCCGATGAAGGAGCCGAGGTTGATGCCCATGTAGAACAGCGAATAGCCGGCATCCTTGCGGGCCGATTCGGCATCGGCGTAGAGCCCGCCCACCAGCGCGCTGACATTGGGCTTGAGCAGACCGGTGCCGAGTGCGATCAGCACCAGTCCGATGAAGAACGTCGCCTGGGTGTTGAGCGCCATCGTGAAGTGGCCGGTGGCGATGACCACGCCGCCCCAGAACACCGCGCTGCGCTGGCCGATCAGCCGGTCGGCGATCCACCCGCCGGGCAGGCCGCTGAGATACACCGAGGCGGTGTAGAGGCCGTAGATGGCAAGCGCCGATTCCTTGCTGATGCCGAGCCCGGGGTTTTCGCCCTCGACCATCGCCACCATCGCCAGCACCAGGATGGCGCGCATGCCGTAGTAGCTGAAACGCTCCCACATTTCGGTGAAGAACAGCGTTGCCAGGCCACGGGGGTGACCCAGCCATTGGGCTTGTTGCATGGGGTTGATCCTTGGGATTTGTCCGACCTTGCCCGCGCCATGCGGTCGAGTCAATGCCGCTCAGCAAACCTCGGGCCAAAACGCACAGACCCCGCATGCGCGGGGTCTGTGTGACGCAAAGTAAAACTTAAAGCGAGGGTGCTGCTTATGGCCCCGGGCTTCGCGTGAGTGTCACGCTGCCCATCACGGTGCCCTTCGTCGCCCGGATGGTCGTCGTGCCGCCAAAGACGCTGGCCCCGCCGGTGGCGCCCGTCGCCAGGCCATTCTGGTCAATCGTCGCGGCGGTGTCGTTGCTGGAATCCCAGAGAACCTGCTTGGTGATGTCGAACGTCGTGCCGTTGCTGAAGTTGGCGAGCGCGGTGTATTGCACCGTATCGCCGCCACCCACACTCCGGCCCGCCGGTGTCACCGTGATGCTGGTCAGGGTCGCATCGTTGACCGTGATCGTCGCGCTGCCATTGAGTCCGCTAAAGGTGGCGCGCACCGAGGTGCTGCCCAGGGCCACGGTCGTCACCATGCCCTTGCTGCCAGCGGCATCGCTGACCGTGGCGACGTCGGTATTGAGTGTCGACCACGCCACCGAGGTGGTGATGTCCTGCGTCGAGCCATCCGTGTAGCTGCCGGTTGCGGTGTATTGCACCTTGTAGCCGGCCGGCAACGAGGCCGCCTTGGTGGTGACCGCGATGCTCTGCAGCTCGGCGGGGCCCACGGTCAGCGTCGTGTTGACGGTGATGTTCGGCGTCACCGAGGCGTCCGTCGCCGTGATCGTCACCGTGCCCTGCGTTTTCGCCGTCGCCAGACCCTTGCTGTCCGTCGCATTGCTGATGTCGACGACCGCCGTGTTGCTGGAGGTCCAGTTAACAGCCTTGGTCTGATCGACCACGCTGCCGTCGGAGAAAGTCTCCATCGCGGTGAACTGCTGTGTGCTCTTGTTGCTGATGGTCTGGTTCGCAGGGGTCGCCGCCAGCGACACCGGCACGGCATTGGTCACCTTCAGCGTCACCGCTGCACTGGTGATGGTGCCGCTCGCGGCGGTGATGCCGGTCGTGCCGCTGGTGGTGGAACTCGCCAGGCCGCGGCTGCCATCGGCATTGCTGATGGTGGCCACGTCGGTGTTGGAAGAAACCCAGGTCACCGCAGCCGTGATGACCTGCGTGGTGGCATCGGAGTACGTGCCGGTGGCAACGAACTGCTGCGTGCGCCCGGCGGCGACGCTGGGCGCTTTCGGGGTCACGTCGATGGAGGTCAACACCGCTGCGGTGCCGGTGAGCGAAGCGGTCGCCGTGATGCCGCTCAAGACCGCGGAGATGGTGGTGGTGCCCGTGCCCGCGATGGTCGCCTTGCCGTTGTTGGGCGAGGTGTTGCTGATGGTCGCCACCGCTGTGCTGGAGGAGCTCCAGGTCACCGTCGTGGTGATGTCCGCCATCGTGCCATCGGAGTAGGTGCCATTGGCTGCAAAGGCCTGCTGCGTGCCCTTGGCGGCGGAGGCGGTCGACGGCGTCACCTGGATGCTGCTCAGGGTGGCGGCGTTCACGGTCACGCTGGTCGTGCCGGATTTCTTCGACGACGGTTCGGCATTGCTGAGCGCCGCGGTGATCGTGCTCGAGCCCACGGCGACCGCCACCACGAGACCCTTGCTGCCGGCGGTGTCGCTGACCGTCGCCTTGGTGCTGTCCGAGGACGACCAGCTGGCCTGCGAGGTCACATCCTGCGTCGAGCTGTCGGAGAAATTGGCGGTTGCGGTGAGCGCGCGCTGGGTGCCCTTCGCGAGGGTCGGGTTGGTGGGCGTGACCGTGACCGAGCTCAGCGTGACGTTGGTCACCGTCAGACTGGTGGCACCGGTGCGGCTGCCCGAAGCCGCGCTGATGGTGGCGGTGCCGGGGGTGATGCTGGCGGTGGCCAGGCCGCGGCTGCCATCGGCATTGCTGATGCTGGCAACGCCCGTGTTGCTGGAGGCCCAGGTCACCTGCGCGGTGATGTCGCGGGTGCTGTTGTCGCTGTAGGTGCCGACTGCCGTGTATTGCAGGCTGAAACCCTTGGCCAGGCTGCGGTTTGCCGGGGTCACCTGGATCGCGGTCAGCGTCGCGTCGCTGACGGTGGCGACGGTGCTGCCGGTCACGCCCATGATGCTGGCGGTGACGGTTGCGGTGCCCAGCTTGTTGGCCACGGCAAAGCCGCGCTGGCCGCTGCTGTTGCTCACCTCGAGCACGCTGCTGTCGCTCGAAGCCCAGGTGGCGGTGCCGCTGACATCCTGCGTGCTGCTGTCGGTGTAGACCGCCGTTGCGGTGAACTGCTGCGAGGTGCCGACCGGGATCGACGGCTGCGAAGGCGTGATGTCGATGCGAGACAGCGTCGCCGCGGTCACCGTCAGCGAGGCGGTCGACGACAGCGCATCCGAGGTGGCGGTGATCGTGGCCGTGCCTTCCGTCAGGGCCGAAGCCAAGCCGCTGCTGCCCGAGGCATTGCTGATGCTGGCGACTGCGGCGTCGCTGCTGGACCAGACCACGGTGCCGGTGAGGTCCTGAGTGGACTGATCGCTGTAGGTGCCGGTGGCCGTGAACTGCTGGGTGGTGCCCTTGGCCGGCGCGCTGGTGGACGGCGTGACCTGCAGCGCGGTCAGCACGGCATCCGTGACCGTAAGACCGGTGCTGCCCTCGATGTTGCCGGAGACCGCCTTGATGGTGCTCGTGCCGGTGCCGACAGCCGTGGCGAAACCCTGCTTGCCGGCTTCGTTGCTGATGCTGGCGACGGCGGTGTTGCTGCTGGACCAGGTGACCGAGGTCGTGAGGTTCTGCGTGCTGTTGTCGGTGTAGGTGCCGGTCGCCGTGAACTGTCCGCTACGGCCCTTGGGCACGGTGGGATTGGCGGGCGACACTTCGATGGAAACCAGTGCGGCAGCGGTCACCGTCAGTGCGGTGCTGCCGGTCACGCTCTGAAAACTGGCGCTGATGTTGGTGCTGCCGACGCTGACCGCAGTGACGAGTCCACGGCTGCCGTCGGTGTTGCTGACGGTTGCCACGGCAGGCGAAGACGAAGCCCAGCTGGCCATCGCCGTCACGTCGCGGGTCGAGCGGTCGCTGAAAGTCGCCGTCGCCCTGGCCTGGCCGGTGCTGCCCTTGGCAAGCGTGGTGTTGACGGGCGTCACGGCAACCGAGGTCACCACCGCAGCGCTGACGGTCAGCACCGTGCTCGCCGACTGGCCTTGGTAGCTGCCCGAGATCGTGACGGTGCCCACTTTCAGCGCCATCGCCAGGCCCGCGCTGTTGATGGTCGCCGTGGTGGCGTCACTCGAGAGCCAGGCGGTGCTGGCCGTCACATCGGTCTTGGTGTTGTCCGAGAAAATCGCCATCGCCGTGTATTGCTGGCTGGTGCCAGCGGGGACGGACGCGTTCAGCGGGCTGATCTCGATGGTTTGCAGGGTGGGCGTGTTGCCGCCACCGCCGCAGCCCCACAACGCCAGCGCGGCGAAACCGCTCAACAGGAAAAGCCGAACAGCACGCACTGCCATTGCAAAAGAGTTCATGGTTTTAACCGGTAGTACCCGCGCGATACCCGAAATAATGCTGGACTGGATGCTGCGGGAACCCAGTCTGCTATGCCCCAAAGCCCATGATAAGCCATAGAACTTTGCTGCCGTGCTACAGCGGCTTTCAGTGCTTCATCAGCCAGTAACCCAGCCACAACGCACCAAGCACGGTTGCGATGACAAGCATCGCGCGCCGCGGACGGGCGACCGGTTGAAGGGGCGCGGACGGTCGAAAATGGCCGCGCAACAGTTCGAGATTGCGCCGGTTGCTGCGATAGGCGATATCCATCAGGTCGCCCAGCACCGGCACCAGGCCGGAGACAGCGTCGATGCCGACGTTGCGAGCCATCTTCCACTTGAGGGCGGCCGGTGCGCCGAGCCGGTGCGCTTCGTAGATGAACCAGCTGCCCAGCGCCAGCCCGGCCGCATCGCCGATGCCGGGAATGAGCCCGATCACGGCGTCCAGTCCCACCTTGATGCGGGTGCCGGGGATGCGGATGGCTTCGTCCAGCACCTTGGCGATGCGTTCGACCCGGTGCAGTGCGTCGGGGTGGCTGGCGGGGGCTGACGTGGTTTCGGGCATGGCGCGGGATGGGGTTTCGTTACACTCACCGCCAGTTTCACACACCCTTTCTGAATCCATGCGTGCACTTTCCCACCTGGGCTACTGGCTTGCCTGGCTGTTGTTCAGGCCGCTCCTGGCACTCGTCAAGTTCCGGGTTGCCCCCGGTGATCTGCACGAGCAGCTCAAGCTCGACCTCAACAAGCCGATCTGTTTCGTGTTGCCGCAGCGCTCGTGGATCGACCTCTTCGCCCTCGACAAGGTCTGCCGCAGCCTAGGCCTGCCCACGCCGCAGCGCACGGGCTTGAGCCTGCCTTCGGCCGGCCGCGCCGGCTGCGTCTACCTGCCGGCCCTGCTCGAAACCCGGGTGCGGCACACGCCGCTGACGCAGGTGCTGGTGACGGCGGCCGGCGATGTGGACTTCGACATCCAGATCGTGCCGGTGTCCATCTTCTGGGGCCGCGACCCGGGCAGCGAACAGAGCCTGTTCAAGCTGGTGTTCGCCGACAACCCGCAGGCGGGTGCGGTGCGCAAGCTGTTCATCATGCTCGTCAACGCCCGCAACATGCTGGCCAATTTCGCGCAGCCCATCGGCTTTCGCGGCTATGTGGTGCAGGAGGCAGACCCGAACCGCGCGGTGAAGAAGATGATCCGCGCCGTGCATTTCCACTTCCTGCGCGCGCGCACGGCGGTGCTGGGGCCGGAGTTGCCGCCACGCCGACTGATGATCGAGCAGGTGGTGAGTGCACGCTTGGTGCGCCGTGCGATCGAGGAAGAAGCCAAGTCCAAGAGCAAGACGCTGGAACAGACCACCAAACGCGCCCGCCGGCTGGCGGACGAGATCGCGGCCGGCTATTCGAGCGCGGCGATCAATTTCGTCGAACGGCTGCTGTCGATCTTCGTCTGGGAAAAAGTCTTCAAGGGCATCGACGTGCGCGGGCTGGATTCGATCCGCGAGCTGAGCCAGAGCCACGAGATCATCTATCTGCCCAGCCACCGGTCGCATGCGGACTATCTGCTGCTGAGCTACATCCTCTATCACCACGGCATGGTGCCGCCGCACATCGCCGCCGGCATCAACCTCAACATGCCGGTGGTCGGCGGCCTGCTGCGCCGCTGCGGTGCCTTCTTCATGCGCCGCAAGTTCACGGGGGATGCGCTCTACACGGCGGTGTTCCGCGCTTATGTGGATGCGCTGGTGGCACGCGGCTACGCCATCGAGTTCTTCCCCGAAGGCGGTCGCTCGCGCACCGGCCGTTTGCTAGCGCCCAAGACCGGCCTGCTGGCGATGGTGGTCGAAAGTGCCCTGCGCCAGCGCACGCGCCCGGTCGCCCTGGTGCCGATCTACATCGGCTACGACAAGGTCTGGGAAGTCGGCAGCTACTTCAAGGAACTGAAGGGTGCCAAGAAAGAGAAGGAATCGGTGGAAGGCCTGCTGAAAGCCACCAAGATTCTCGGCAAAAGCCACGGCAAGGCCTACCTCAACTTCGGCGAGCCGCTGCTGCTGCACCCGTATGCGGATGTGCAACTGCCCGGCTGGCGCGAAGCCTTCATGCCCGGCACCGACACCCGGCCCAATGGCTATTCGATGTTCGTGCGCACGCTGGCGGAGGAAAACGCCCGGCGCATCAATGCCGCCGCCGTGGTCAATCCCTGCGGCCTGGCGGCGACGGCGCTGCTGGCCAGCCCGCGCGGTGCGGCGAGCGAGGACGAGATCGTCGAGCAGATCGGCTATCTCGCCTGGCTGTTGAAGGGCGAGCCGTACAGCGAGCAGATGGTGATCCCCGACGCCAACCCGCGCGCGGTGCTGGAATGGGCGATGCCGGTGTCGCGCATCGTCCGCGTGCCGCATGAGTGGGGCGCGCTGGTGGGTGCTGCCGACCGTGACGCGGTGCTGCTGACCTACAACCGCAACAACATCCAGCACCTGTTCGCGATTCCGTCGTTCATCGCCAACCTGTTCCGCACCCGTGCGCGCCTGACGGAAGACGCCATCGTCACCGGCTGCCGGGCGCTGTATCCCTTCCTGCGCACCGAGTACTTCCTGCGCTGGTCGCCCGAAGAGATCGAGCCGGTGGTGCGCCGCTGGCTGGCGGTGATGACCAACATCGGCCTGCTGCGGCGCGACGGCGACGATTTCTGGCGGCCGGACGTGACCGCACCGGCGTTCTCCACCCTCGCCATGCTGGGCCGCATCCTGGGCGAGACGCTGGAGCGCTACGGCATGACGGCGCTGTTGCTCGCCGACGAATACCGCAACAACACCGGCCTGGGCAGGGACAAGTTCGAGAAGGACTGTCGCCTGCTGGCCGAGCGCATGGCCATCCTCACCGGCCGTGAGGCGCCGGAGTTCTTCGACCCGGCGTTGTTCAAGGGCTATCTCAACACGCTCATCAGCGTCGGCCTGGTGCGGGTGGATGCCGACAGCAAACTGCTGGTCGATGCCCGTATTGAACGCATCGCTGAACGATCTTTGGAACTCTTGTCCGACGAAAGCCGTCAGACGCTGCTGCAACTGCTTTCCCGTCGTCACGCCCTAGCCAAACCCGCCACATCGCTGTAATTTGCGCCGCTGATCCACTTTGCCCCTCATTCCAAGGATTCATCCATGTCCGTGTTCAAACGTTCCGCTTTTGCGCTGGCCATCGCCGCCGCGCTCGCTGTCACCGCCTGCAAAAAGACCGACGAGCCCAAAACCGTCACGGCTGAAGACCTCAAGACCGACGCACAGAAGTTCGGCTACGCCATCGGCGTCGATCTCGCCAAGTCGCTCAAGCCCGTGAAGGACGATGTGGACATCAAGTCGCTCGAAGCCGGCCTTGACGCCGTGTTTGCCGGCGGCGAGCCCGTGCTGGACGACGCCACCCGCGAGCAGATCAAGAACACCGTTGCCGAAAAGCTCCAGAAGAAGCAGATGGAAGAGCGCACCGCCACCGCCAGCAAGGCGAAGACCGAAGGCGAAGCCTTCCTGGCCGAGAACGCCAAGAAAGCCGGCGTGAAGACCACCGCCAGCGGTCTGCAGTACGAAGTGCTGACCGAAGGCTCTGGGGCTGCACCCAAGGCCACCGACACCGTGACCGTGCACTACAAGGGCACGCTCATCAACGGCGAGACCTTCGACAGCAGCTACGACCGCGGCCAGCCGGTGAGCTTCCCCCTGCAGAACGTCATCCCGGGTTGGACCGAAGGCTTGCAGCTGATGAAGCCGGGCGCGAAATACAAGTTCGTGATCCCCTCGGCTCTGGCCTACGGCGAGCGCGGTGCGGGTGCCAAGATCGGCCCCAACTCGACGCTGGTGTTCGAGGTCGAACTGCTGTCACTCGGCGAGCCCAAGCCCGCCGCTGCGGCCGCACCCGAAGCCAAGAAGTAAGGCTTCGTTCGTCATCAAAAAAGGCGGCCTTCGGGCCGCCTTTTTTATGTCTGTGATGTTGTCGGCTCAGCAGCCTTTGCCAGCCTCTTTGGCCTGATCGACGCGCTGCGCAAACTCTTCTTCGGTCATGCGCGACTCGCTGCCATCGGGCTGAGCGATCATCAGCCGGCGGGCAGTGCGTTCTTCCAGAAACGCCAGCCGTTCTTTCGAGTCGGTGCAGCGCTTGGCTTTGGCCTCCTTGGTTTCCGGCGGGGCTGCTTTGGGGTCGGCTGGTTTGGCCGTTGCTGCGGGTGCCGGTGGTGCAGGTGGCGCGGTCATCGTCACCCCCGGCTGCACCTGGGCTTGCGGCTGCACGCTGACCGAGCCTGCGGGCGGTGGAGTCTGGCTGTAGTGCATCTGGCCGCTCGCGTCTTTCCATTTGTAGACATTGCCGGCGGCACAGGGCAAAGCGGCAACGCTGAGCAGCAGGGCAAAAGCGGTACGCATGAGCAGTTCCAGGGTGCGAATGACGGCTTAGGTTTACGCCGCCGTGCCGGTGGGCGCAAGGCGTTCGGGGTGGGTCTCTGTCGGCGGCGTGATCTCGAAATAACGTGCCAGCAGCGCAAACAGGGCGGCATGGTGTTTCGCCAGGGCCGCAGGCTGCTGAAAAAACGCCTCGGCGGCCACGCACCAGAACTCAGCGGGTGATTCGGCGCCATAAGGGTCGAGCACCGGCGGGCGACGGTGCCGCCGCAAGCGCGCGAACTCTGCACCCATCACCGTTGACCATTCACCGTAGTCGGCCATCGGCGGCGCCCCTTCGGTATTGGGGTTTTCGCTATCCAGCGCGTGCGCAAACTCGTGGATGACGACGTTGACGCCATCGCCCGCGAGCGCGGCTTCGACATCGGCCCACGACAGCACCACCTGGCCGGGGCCGTGTTCGCCGATGCGCTCGTCGGGATGGTCGTCGACCAGCTCCAGTCCGTCTTCCGAAATCGCCTCGTGCAGCGGCGGCACCAGAAACGCGTCGGGGTAGAGCAGGATTTCGCGTGCGGCGGGGAACAGCGACTGGGCTTCAGCGCCCGCTTGCACGCGCAGCAGGCAGGCGAGCCCGGCGACGGTTTGACGGTGCGCGGCAGTGACCTGCAAACCCGCGCAGCCGATGAAGCGCTTTTCACGCAGGAACCGCTGCGTCTGTTGCTGCCAGCGCGCCTGCTGCTCGGCACTCAGCCAGTCGAGTTGAGCCGGCGCCTGTGCCGTCACGGTCTCCTGCGGCAGAACCTCTTCATCAAGGCGGCTGGCGCGCCGTTGCCGCCATACCAGCACCGCGACAGTCGCTGCCAACAGGGCAGTGATAAAGGCGACGACCAAAGTGCTCAGTCCTTCCAATCCTTGAAAGTCTTGGGCGTCGCTGTCGGCGGCGCTTTATCCGGGTTGCGACGGCTGCGCAGGTAGTAAGTGATCGGCGTGGCTGCGAGGCCGAGCACGACGATGATGACGAGGGCGAGATAGAGATGGTTCATGGCGGAATCGACCGTGATGCCAGACGACAAGGCTTGCTGCGACCCATGTCGCTCGGCTGAATGAAAAGCGTGCCAGAAGACGCGTGATGGCGAGTGCGTGGCACCTGCAGAGTAGCTCAGATGCTTTGCAGCTTTGCCAGTGTCAGCATCAGCCACTTGGTGCCGCTTTTGGCAAAGCGAATTTCCACTCTTGCACGCTCGCCTTCACCATCAAAGCTCAGGATCACGCCTTCGCCGAAGCTCGCATGTTGCACGCTCTGGCCCATGCGGAAACCCATCGTGCCGCTGGTCTCTGCCATGCGCGTCGGCACGCTGGGGCGGCTCATGCCATAGCCTTCTTGCTGTCGTTCGCGCCAGGCGTTGGGTTCGCTGTAGCCCGAGCCCATCCGCACCTGGCCGCCAAAGCCACTGCGCCCCGACTGCACGCCGAACTGCGAGCGCAGCACACCGGCACGCGGGCGCAATTCCACGGTGCAGTCGCTGGGGATTTCTTTCAAGAACTGCGAGGGCGCGCAGATCTGTTCGACGCCGTGGATGCGCCGCGACTCGGCGTAGCTGATGAACAGCTTTTCGCGCGCGCGGGTGATGCCGACGTAGGCAAGACGGCGCTCTTCTTCGAGGTTGCCTTCTTCAACGGCGCGCAAGCTGGGGAACAGGCCGTTCTCGAGTCCGACCAAGAACACCACCGGAAACTCCAGGCCCTTCGCCGCGTGCAAAGTCATCAGCTGCACGGCGTCTTCGCCCACCGTCGCCTGACCTTCACCGGCTTCGAGTGCGGCGTGCATCAGGAACTCCGTGACGGGGTCCGCGTCTTCGGCCAGACCTTCCGGCTTCTCGAACGACTTGGCGGCGTTGATGATCTCGTCGAGGTTTTCCAGCCGCGCCTCGGCCTGCTCACCCTTCTCTTTCTTGTAGTGCTCTTTGAGCCCACT
This sequence comes from Stagnimonas sp., assembly GCA_030652575.1. Classification (GTDB taxonomy): domain Bacteria; phylum Pseudomonadota; class Gammaproteobacteria; order Nevskiales; family Nevskiaceae; genus Stagnimonas. The sequence continues at coordinate 2,453 of JAUSQI010000091.1, read as the reverse complement.
GGCATTGATGACCTTTTCCATCTTCTCGGCCAGCGGCAGCGTGCGCGTCTGGCCATCGAGCAGGTCGATGGTGTCCAGAAACGCCGTCAGCGCACCCGAGGTGCGACCGAGCGCACCGCTGCCGTGGCGCGCAGCCTTCCACAGACTCAGCCCATGCTCGCGCGCGAACAGGCGCAGGCGCTCGATTGAGGTCGCACCGACACCGCGCGGTGGCGTGGTGAGCGCGCGCTCGAAGCTCACGTCCTCGTCGCGGTTGACCAGCACCCGCAGCCAGGCGAGCGCGTCCTTCACCTCCATGCGCTCGAAGAAGCGCACGCCGCCATAGATGCGATACGGCAGGCGCGCGCGGATCAGCGATTCTTCCAGCACGCGGCTCTGCGCGTTGCTGCGGTAGAGCACGGCAAGGTCGGTGTGGCGGCCCTTGCCGTCCAGATATTCCTTCATGCGATTGGCGACGAACTCGGCCTCGTCGTACTCGTTGTAGGCGGCGTAGAGCGCGATGGGTTCGCCCTCGCGGTCATCGGTCCACAGGTTCTTGCCGAGGCGGCCGGTGTTGTTGCCGATCAGCCCGTTGGCGGCCTTGAGGATGGTGCCGGTGGAGCGGTAGTTCTGTTCGAGCCGAACAATCTCGGTGCCGACGAACTCGCGCGTGAGCTTGTGCAGGTTCTCGATCTTGGCGCCGCGCCAGCCGTAGATGCTGTTGTGGGTGACGACTCCATTGGCAATGAAGTTATGGCTGCGCTCGATGTCGAGGTCATGCACGGTCAATGTCATCACCGCAGTGCGCTCGATGGCTTCGACCTGCATGAAGCCTTGCGGTGTCGCCATCACCATCCCCGGCTGCACATGTGCCGCTGCGGTGAAGGGCAGTGAGCGTGCGTGAATATGTGCCTGCCGCAGTAGCACGGCGTGGTCGCCGAAAGCCTGCTGGATGCGCTCGGCCAGCGTCATCAGCGCGGCGTAGTCGGCCATTGCGGTCTCGAACCGCCAGGAGCGCGAGCCTGCCTTGGCACTACGCACCGAGAGACCCAAGGCGCGCAGTGTTTCGTGCCCGGCCTCATCGTTGCCCACGATGGAGATGCGATGCAGCGGTGCGCCGCCACGCGACTCGCCGCACAGCGTCACCACGATGTTGCGGCGATTGCCGTCGCGCGATTGCGGCGCGTGGTGCGGCGCATCGGGCGAAAGGCCCAGAGCATCCAGCAACCGTCTTGCCGCGCTTTCGGTGTCGAGGCCGGCAAACAGTTCGCGCAGAAAGCCTGCGTCATGCACATAGCCTGCGGTGCCCTTGCCCTTGCGCGCGACAAAGGGAAAAGTGGGCAAGCCATAGCGCAGCGAGAGTTGCACCTCGGCCATGCGGGCCGCGTTGGGGCTGGCATGCACGCCCACCACCCAGAGTGCGTCGGCGTGTTCCTGCAAGGCGCGCTGCTTGAAGCCCACCATAGGCCGCGCCTGCCCACGCGTGTAGACCTGCGAAGTGCCGAGCCGCCAGCCCACGTCGCGCTTGTGCATGAGGTAGACGAAATGCGCCTGCGCCACCTCGCCGAGCAGATAGCCCGCAAAGTGCATGTGCTCGCGGGTGGAGGTGAGCACTTCGCCATTGCCCAGGTGCAGGCGTACGAGGGATTGCCGCTTGTGGCGACGATGCACGCGCAACACCTTGGCCGCGCCAAAGCGCCCACCGCCGAGTGCGGTCATCACCGCATCGCCCGCCTTCAGGGACTCGATGGGTGCCGTGCTGCCATCCGGCAGGCTCACGCGGGTGCCTGCGGCGAGGCATTGATCGTCGTCACCGACGGCAAAAATCTTTCCGTTCGGGCCGCACAGCACTTTCAGCCAGAGATATTGGAGGGTGTTGGTGTCCTGAAACTCATCGACCAGCACATGGCGAAACTTCTGCTGGTAGTGCGTCTGCACGCCCTCGTGGTCGCGGCACAGTTCGTAGGCGCGCAGCAGCAGTTCGGCGAAATCGACCAGCCCTTGCGCCTCGCACTGCTGCTGGTAGAGCGTGTAGGCGCGCACCAGCTGGCGCTGCATGAAGTCGCCGGTGTCCTGCATGTGGTGCGGGCGGCGGCCTTCTTCCTTCTGCGCGTTGATCCAGCCCGTCACCATCTTGGGCGGGAAGCGGTCTTCCGGCAGCTCGATCTGTTTGCACAGACGCTTGACCATGCGCGACTGATCGTCGCTGTCGAGAATCTGGAAAGTCTGCGGCAGGCGCGCTTCCTTGTAGTGCAGCCGCAGCATGCGGTGCGCGATGCCGTGGAAGGTGCCGACCCACATCGTCCGCGTCGGCACCGTCACGAGTTGTTCGAGCCGCCCGCGCATCTCGTTGGCAGCCTTGTTGGTGAAGGTGACGGCGAGGATGGAATGCGCGCTGATGCCCTCCACCGCCATCAGCCAGGCGATGCGATGGGTGAGCACGCGGGTCTTGCCGCTGCCCGCACCGGCGAGGA
>JAUSQI010000083.1 GCA_030652575.1 Stagnimonas sp. | reverse complement strand
CCACCAACAACCGCATGGAAATGATGGCGGCGATCATGGCGCTGGAGGCCCTGAAAGAGCCCTGCAGCATCACGCTGTTCACCGACTCGGTCTATGTCCGCTCCGGCATTCTTGAATGGCTGGAAGGCTGGAAGAAGCGCGGCTGGAAAACCGCGAGCAAGCAGCCGGTGAAGAATGTCGATCTCTGGCAGCGGCTCGATGCCGCACGCCTGCCGCATCAGGTGGATTGGCGCTGGGTGAAAGGCCACGCCGGCGACCCCGGCAACGAAGCGGCTGACCAGCTGGCGAACAAGGGCATCGACACGATGAAACGCGCATGAGCACACGCCAGATCGTTCTTGATACCGAAACCACGGGGCTGGTCGTCGACGAGGGCCATCGCATCATCGAAGTCGGCTGCATCGAGATGAAAGACCGCAAGCCCACCGGCAACAATTTCTGGCGCTATGTGAATCCCGATCGTGAGATCGACGAGGGCGCGGTGGCCGTGCATGGCATCACCACCGCATTTCTTGCCGATAAGCCGCTGTTCCACGAAATTGCGCAGGATTTGCTGGACTACTTGCAGGGTGCGGAGCTGCTGATCCACAACGCCAATTTCGATGTCGGATTTTTGAACCGCGAGTTTCAGCGTTGCGGCATCGATACCAAGCTGGCCGAGGTGTGCACGATCACCGATACCGTGTCGATGGCGCGCAAGATGAACCCGGGCCAGAAAGCCAGCTTGGATGCGCTGTGCAAGCGCTACGGCATCGACAACACCAATCGCAAGTTCCACGGCGCGCTGCTGGATGCGCAGTTGCTTGCCGAGGTGTATCTGGCGATGACCGGCGGGCAGTCGCGCCTGTTGCTGGATGCCGGCGGCAATGCCAACGCGCGCCGTGGTGGACGAGTGCTGGCGCAGTTGCAGGCAATGGTCGCGGCCAACCCACCCGTGGTTCTCTGCGCCGATGAGGAGGAGCTGGCGCTGCACCATGAAAGGTTGAAGGTGCTTGCCAAAAAATCCGGCAAGACCCTTTGGCTGGACGAGCTGCCTGCGGTGCAGTAACTGCGAGGTCGCTCAGCGACGAGCGACGGCGGTCAGCACCTCGAAATAGGGTGCGCGCGTTTCCTCTGAAGTCACGCCACAGCGGGTCACCTCGAAGCCTGATTTTTTCAGCAGCTTGGCCAGCGCCTCCGGCTTGAAGCCCGGATTGCGGTGGTCGTAGGCACGCACGGTTTCGGTGTGCGGATGCTCGGCCAAGGCCGCGACAATCAGCGTGCCCTTGGGTTTGAGCACCCGGTGCGCTTCGGTCAGCACCGATGCCGGTTCGGCGGAATAGGCCAGTGCGTGCAGCGCAAACACCGTATCGAAACTGGCAGCCGCGAAGGGCAGGGCATGCATGTCTCCCTGTTGCAGGGTGATGTTGCTGTGACCTGCAAGCCGACGGCGCGCGGCGGCGAGCACGGTATCGCTGATGTCCACGCAGGTAAGTTGCTTGCAGCGGGGTGCAATCAATTCGGCGAACACGCCATCGCCGGAGGCGATGTCCAGCACGGTGCCCAGCTGCATGACACCGATTAGTGCATGGGCAGTGGCCTCCCAGGTGCGGCCTGGGGAATAGTGGCGCTCCATGCGCCCGGCGACGGATTCAGCCCAGGTCTGACCTTTGCTGCGCGCGCGCAACACTTGCTCGGCGCGCTCCTGGTCAGCGCCTGCTTGCGCATCGTCGAGCTGGGCGCGCAGCGAGGCCCAGAGGCCGGCGGCGGGACCGTCGAGCCTTCGGGCGGAATAAAGCGCTGCCCCTTCGCTTTTCTCGGCCTGCACCAGACCTGCCGCTTTCAGCCGCGACAGATGGGTGGAGACACGGCTCTGCGCGAGACCGGTGACCTCGGTGAGTTCGGTGGCGGACAGCGCTTGCGCTTCCAGCAGCAGCAGCAGACGTTGGCGCGAGGCATCCGCCAGCAGGCTGCACAGTTCGGTGCTTTGTTTGAGAGTGAGCATCCCGCAATGATGACCAATAAAAAAGCCCGCCGATAGGCGGGCCTGGATAAGGTTAAACCAGCTTGCTCACCCCATTTTCTTGACGGCGCTGGTCACTTTCGACGCTGCCTGCTTGGCTTTGCTGCTCGCTGCTGCAGCGCGTGAATTGGCGGAAGGCTTTGCGGCGATCACCGCCTTTTTCACGGGGACAGCCTTGGGCTTGATGTCCAGCACCGAGCCGAGCTTGTGTTTCACCACTTTCACGTCGCTCTTCACGGTGGCGGCCACTTTTTTCGCATCGGTCTTGACCGCGGCGGCCACTTTGTCGGCGGAGCTTTTGGCCTGGGCAGTGACTTGCGAGGTGATCTGCACGGCGCTCTTCTGCACGCTGGCCGCAGCAGTCTGCACGTCAGCGACGGCCTTCTTGGCCTTGGCGGTGATCTTGTTCAACTCGGTTTCGGCAACCGCGCCGGTCTTGAGGCCTTTCTGGACCAGCCCCACCAGCTCCTGACGGGTTTCGGAGACGATGCCGAGTGAGTCCTTGGCAGTGCTGATCAGGCGCGTCACGGTGTCCTGCATCAGATCGAGCTGCTTGGTCGCCAAGTCCTTCACTGAATCGCCGGACTTGGACGATTTAAGCGAGGCGAGCACATTCTTGTAGGTGTCGTTGAGTGCCTTGAGTTCATGTTCGGCGAGCCGCTGCACGCCTTGGGTGACGATCTTGTTGGCTTGGCCGACGACTTCCAGGGAATCCTTGCGGATTTTGTCGATGGAGGTTTTCAGGTGGTCGAAACTTTTGCTCATGTGATGCTCCCCTTCTAATGTTCAAGCCTGTGGATAACAGAATACGCACAAGTCGAAAGTTTACAAAATCAGGCAAGTCACTGTCAAACAATGAGTTTTCGACTTTAAAGCGCAATTAATAAGCAGCCCCATCGAGTCATACCGAAAGGTTTGTTACCGCATTGTCGCGGGCAGGTTCGGCGGGTAAGATCGCTGCGCCTTATCAAGCCGCACGCAACCGCAGGCGACGCGCTGCGCGGCACATCACAACTGTCATCAACCCCAAAGAGGTGCTCATGTATCAAGGCCAATCCATCCAGGTCACGAAACTCGACGGCGACATCGCCGAGCTGTGTTTCAACAACCAGACGGACTCCGTCAACAAGTTCGACCTGCGCACCGTCACCGAGCTGGGCGAGGCCACCAAGGCCATCGCTGCCGATGGCGGCATCAAGGGCCTGCTGGTGACCTCGGGCAAGGAAGTCTTCATCGTCGGTGCGGATATCACCGAGTTCGGTGCCAACTTCCAGAAAACCGAGGAAGAGATTGCCACTTGGGCCTTCGAGGCCAACCACATCTTCAATGCGGTGGAAGACCTGCCGTTCCCGTCCGTGACCGCCATCAACGGCATCGCACTGGGCGGCGGCCTGGAGATGTCGCTGACCACCGATTACCGCCTGATGAGCACCACCGCCCAGGTCGGTCTGCCGGAAGTGAAGCTGGGCATCTTCCCCGGCTTCGGTGGCACGGTGCGCCTGCCGCGCCTGATCGGTGCGGACAACGCGATTGAATGGATTGCAGGCGGTGAGCAGCAGAAGGCTGACGCCGCACTCAAGGTGCACGCCGTGGACGGGGTGGTGACGGGCGACAAGCTGAAAGCCGCTTCGCTCAAGTTCTTGCAGTCGGCCATTGACGGCAAGTTCGACTGGAAGGCGCGCCGTCTGCAGAAGACCAGCAAGCTGAATCTCAATCCGCTGGAAACCATGATGGTGTTCTCGACCGCCAAGGGCTTCATCGCCGGCAAGGCGGGCAAGAACTATCCGGCACCGGTGGCTGCCGTGTCGGCCATCGAGAAGGCCGCCGGCAAGGGCCGCGACGACGCCTTGAAGATCGAAGCCGCCGGCTTCGCCAAGCTCGCCAAGACCACCGTCGCCGACTCGCTGATCTCGCTGTTTCTCAACGACCAGTTCCTGAAGAAGAAAGCCAAGGGCGCGAGCAAGATCGCCAAGCCGGTGAAGCAGGCTGCCGTTCTTGGCGCAGGCATCATGGGCGGCGGTATTGCCTACCAGAGTGCGAGCAAGGGCACGCCGATCATCATGAAGGACATCGCCGACAAGGCGCTGGACATCGGCATGAACGAGGCCAACAAGCTGCTTTCGGTGATGGTCGATCGCAAGAAGATGACGCCGGTGCAGGCCGGTGCGGTGCTGAGCACCATCCGTCCCACACTCAACTACGGTGACTTCGGCAATGTCGATATCGTCGTCGAGGCCGTGGTCGAGAATCCCAAGGTGAAGAAGAGCGTGCTGGCCGACGTCGAGAAGATCGTCAAACCCGGCACCATCATCGCGTCGAACACCTCGTCGATCTCGATCGAAGAGCTGTCGACGGTGATGCAGCACCCCGAGAACTTCCTCGGCATGCACTTCTTCAATCCCGTCCACAAGATGCCCCTGGTGGAAGTGATCTACACGCCCAAGACCTCGAAGGAAGCGATTGCGACCACCGTCGCCTACGCGACCTCGATGGGCAAGACCGCCATCGTGGTGAAGAACTGCCCGGGCTTCCTCGTCAACCGCATCCTTTCCCCCTACTTCGGTGGCTGGATGCAGCTGCTGCGTGAAGGTGCCGACTTCCAGAAGATGGACAAGGTGATGGAGACCTTCGGCTGGCCGATGGGCCCGGCTTACTTGCAGGACGTGGTCGGCATCGACACCTCGCATCACGTCGGGGACGTTCTGGGAGCAGGCTATCCGGATCGCATGGCCAAGACCTTCCGCACCGCGATGGACGTGATGTATGACGCCAAGCGCTTCGGCCAGAAGAACGGCGTGGGCTTCTACAAGTACACCACCGACCCCAAGGGCAAGCCCATCAAGGCCGTGGACGAAGGCACCTATGCGCTCATCAATGAAGTACAGCCCGATGGCCAGAAGGATTTCAGCGACGAGGAGATTGTCGATCGCATGATGATCCCCATGATCATCGAGACGGTGCGCTGCCTCGACGAGGGCATCGTCGAGACTGCGGCAGAGGCCGACATGGGGCTCATCATGGGTGTCGGCTTCCCGCCGTTCCGTGGTGGCGCGCTCAAATACGCCGACAGCGTGGGCCTCAATATCCTCATCGAGAAATGCGCCAAATACGCCTCGCTCGGCAAGATCTACGAGCCGACCGAGTCGATGAAGAAGATGGCCGCCGAAGGCAAGCTCTACTACCCCAAATAATCAGGAGATTTCCATGACTGAAGTCGTAATCGTAGACGCCGTCCGCACCCCGATGGGTCGCAGCAAAGGCGGCATGTATCGCAACGTCCGCGCAGAGGAACTCTCCGCGCACCTCATCAAGGCGGTGCTCGCCCGCAATGCCGCACTGAAGCCCGCCGATGTCGAAGACGTGATCTGGGGCTGCGTGCAGCAGACCCTGGAACAGGGCTTCAACGTTGCCCGCAACATCGGCCTGATGGCCGGCTTGCCGCAGTCCGTGCCGGGGCAGACGGTGAACCGTCTCTGCGGGTCGTCGATGACCGCCATCCACGCCGCGTTCGCCAACATCAAGGCCGGCCTGGGCGACGTCTACATCTGCGGCGGCGTCGAGCACATGGGCCATGTCGCGATGGACTACAACTTCGACGGCGCGCCGGCGATGAGCCTCAACACCGCCAAGGCTGACGCGATGATGGGCCTGACGGCAGAGATGCTGACGCAGACGCACCAGATCACCCGCGAGCAGCAGGATGCCTTTGCGCTGGCCAGCCACCAGAAGGCCACCAAGGCGATGCAGAGCGGCAAGACCAAGAATGAGGTCATCCCGACGATGGCGCACGATGCCGACGGCATGCCGTTCATGGCCACCGAAGACGAAGTGGTGCGCCAGAACGCCAGCATTGCCGACCTCGCCAAGTTGAGGCCCGCCTTCAACCCCAAGGGCAGCGTCACCGCTGGCACCTCCTCGGCCATCTCGGACGGTGCGAGCTGCGTGCTGGTGATGAGTGCCGAGAAGGCGAAAGCTCTTGGTCTCAAGCCGCTCGCCAAAATCGTCTCGGTGGCAGCCGCCGGTTGCCAACCGTCGATCATGGGTATCGGCCCGGTGCCGGCATCACAAAAGGCGCTCAAGGCGGCCGGCATGGACATCAGCCAGATCGACTACTTCGAGTTGAACGAAGCCTTCGCGGCACAGAGCCTCGCGGTCATCAAGGACCTCAAGCTCGGCGAGCGCATGGATCGCATCAACCTCAAGGGTGGTGCCATCGCACTGGGTCATCCGCTGGGTTGCTCGGGTGCGCGCATCACCGGCGCGCTCGCCCATGTGCTCAATGAGGAGGGCGGCGAGTTTGGTCTGGCCACCATGTGCATCGGCATGGGGCAGGGTGTCGCGACAGTGTTGCAGCGCGTCCACTAAGCCCGCTTGCATCAACAAAAAAGGCCGGATTCATCCGGCCTTTTTTGTTGCCTGCCCACTCAAGGCAGCGAGCCGCGAATCGGCACTTCGCCTTTCTTGTGCTTCGAGGCCGAGGCTGTCTTGGCGATTCCGAACCCTGTGATGCCACTGATCATGAGCTTGGTCGCGAAGCGTGCCGCAGCTTCTGCATCGGGCTTCTTGGTGAAGGCGAGCACGCGACCCAGTTCGAAGCCGATGCCGTAGCAGGAAGCCGCCAGCAGCTCGACATCGATCGGCGGGAACACGCCGCGTGCAACCGCGTCGCTGAAATCCTCTTTCAAGGTGCGCATCGGGATGCCGATCACGGTGTCTTCGAACAGCACCCGCACGGCGGTGTCGTTGCGCAGGATCAGGCGGAAAAAAGAGGGGTCGGTTGCGATCTTGGTGAACAGGGCCTGGAACGCACCGTAGATGAAGCCCTCGATGGTCGGCGATTGCATGCGCACCGCGTGCATGGCGCCATTCACCTCGTTGATGCGTGCTTCGAGCACCGCCTTGAACAGCGCGTCCTTGTCAGTGAAGTAGTTGTAGAAGGTGCCTGCGGCCAGGCCGGTTTCACGCACCACATCGCGGATGGTCACCGCGTCATAGCCCATCTTCAGGAAACATTTGCTGGCAGCGGCGAGTATCTCGGCACGGTTGGCCAGTTTGTTCTGCTCACGCTTGCCCTTGGTGGCCATGATGCCGATTTGGCGAGCACCGACGGCCGCGACGCTGGGTGCTGCTGGGCTCATGAATCTCCTCCAGAAAACCGATGCTTCTTATCAGCCATCGTGTGTCCGCAGGCTGCATCCGTCAAGAGCAATGCCCGCCTTCATGCTGCACTTTGCAGGCAGCCCGCAAAGTGCAGCATGAGAGGGTGAAAATCACGCCAGCTTGCTGTAGTCCGGTTTGCGCTTTTGCATGAAGGCAGTGATGGACTCGATGGCTTCCGGCTGCTTGAGCATGGGGATGAAATAGCCCGCTTCGAAATCGATCGCCTCGGCGGAGGTCGCATTGCTCCACTTCTTCAGCAGCATCTTGGTGATGCGCATGGCTTTGGGGGCAAGACTGGCCAGATGCTTTGCCTTCTCCTGTGCCTTGGCTTCAACCTGATCATTGGGCAGCACGGCGTTGACGAGCCCGTACTGCAGCGCGGTCTCGGCGGTAAAGGCTTCGCCGAGCATCAGCAATTCTGCTGCCCGCACATGCCCCATCAAGCGCGGCAGCACGTAGCTGGAGGCAAACTCCGGACAAATGCCCAGGCTGACGAAGGGCATGTTGAGCTTGGTCTTCTCGCCGCAGTAGACCAGGTCACAGTGCAGCAGCATGGTCACGCCGATGCCGACCGCAATGCCGCAGACTGAGGCGACGACCGGTTTCTCGAATGCAGACAAGGCTTTCATGAAGCGCTCGACCGGTGTGCCGCCAGGTGTGGCGGGGCTGTTCATGAAATCCACCAGATCGTTGCCGGCGCAAAAGCAGCTGGCGTCGCCGGTGATGAGCACAACACGCACTTCCGTATTGTTCGTGGCGGATTCGATGGCTTCGGCCATTGCGGTGTACATCGCCTGGGTGAGGGCGTTTTTCTTGTCCAGCCGGTTCATGCGCAGCGTCAGCACGCCCTCTGCCAGCGTGGTGGTGACGTGGTTGTCGCTCATCGGTTTCTCCTCGAATGGGGTACAAACTGTGCGGTATCCAGTCGGACTCGGCAAGCCTAGCTGGCTGCATCTTCCGGCGTGATGGGCGCGCTGCGTGGCGCGCGCTGCCATGAGGCCAGCACGCAAGTGCCAATCACCAGTACCGCACCGAGCGCGCTGTAGCGATCAGGAGTTTCGCCCCAGGCGAACCACCCGATCAGCCCGGCAAAAACCACTGCCGAATATCCCATTGCCCCCACGCGCGCCGCCGGTGCGTGGCTGTAGGCGCGGGTGAGTTGCAACTGGCCATTGGTCGCGGCAAGACCGGTGGCAGCCATCCACAGCAACACGGTCGGCGAGGGCAGCGATGCCAGCCACCAGAGCGGGATGGCGGAAATCACCACACCGATCGCGGAAAAATAGAACACCACCCGTTGTGCCGGCTCGGTGTCGCTGATCCTTCGCAAGCTGACCATCGCACAGGCCGCAAACACGCCAGACGCTGCGCCGACCCACGCCGCGAAAGAAAAGCCGAGCGCGGCGGGTTTGACGATCAGTGCCACACCCGCAATGCCGAGCAGCGATGCCGGGATCATCAAGGCATTGGGCCTCTCGGACAGCACCGCCCAGGCAATGAAGGGGATGAACAAGGGCGAGGCGTAGTTGAGCAGCAGCGCCTCGGCCAGCGGCAGATGGGTGATGGCATAGAACAGCGTGTACATGCCGCACAGGCCGAACAGCGCCCGCCACAGGTGCCCGCCGAAACGTGTCGTGTGCAGCGATTGCGGCCCGTTGCGGATGACCCAGGGCAACAGCACCAGCACGCCGACGAGATTGCGGATGAAAACGATCAAAGCCTCGGAGGCTCCGTGCTGCGACGAGGCCTTGGCCAGCGCGCCCATGCAGGCAAAGGAACCGGCCGCCGCCGTGGCATGCCATGCCGCGCGGCGCAGATCGTGGCTGCTGGTGTGGGGTTTGCGTGACAAGGGCGGAGAATGCGGGTCCGATGGGCGCGGCAGTCTAGTGGCTCTGCCGGAACATGGGGCACTCGCGGCCTCGCTATGATCCTAACTGACCATTTTTGGCAGTGCGGCGTTCGCGCACCCACTGCCGTTCGCGCGCAGGAGAAGCCGATGACAACCACTCAGCAGGGCAACGGATACCGTCCAGTCATTCTGTTGGTGGAGGACAACGCGGCCGACCTGCGGCTGGCGCAGGAAGTGCTGAAAGAGACCCGGTTGGTGCACGAACTGCTCGTGGCCCGCGATGGGGAAGAAGCGATGCAAATCCTGCGGCGACAAGGCAACCATGCACAGGCCGCGCGCCCGGACCTGGTGCTGCTCGACCTCAACCTGCCGCGCAAGCATGGACGCGAAGTGCTGGCCGAGATCAAGTCCGACCCTTCGCTCAAGTGCATCCCGGTGTTGATCCTCTCCACCTCCAAGGCCGAAAGCGATGTGCGCGCCTGCTACGAGTCGCACGCCAACTGCTTTCTCACCAAGCCGGTGTCGATCGACGAGTTCGGCCGACTCGCCGGGCTGATCCGCGACTTCTGGTTTGGCGTGGTGCAGATGCCGCCACGGGCCGCTGCCCTATGAGTGCTGCCCAGCCACGCACGCTGTCGGTGCTGCTGGTCGAGGACTCGCTCGCCGATGGGCGCCTGCTGCTCGAAGCGCTGCGCCCCGCGGTCAGTGCCGGCGAGGTGCTGGTGCAGACCGTCAAGCGCCTGTCGCTCGCCGTAGAGGAGCTTCAGCGCTTCGACTTCAGCTGCGTGTTGCTGGATCTCGGCCTGCCGGATGGCCAGGGCGTGGACAATGTGCGGGCGCTGCGCGCCGTCGATCACCGCCCCGCCATCGTGGTGCTGACCGGCCTCGACGACGAAGCGGTGGCTGCCAGAGCGCTGCAATTCGGCGCACAGGATTACCTGTTGAAAGGCGAGACCGACGCCGAGAAGCTGCTCAAGTTGATCCGCCGCGCCGTGCAGCGCAATCGCCAGACCGTGCAGTTGGAGCACCAGCGCGACAGCGGTTTCATTGCCGCCACGCGCGACCCCCTGACGCTGCTGCCCAACCTGCCGCTGCTGCTCGATCGCGCCCGTGTTCAGCAGGCCGAGGCCCGTGCACAGCACCAGGGCTTTGGGCTCGGAGTACTGGTTCTCGAAGGACTGGAGACGCTGCGCGAGCGCAGCGGCGCGGCATTCGCCGAACAGCGCGTGCGCGAAATGGCGGAAGCGCTCAGCGACGGTCTGCGCCCTGCTGACACGCTCGCCCGCATCGCCCCCAATGCCTTCGCGCTGCTGCCAAGGCCCTGGTTACCGCCAGAGCAGCTCGACGCGGCGCTGGGCAAGCTCGCCAATGGCATCGCCACGCTCGAACCCACCGGCGTGCAGACGACGCCTCTGCACCCGAAGGTCGCCGCCCGTTGGGCAACGGACGACCAGCAGACCATCGAACAGCTGCTGACCGATGCGCTGCAAGCCGTGATGCCGGTGCCAGCCGCCAAGGCCCAATCCGCTACGGCCGTGATGCCTGCCGGTAGCGCTGCCTCGGTCGGCCTTTGGCAGCCTTGGCTCGATGTCATTGCAGGCCGTTGTGCAGGCGCGCTGTGGCAGCCGGGCGAGGGCGAACCCGACACATCGTTGCAAGACAGGCTCAGTGCGTTTGCCCAGCTGAAGCAACAGCTGACAGCGCATCGAGAAGGCGATCACGCGCCGGTCGAGACCCTGGTTCTGCCACTACCCAGCAGTGGCTTGGGCATGCCGGACGACAGCATTGCCGTGCTCCAGGCACAGCTGAGCGCACTTGGCATCCCCACCCGCAGCGTGACCCTGCAAGTGCCGCACCGTGTTTTTGCCAGTGCGCCGCTGCTGCTGACGGCCTTGCAATCGGCCGGATTCCAGTTGCTGCTCGACTGCGAAGGCGAGAACCTGCCGAGTCTTGCCGACCTGTCGCAATGGCCCTTGCAGGCCCTTTGCGTGCATCCGGCCTACTGGCAGCGTGTGCTCGACGACAACCTGCGCGGCCCGCGACGCCGGGCGCTTGATGCCCTGCTGGGTGCCGCGCAAGCCCTCGGCATACGGGTCATCGTCTGCGGCGTCGACCAGCCGGCATCGGCCAACGCACTGCGCGTGATCGGCCTGCGCTGGATGCAAGGTGCGGCCCTGTTGCCCGCCATGACCGGCGAGGCGCTTGCTGGCCTGTGGCCACAAACCGTGGACGTGGTGCGATGAGCTTGCTCGATGGCCTGCTGCCGCACGGCATCTGCTTCGCTGGGCGCCCCGACCTCGTCTGGCTGCATGTCGCCAGTGATGCGCTGATTGCCATTGCCTATTTCGTCATCCCCATCACGCTGGTGATTTTTCTGCGTCGCCACCGCACGGTGCTGTCGTTCAACTGGGCCATCGCCCTGTTCGCGGCGTTCATCGTGCTGTGCGGCACCGGGCATGTGCTGGCGCTCATCACCGTCTGGCAACCGATCTACTACCTGCAGGGCTGGGTGAAGGCGCTGACGGCCGTGGTGTCGGTCGCGACCGCGGTCGCGATCATGCCGCTGGTGCCCAAGCTGCTGGCAATGCGCTCGCCGGAAGAACTCGAAGCCGCCAATGCCAAGCTGGCCGAGGCCAACGCACAGCTGAAGATCGAGGCCGAAGCACGTCAACTAGCCGAAGCGGAAGTCCGCGCCTCGCTGGACGAAGTCAGGCGCAGTGCGGCCGAGCTGGAGCAATTCGCCTACATCGCCAGCCACGATCTGCAAGCGCCGCTGCGCAACATCTCGGGCTTCGCACAGCTGCTGGAAAAGCGTTACGGCAGCCAGCTCGACGGCGATGGACGGGAGTTCCTCGACTTCATCCACAAGGGCACGCAGCAGATGCAGGCCCTGATCGCAGACCTGTTGCAACTCTCTCGCGTGGGTCGCAGCAAGGATTCATCGGTCGAGACCTTGCCGCTCGCCACCACGCTCGAACGCGCCGTTGCCGTCCATGCCGCCGAGATCAAAAACCGCCAGGCGGAGATCGTGATCGGCCCGATGCCGACGCTAGCGACCGAGCACCGTCTGCTCGGTCAGCTGCTGCAAAACCTCATCGGCAACGGGCTCAAGTTTCAGCGCGCAGGCAACATGCCCCGCATCGAGATTTCAGTGGAGGAGCAAGGCCGGCACTGGTGTCTGCGCCTCCGCGACAACGGCATCGGCATCGCGCCAGCGCAGCTGGAACACATCTTCGAGATCTTCCGCCGCCTGCATTCGCAGGACGAATACGAAGGCAGCGGCATCGGGCTGGCCATCTGCCGCAAGATCGCAGCGCATCTGGGCGGCACACTGACCGCGCAGTCCGAAGGCGAAGGGCGGGGCACCACGTTTGTGCTGACGCTACCCAAGCTGCCACCGCAGGTGAAGGCCGCAAAAGCTGCGGACGAGCCGACGATCTAACGCGAAGGCCGCAGCACGAACTCGCCCCGGCAACGGTCGCCGACATCTGGCCCACAGGCACGCGGCTGCAGATTCCGTGTGAGGCAAACCTGCACTTCACGCAGGTAGCGGCTGCTGCATTGCACGGCAATGCCCTCGCTTTTCAAGGCCGGGTTCGCGGCCAGAAAATCCCCTTCCAGTTGCGGCACCGTGCGTGTCAGCGCCTGTTGCGGCACGCGGTAGGCGGCAGGAATGCGGATGCTTTGATAGGCACGCTCGGTGGTCGCGAAGTACTCGCTTGCCGTCAGCCCCGAGCACACGCCGTGTTTCTTCCATTCATGAATCACCAGCGACTTGCTGGGCATGAAGCGCAAGGCGTCGGCAATCAGGGCATCACTGAGATAGGCACCGCGTCCGCAGTCGCGCGGCCAGCCGCGCTCATGCTGCGGCCACAGACCGTGCACGACGAACGCATAGGGCCGCGCGCATTGGAGATCGCCAGCGCGGGCCTCGCTGGCGCAGTACTGCGGCGACCACGACAGGCTCAGCACGTAGTAGTCGAAGCGGCCCGGGGCATCGGCAGACGCGACATTGCCAATGCACAGAGCAGCGAACAGCAGCAGCGCGCGCATGGCCGCTTTGCGAAGACGAGCGATTACGCGGGCTTCTGCCCGGCCAGGAACAGCCAGGTCTCGACCACCGTATCCGGGTTCAGGCTCATCGACTCGATGCCCTGATCCAGCAGCCACTTCGCCAGATCGGGATGGTCGCTGGGCCCCTGGCCGCAGAT
>JAUSQI010000069.1 GCA_030652575.1 Stagnimonas sp. | reverse complement strand
GCCTGGAAAGCAGGCCAGCCCCTCACCATCGAAACCGTGGACCTGGAAGGTCCGAAATTCGGTGAGGTGCTGGTCGAGATCAAGGCCACCGGCCTCTGCCACACCGACAAGTACACCCTGAGCGGTGCCGACCCCGAAGGTCTGTTCCCGGCCATTCTCGGCCACGAGGGTGCGGGCGTGGTGGTCGATGTCGGCCCCGGCGTGAAGTCGCTGAAGAAGGGCGATCACGTCATCCCGCTCTACACGCCGGAATGCCGCGAGTGCGACTACTGCACCAGCCAGAAAACCAACCTCTGCCAGAAGATCCGCACCACCCAGGGCAAGGGTCTGATGCCGGACGGCAGCAGCCGCTTCACCTTCCAGGGCAAGCCGGTGCTGCATTACATGGGCTGCTCGACCTTCGCCAACTACACCGTGCTGCCAGAGATCGCGCTCGCCAAGGTACGCGAGGACGCGCCGTTCGAGTCCATCTGCTACATCGGCTGTGGCGTCACCACCGGCATCGGCGCGGTGATCTTCACCGCCAAGGTCGAGGCGGGCACCAACTGCGTGGTGTTCGGCCTCGGCGGCATCGGCCTCAACGTCATTCAGGGCCTGAAGATGGTGGGCGCCAACATGATCGTGGGTGTCGACACCAACCCCGCGCGCGAGAAGATGGCGCGCCAGTTCGGCATGACGCACTTCGTCAATCCCAAGGCCATCGAAGGCGATCTGGTCGCGCATCTGGTCGAGCTGACCAAGGGCGGTGCGGACTACAGCTTTGAGTGCATCGGCAACGTGCAGGTGATGCGCCAGGCGCTGGAGTGCTGCCACAAAGGCTGGGGCGTGAGCACGATCATCGGCGTCGCGGAAGCGGGCAAGGAGATCGCCACGCGGCCCTTCCAGCTCGTCACCGGCCGGCGCTGGATCGGCTCGGCCTTCGGCGGTGCGCGCGGCCGCACCGATGTGCCGAAGATCGTCGACTGGTACATGGACAAGAAGATCAACATCGACGACCTCATCACCCACAAGCTCAAGCTCGAAGACATCAATCACGGCTTCGACTTGATGACCCGTGGCGAGTCCATCCGCAGCGTCGTGCTGTTCTAGTTCGGCAGGGAGCAAGACATGTGGTTTGCCAAGGCGTTTGCAGCGGGCTTCGTCGCCACGCTGGTATTTCATCAGGGCCTGTTCGCGCTGTTCCATGCCGCCGGCATGGTGCCGGTGTCGGCGTTCAACTTCGCGCCCGTGCCGCCGCTGGGCGTGCCGGCCGTGCTCTCGCTCGCCTTTTTCGGCGGGCTGTGGGGCTGGCCGGTGGCTTGGTTCATCCGTAACGATGCCGGCGCGCGCTACTGGCTGAAGGCGCTGGTACTCGGTGCCATCGGGCCGACGCTGGTCGCGATGCTGCTGGTGTTCCCGCTCAAGGGGCTGGCGGTGAATCCGAAAATCGTGGTCGGTGGCCTGCTGCTCAATGGCGTCTGGGGCCTTGGCGTGGCCGTGTTGATGCGCCTGATGGGCGCGCGTTCCAACCTCGAGCCGGTTTAAGCGATGACTCTCACCACCCGCAGCACCCACGCCTGCTTCGGCGGCACGCAGGGCTTCTACAGCCACGCCAGCGAGAGCACCGGCACGGTGATGAACTTCGCGGTGTTCACACCGCCGCAGGCGGCCCAAGGCCCGGTACCGGCGCTGTATTACCTGGCCGGGCTCACCTGCACCGAAGAGACCTTCGTCATCAAGGCGGGTGCACAGCGCCTCGCGGCCGAACTGGGCCTGATGCTCGTCACCTGCGACACCTCGCCGCGCGGTTTGAATCTGCCTGGCGAGGCCGAGAGCTGGGACTTCGGCCTGGCGGCCGGCTTCTATCTGGACGCCACCGAAGCGCCCTGGGCGCCGCACTACCGCATGGGCAGCTACGTCAATGTCGAGCTGCCCGCGCTGATCGAGGCGCACTTTGCGGCCAGCAAGAGCAAGCGGGGATTGTTCGGCCACAGCATGGGTGGACACGGCGCTCTGGTGAGCGCGTTGCGCCATCCGGGCCAGTGGCAGTCGCTGAGTGCCTTGGCACCCATCAGCAATCCCAGCGCCGTGCCCTGGGGCCAGAAAGCCTTTAGCCGCTACCTGGGTGAAGACGCCGCGCAGTGGAAAACCTACGACGCCTGTGAGCTGTTGAAAACGGCGCGCTATCCCGGCCACATCCTTGTTGATCAGGGCCTGGGCGATCAGTTCCTGCCGCAGCTGATGCCCGATGCGCTCGAAGCCGCCGCCAAGGCCGCCGGCCAGTCGCTGACGCTGCGTCGCCATGCGGGCTACGACCACGGCTATTACTTCATCCAGACCTTCATGGCCGATCACCTGCGACACCATGCGGCAACGCTCTGCGCATGAGTGGCCATCTCTGGATCGTCTCCGCGCCCTCCGGCGGCGGCAAGACCTCGCTGACGCACGCGCTGCTGCCGCGTCTCCTGGCACTCGGCGTGCCCGCGCAGATTTCGGTGAGCCACACCACCCGCGCGCCGCGCACGGGCGAAGTGGGTGGTGTGCACTACCACTTCATCGACGAGGCACGCTTCGTCGAGCAGATCGGCGCGAACGCCTTTCTCGAACACGCCCATGTGTTCGGCCGCCGCTACGGCACCGCGCGCACTGAGACCGAGGCGCTGCTGGCACAGGGCATCGACGTGGTGCTCGACATCGACTGGCAGGGCGCGCGGCAGGTGCGTGCCGCCATGCCCGAAGCCAAAAGTGTTTTCATCCTGCCGCCCTCGCGGGCCGAACTGGAGCGCCGCCTGCGCGGCCGAGGCACCGATGCCGACAGTGTGATCGCCGAGCGCATGGCCTTGGCACGCGACGAGATGAGCCATTACGCCGAATACGAGTCGCTGGTCGTCAACGCCGATTTCGAGACGGCGCTGGAGCAGCTGGTTGCGCTGTTTCTCGCCCCGCGCCTCGCGCTGGAAGGCCAGAAAGCCCGTCACGCGGCGCTCATTGCTGAATTGCTGGAAAACTGAGCACCGCTCCGCTATCCTCCGCGACCCAAGTTTCACCGCCGAGAGTTCTACATGGCCCGTGTCACCGTCGAAGACTGCCTCCACGAAATCCCCAACCAGTTCCAGCTGACGCTGGTGGCTGCCAAACGCGCGCGCCAGCTGGCCCGCGGTGCCGAAGCCCATCTGCCCTGGGGCACGCACAAGTCCACCGTGCTGGCGCTGCAGGAAATCGCTGCCGGCCACGTCACCGAAAGCGTGCTGGACGAGCAAGAGCTGCCTGCCATTCAGGCTCCGAAGATGGAACTCGAAGCACTCGACCCGTCGTTCGACCTGTAAAGGTTTGGCGCTTCAAAAAAGCCCGCTTCTTGCGGGCTTTTTTGTGGGTGATGCTCAGCCGCCTGCTTTCACTTTGCCGAGAAAATCCTGCATCGAGGGCTTGCGGCTCAGGCTCTCGGGCATGGCCGCATACAGGTTGCAGAACAAGCCCTCGCGCCCCAGCCGCTTGGCCATCACATAGCCCTTTTCGAGCGAGGCCAGCACGCTCCACGCGGGCAGGGCGGCAATGCCGCGACCGCTCGCCACCAATTGCAGGATCGCCGCCGTCAGCTCGGCGTTGCGGCGTTTGGGGCGCACGCTGGCGGGCAGCAGAAAGTGCTTCATCACATCCAGCATTTCATCGGCCACGGGATAGCTGATGAGTGTTTCGTCGGCGAAGTCTTGCGGTGTGAGAAACGGCTTGGCGGCCAATGCATGACGCGGCGAGACGATGGCGACAGTTTCGTAGCTGAAGAGTTTTTCCACCACCACGCCGGGGCGCGGGGCGGGCGCGTCGTGAATCACCACAAAGTCAGCCAGGTTCTGCTCGATCAGCGTCATCGGCTCGGTGAGAAACCCGCTCACCAGATCCAGCTCGACCTCCGGCCAATGGGCGCGAAAGTTGTCCATCGCCGGCATCAGCCAATCGAAGCAGGTGTGGCACTCCACCGCCACCCGCAACTGGCCGCTGCCCCCGCCCACCCAGCGCGCCACCTCGCGCTCGGCTTCGCCCACCTGCGCCAGCACCTCGCGCGCCAGTTGCAGCAGCCGCACACCCGCCTGGGTGAAGCGCAGCGGCTTGGTATTGCGCTCGAACAAGGGCGCGCCGTAATGGCCTTCCAGCGCCTTCAGCTGGTGCGACAGCGCGGACTGGGTGACGAACAGGCGCTCGGCCGCCTTGGCCAGATTGCCGGTATCGGCGAGTGCAGCCAGCGTTTGCAGGTGCCGCAACTCAAGTGGGGATTGAGACATGAGTGAAATTCAACTTTATTCGTAAAACGGTGAGATTGAATCATGGTGGCGGCGCGCACAAGCTCGCGGCCTCTCCTCACTTCACCGCCGAGCGCCGCCATGACTGCCACCCCATACGCCACCACCGTCCATGTTCTGGGCTACCCGCGCATCGGTGCGCAGCGCGAGCTGAAAACCGCGCTCGAAGCCCATTGGCAAGGCAAGCTCGACGAAACCGGCCTGCGCGCCGCAGGTGCCGATTTACGCCAGCGCCACTGGGCCGCGCAAGCGGCGGCGGGCATGGACTTCGTCACCGTCGGCGACTTTGCTTTTTACGATCATCTGCACAGCTGCACGGCGCTGTTTGGTGCGGCACCCGCCCGTTTTGGCCTGGGCAACGAGGTGGACTTGCCCGGCTATTTCGCGATGGCGCGCGGCACCCCCACCCAACCGGCGCTGGCGATGAAGAAGTGGTTCGACACCAACTACCACTACCTTCAGCCCGAGATTGGCCCCGACACGGTGTTCCGCCTCAACCGCGACTGGCTGCTGCCGGAGGTGCGCGAAGCACTGTCGCTGGGCCACAAGGTCAAGGTCGCATTGCCGGGCCCGCTCACCTATCTGTGGCTGGCGCGCGGCACGCACGGTGGCTTCGACAAGCTGCGCCTGCTCAACCTGCTGCTCAATTCCTACTGGACGCTGCTGGGCGACCTGAAAGCGCTGGGCGTGGCGTGGGTGCAGCTGGATGAACCCATCCTCGCGCTGGATTTGCCCGCCGAATGGCTGGCGGCGTTCAACCTGGCCTACGCCTCGCTGGCCAGCAACGCGCCGCCGATCTTGCTCGCCACCTACTTCGGCAGCGTTGCCGCCCACGCGCCGTTGCTGCGCGCTCTGCCGGTGGCGGGTGTGCATGTCGATGCCGTGCGCGCGCCTGAGCAACTGGCCGCATTCGTCGCCGATTGGCCGCAGGACAAAGTGCTGAGCGTCGGTCTGGTGGATGGCCGCAATCTCTGGCGCAGCGACCTGAGCCGCATTCTGGCGCTGCTGCACCCCATCAAGGCCGCGCTCGGTGCACGGCTATGGGTATCGGCCAGCTGTTCGCTACTGCATGTGCCGGTCGATCTCGAACAGGAAACCAAGCTCGACCCCGCACTCAAGAGCTGGCTCGCTTTTGCCCAGCAAAAGCTCGAAGAACTGGCGCTGCTGAAAAGCGCACTCAACCACGGCGAGCAGGCCGTGTGGCGCGAGCTGCACACGAGCGCCATCGCTGTGGAATCGCGCCGCAAGGCACCGAGCACCCATATCAAAACCGTGCGTGCGCGCGTGGCGGCACTCACCGCCGGCGATGCCGAGCGTGGTGCGCCCTATGCCGCCCGCGCCGCACAGCAACGTGCCAAGCTGCAATTGCCGCTGCTGCCCACCACCACCATCGGCAGTTTTCCGCAAACGGCAGACATCCGGGCGGCGCGTTCCAGCTTCAAGAAAGGCGCATTGAGCGAGGGCGACTACACCGCCGCCATGCACACGGCCATCCGTGAAGCGGTCGAGAAGCAGGAAGCGCTCGGGCTGGACATGCTCGTCCACGGCGAAGCCGAGCGGAACGACATGGTCGAGTACTTCGGCGAACAGCTCAGCGGCTATGCATTTACCGAATACGGCTGGGTGCAGAGCTATGGCTCACGCTGCGTGAAGCCACCGGTGATTTACGGCGACGTGGCGCGCCCCAAGGCAATGACGGTGGCGTGGAGTCGCTACGCACAAAGCCTCACCCACAAGCCCATGAAGGGCATGCTCACCGGCCCGGTGACGATGCTGTTCTGGAGCTTCGTGCGCGACGACCTGAGCCGCGAGCAGGTGGCGCTGCAGCTGGCTTGCGCCTTGCGCGACGAAGTGAGCGACCTCGAAGCCGCTGGCATCGCTGCAATCCAGATCGACGAACCCGCCATCCGCGAAGGCTTGCCGCTGAAGGCCGCCGACTGGCCTGCCTACCTCGCCTGGGCCGTGCGTGCGTTCCGCATCAGCGCCAGCGGCGTGCGCACCGACACGCAGATCCATACCCACATGTGCTACTCCGAGTTCAACGACATCTTGCCGAGCATCGCGGCGCTGGATGCCGACGTGATCACCATCGAAACCTCGCGCAGCAACATGCAGCTGCTCGAAGCCTTCGGTGATTTCAGCTACCCCAACGACATCGGGCCGGGCGTCTACGACATCCACTCGCCGCGCGTACCGGCGGTGAGCGAGATGACGGCGCTGCTCGAAAAAGCGATCAAGGTCATCCCGCCCGAGCGCCTGTGGGTGAACCCCGACTGCGGCCTGAAAACCCGCGGCTGGGCCGAGACCGAAGACGCGCTGGGCAAGATGGTGCAGGCCACGCGCGTGTTGCGCGAGCGGCTTACGCCTTCTTGAGATATTGCGACTTCAGCATCCACGCCGTGCCGTCGATCTTGCACTCCACATCGTGGTCGCCCGCGACCAGGCGGATGCTCTTGATCTTGGTGCCCTGCTTGAGCGTGATGGACGAGCCTTTCACTTTCAGATCCTTGTTGATCGTCACGCTGTCGCCATCGGCCAGTAGATTGCCGTTGGCGTCTTTCACCACCAGCGCGTCGCTGTCTTCTGCGACGGTGAGGGCCGTTGCCGACCACTCGTGCGCGCAGTCGGGACAGATGAATTGCTCTCCGTCCTGGTAGGTGTTTTCCATGGCGCAGACAGGGCAATTCGGCGGGGTGGTCATCGGGTTTCCAAGCGTGAGCGGTCGCCCATGGTACGGCCTTCAAACCTGCGCGTATTTCTCGACATCGCCGACCCAGCGGCGGATCAGCAGGCGTGCCAGCTCTGCGCGTGAATCGAGCCATTCGTCCGCCAGCGTTTGCAGCGCCGGGATCAGCGGCGCATCGCGCTGCGGATCGGCGAGCTTGAGCCCGATGACGCCGGTCTGGCGGCGGCCCAACAGCTCGCCGGGGCCACGCAGCTCCAGGTCTTTCTGTGCGATCTCGAAGCCGTCGGTGGTGCGCCGCAGGGTGTCGAGGCGCGCGCGGCCGTTCTTGCCGAGCGGCGGCTGGTAGAGCAGCACGCATTGGCTTTGCACCGCGCCGCGGCCAACGCGTCCGCGCAACTGATGCAGCTGTGCCAGGCCGAGGCGCTCGGCGTTCTCGATCACCATGATGCTGGCGTTGGGCACGTCGACGCCGACTTCGATCACCGTGGTGG
>JAUSQI010000068.1 GCA_030652575.1 Stagnimonas sp. | reverse complement strand
TCGAACCAACGACCCCCACCATGTCAAGGTGGTGCTCTAACCAACTGAGCTACACGCCCAGACATCTTCAAGGGCGCGAAGGATACTGGCCCCGGCCGCCATAGGCAACCCACAACGCCGACTCGTCAGGCAACCGCAGAGCGCAGCGACTGCTCGCGCAGCTGGCGGATGCGGTCGCGGATGCGGCCCGCCTTCTCAAACTCCAGATTGAGCGCGGCCTGCTTCATCTCCTTTTCGAGTTTGGTGATGGCGCGGCCCAGCTTGCTGGGATCACTGAAATCCACCGCCGCGTCGCTGGCCGCCTCGGCCACCGCGCGCGCGCCGCCGGCCTTGCGCTTTTCCTCCGGCAGCGTCTCGTAGCCGAGACGCATCACGTCCTGTATTTTCTTGCTCACACCGCGCGGCGTGATGCCGTGGCTTTGGTTGAAGGCGACCTGCTTGATGCGACGGCGCTCGGTTTCGCCGATGGCCTTCTTCATCGACTCGGTCATCTGGTCGGCATAGAGAATGGCGCGGCCATTCAAATGGCGGGCGGCGCGGCCGATGGTCTGGATCAGCGAGCGCTCACTGCGCAGGAAGCCTTCCTTGTCGGCATCGAGAATCGCCACCAGCGAGACCTCGGGGATGTCGAGGCCCTCGCGCAAGAGGTTGATACCCACCAGCACGTCGAACACGCCCAGGCGCAGGTCGCGGATGATCTCGCTGCGCTCGACCGTTTCGATGTCGGAATGCAGGTACCGCACGCGCACGCCGTGCTCGCTCAGGTAATCAGTGAGGTCTTCAGCCATGCGCTTGGTCAGCACGGTGATGAGCACGCGCTCTTCCACCGCCACGCGCAGCCTGATTTCGCCGAGCACGTCGTCCACCTGCGTCGTGGCGCGGCGCACTTCCACTTCGGGGTCAACCAGGCCCGTCGGGCGCACCAGTTGCTCCAGCACCTGCCCGTCGGATTTCTTCAGCTCGTAGGGCCCGGGCGTGGCCGACACATAGATGGTCTGCGGCGCGATGCGCTCGAACTCCTCGAACTTGAGCGGCCGGTTGTCGAGCGCGGACGGCAGGCGAAAGCCATATTCCACCAG
Source organism: Stagnimonas sp. (assembly GCA_030652575.1). Taxonomy (GTDB): domain Bacteria; phylum Pseudomonadota; class Gammaproteobacteria; order Nevskiales; family Nevskiaceae; genus Stagnimonas. The sequence goes on along the minus strand of JAUSQI010000068.1, from coordinate 57,376 downwards.
TGTTTCCTTGCGCGCCCGGTCGCCCTTGAACATGCCACCGATCTGCGGCACGGTGACGTGACTTTCGTCCAGCACCACCAGCGCATCCGGCGGCAGGTAGTCGAACAGGCAAGGCGGGGGTTCTCCCGCGGCCTTGCCCGAGAGATAGCGGCTGTAGTTCTCGATGCCCTTGCAGTAGCCGATCTCCTGGATCATCTCGATGTCGAAGTGCACGCGCTGCTCGATGCGCTGCGCCTCGATCAGCTTGCCGACGCCCTGGAAGTAGCGGATGCGCTCCTGCGCCTCTTCCTTGATCGTCGCGATCATGTTCAAGGTGCGCTCGCGCGGCGTCACGTAGTGGCTGCCGGCGTAGATGCTGGCGCGTTGCAGCTTGCGCTTCACCTCGCCGGTGAGCGGGTCGAACACCGAGATGTTCTCCACCTCGTCATCGAACAACTCGATGCGGATCGCCTCGTCGTCGCTCTCGGCCGCGAAGATGTCGATCACCTCGCCACGCACGCGATAGGTGCCGCGCTCCAACGCCACTTCGTTGCGGGTGTACTGCATGGCGGTGAGCTGAAGGATGATGTCGCGCTGACGCAGCTTGTCGCCCACCACCACGTGCAGCACCATCTTGAAGTAGCTCTCGGGGTCGCCGAGGCCGTAGATCGCCGAGACGCTGGCGATGAGGATGCAATCGCGCCGCTCGATCAAGGCCTTGGTCGCGCTCAAGCGCATCTGCTCGATGTGCTCGTTCACCGCCGAATCCTTCTCGATGAAGGTATCGCTCGAAGGCACATAGGCCTCCGGCTGGTAGTAGTCGTAATACGAGACGAAATACTCGACGGCGTTGTTGGGAAAGAACTCCTTGAACTCGCCGTACAGCTGCGCGGCGAGCGTCTTGTTGGGCGCCATGATCAGGCAAGGGCGCTGCACCTGCTGGATGACGTTGGCGATGGTGTAGGTCTTGCCCGAGCCGGTGACGCCCAGCAGAGTCTGGTGGGCCAGCCCGTCGTTGAGGCCCTGCACGAGGCCGGCAATCGCGGTGGGCTGGTCGCCGGCCGGCGGCCATTCTTGCTTTAGCTGAAACGCCAGATCCTGCCGACGGCGCAGGCGGGTGACTTTGTCGGAGACGCGTTCGGCGATGAGATCAGACATGGGCACGACCAGCAGGCGGGGAGACCGCTTAGTGTGCCCTAGCTTGCTGACTGTTCCCCACCCCGGCCGCACACCGGGGTGGAGTCTCGTTCAGCGTCGGCGGCGCAGCGCGGCCGCGGCGAACAGCACCAGCAGCACTCCGCCCAGCGCACCACCGAAGCGACCCTGCCCGGCTGCGGTGCCGGAACCCGTCGCAGGATCAACCGCCGACGCGAACGGGCCGCCCTGATTGGGTATCCAGATCGCGCCGTCGTCGTCGCTGAAGGCCATCACGCTGATCGTGGTACTGGCCAGCTCCGTGGCGAAAGCCGAGCTGACGTTCCGCAGCACGGCCAGCAGCGCGGCAATGACGACGTATCGCATGGGTGGTATCCAATGGCGTCCAAGTCCCTTAAGCCCTGATGACGCGGCCGACTTGGCGAAATATTGATTGCTGACGCCAGCAGAAGGCGTGCCATTGGCAATGGGTTGAAGCACCGTAAAAACGCCTTCCTGCGGCTTTCTGCCGAACCACGGGAATTACGATTACATTGTTGACTGTAACTTTTTTACGTGAGAGCGTCCGCGCGCCTCATCACCTCAAAGGACATTTTCAACATGGCGAGTCACAAGCCTTCGCAGCACTCTCTGGCCGTGGTCACCGGCGCCGGCAGCGGCATCGGTCGCGCGTTTGCACTCGAACTCGCGAAACGCGGCGGGCGCGTGCTCTGCGCCGACATCAACCTCGCCAGCGCCAACGAAACCGTGGCGATGATCGAGGCCAAGGGCGGCGAGGCCTGGTCCGCCCGCTGCGATGTCGGCGTGCTGGACCAGGTCGAGGCGCTCGCCACCACCGCCGAACAGCACTTCGGCAGCCCCGCCACGCTGGTCATCAACAACGCCGGCATCGGCATCGGCGGCAAGGCCATCGGCGAAGTCACCATGGCGGACTGGAAGTTCACGATGGACGTGAACCTCTGGGGCGTGATCCACGGCTGCCATGTGTTCGCGCCCAGGCTGCGTGCACTCAAGCGCGGCGGCATCATCAACGTCGCCTCCACGGCGAGCTTCGCTGCCGCCCCGACAATGGGGCCGTACAACGTCACCAAGGCGGCAGTGCTGGCGCTGACCGAAACGCTCTCGGCAGAGATGGCAGGCACTGGCATCCACGTCACCGCGCTCTGCCCCACGTTCGTGAAAACCAACATCGTCAAGGATGGCCGCATCGCGGGCGGCAGTGCGGACTTCGCTGCCAAGCTCGTCGCCCGCACCGGCGTGTCGCCCGAAGGCGTGGTGAAGAAAACCCTCGACGCGCTCGACCGCAACCAGCTGTATGTGCTGCCGCAGATCGACGCCCGACTGATCTGGCGCGCCAAGCGTCTGGCCCCGGCGCTCTACACCCGTGGCGCAGGGCTGCTCAACCGCATCTTCCTCAAGTAAGTCGCCGCCTGAACAAATGCCCCGTGAAAGCACTCATCGCCCAGGAACTGCCGACCCACAACCAGGCCGAGATCCACAAGAAGGCAGCAGATGAAAACCTTCGATCTCGCCGACTACCAGGCCATCAATGGATGGCCTTGGTTGCAGGCTGGTCGTGCTCCTCATCGACACCGGGCCCATACCAGCGCTTCGCACGCTCGCCGAGCGTGAAGAGATAGGTGTAGAGCACCGGCACCACGACGAGGGTCAGCAGCGTCGAGGTGATGATGCCGCCGATTACCGCGCGCCCCATCGGCGCCATCGTCTCGCCACCACTGCCGCCGCCGATCGCCATCGGCATCATGCCGAAGATCATCGCCAGCGTGGTCATCAGGATCGGCCGCAGACGCACCTGCCCGGCCTGCAACAGCGACTCGCGCATCGACAGCCCCTCGCGGGCGCCGTGATTGGCAAAGTCCACCAGCAGGATCGCGTTCTTGGTGACCAGGCCCATCAGCATGATGAAGCCGATGATCGAGAACAGATTGAGCGTGGTGCCCGTGATCAGCAGTGCAATGAACACACCGGCCAGCGACAGCGGCATTGACGCCATGATCGCCAGCGGCTGCAGGAAGCTGCCGAACTGCGAGGCGAGGATGATGTAGATGAAGATCACACCCAGTCCGAGGGCCGCCAAGGCCGCCGAGAAGGATTCGTTCATGTCCTGCTGCTGACCGCCGACATCGAAGCGATAGCCCGCCGGCAGCTCGGTTTCGGCGATGAGCTTCTCGACATCCTTGCCGACATCGCCCGCCGGCCGGCCGACGGCACCGGCGTAGAGCGAGACGCGGCGCTGCAAGTCCTGCCGCTTGATCTGCTGCGGACTCGCGGTCTGCACGAACTCCGCCACCTGGCGCAGCGGCACCAGCAGCGGCTGGCCGTTGGAGTCGAGCCGGTTGCTGCTCAGCGCCAGCTCGCCCAAGTCCGAGGCAATGCGGCGCTGCTCTTGCGGCAGGCGCACGATCACGTCGTAGTCCTGGCCATCGGGGCCCAGCCAGTGGCTGATCTCGTCGCCCGCCACCAGCGGCCGCAGTGCGCGACCGATGCGTTCGTTGGTCAGGCCGAGGTCACTGGCGGTCTCCTGGTTGATGCGGATCGCGACGGTCGGGTTCGCACCCTTCTCGCTGCTTTCGAGATCGGCGATGCCGGGAATCTTCGCCATCTTCGCCATCAGTACCTGCGAAATCTCGCTGAGCTTGGCGGCGTCGGGGCCGAGGATCGAGACGAAGATCGGCTTGTCGAAGCCCACCGAGAGCTCGATGCCGGCGATGCTGGAGATGCGCTTGCGCAGCGCCTCCTCGATCTCCTTCTGCGGCCGGCGCTGCGTGGTCTGCGCGTTCGACAACACCAGGTTGATGCGCGCGTAGTTCTTGCCCTCGTCGGTGCCGACCTGGGTATCGACGGTCTCGATCTCGGGAAACTCCTTCAGCACCGCCTCGACCTGATGCGTCTTGGCATCGGTGTATTCCAGGCTGGAGCCAAGCGGCGTGGTGAGACGCAGCGAAGTGAAGCCCTGGTCTTCTTCCGGCACGAACTCGGTGCCGAGCATCGGCACGATGGCGAAGCTGCCGAAGAAGATGCCCGCCGCCAGCCACAGCACGATGCCGCGATTGCTGATGGTGCCGATCTGGCGCCAGTCCAGCTGACGAGCAGCGTGCACAAGGCCAAAGATGGGCAGCCAGACCCGATGGCGTCGCTCGGACAAGGCCCAGGCCAGCAGGCGACCGTAGACGCGGTGCAGCGCTTCGACGCCGTGCTCGATCTGCTCCATCAGACGACCCAGCCAGGGCACGTACTTGAAGCGATTCTTGACCGGGTCACGCCAGACCGAGGACAGCATGGGGTCGAGCGTGAAACTGACGAACAGCGACACCAGCACCGCGACCGCCACCGTGATGCCGAACTGGAAGAAATACTTGCCGATGATGCCGCTCATGAAGGCGACCGGCACAAACACGGCGAGAATGGCGAAGGTGGTGGCCATCACTGCAAGGCCAATTTCTTCAGTGCCCTCGCGCGCCGCGCGCTCATGTGTTTTGCCCATGCCCAGATGGCGGACGATGTTCTCGCGCACCACGATGGCATCGTCGATCAACAGACCGATGCACAGGCTCAAGGCCATCAGCGTCAGGAAGTTGAGCGTGAAGCCGAAGGCATGCAGCACGATGAAGGTGGCGATCACCGAAATCGGCAGTGTCAGGCCGGTGATGATGGTCGAGCGCCAGGAGTGCAGGAACAGGAAGACGATGAAGATCGTCAGCAGGCCGCCTTCGACGATGGTTTTCTTTACACCCTCCAGCGAGGCTTTGATCGAGTCCGCGTTGGAGTAGATGGTGACGACCTTGACGTCTTCCGGCAGCCGCTTCTTCAGGTCTTCGAGCGCCTGGCGCACGCCGTCGCCCACTTCGACGACGTTGGCGTTCTGCACCTTGAACAGGTTGAGGCTGATCGAGCGCTTGCCGTTGACGCGGGCGAGCGAAGTTTCTTCCGCCTCGCCATCGACCACGGTCGCCACCTGGTCGAGATGGATCGGCAGACCGCCCTGGTTGAGATACACCGCACTGCCTCGCGTGGCGACGATGATGCGGCCGAAGGCCTCGGGGCTCTTGATGCGACCCTCGATGCGCACCAGTTGCTCGGTCGCACCCCGGGTGATGCTGCCGGCGGGCAAGTCCTGATTGGCGGCCTGGATGGCCGCGATGACTTCATCGACCCCCACGCCGAAACTGCGCAGCTGCTCGGGCTTCAGGAACACCTGCACCTGCCGCACCACCGCACCGCTCACCGCGACGTTGCCGACGCCGGAGGCACTCTGCAGGCGCTTGACGATGATCTGATCGGTCATCGTCGAGATTTCGCGCAGCGAGCGGGTGTCGGAGTACACCGCGAGATTGATCACCGGCTGCTGGTTCTGGTCGCCGTTGGTGCGGCTCACCTGCGGCGGCTTGGCCTCGCGGGGGAAGCTCGGCTGGATGTCGGCGATCTTGTCGCGAACCTCCTGTGCGGTGGTGGCGACGTCGACATCCAGCCGGAACTCGATGTTGACGAAGCCGAAGCCTTCGCGCGCCGTCGCATAGATGCGTTTGACGCCGTTGACGGTGTTGACGACGTTCTCGATCGGCCGGATCAGATCGTTCTCGATCGCCTCGGGCGAGGCGCCCGGATACGTTAGCGAGACGAACACCAGCGGGTTGGCGACATCCGGCATCTGCTCGACCGGCAGTCGGTTGTAGGCGAACACGCCGAGCACGACGAGGGCAAACATCACCATCGTCGCGAACACGGGCTGATTGATGCTGGTCTTGGTGATCCACATGGCGGGCTTATCCTTGCAGTGCGGCGGGACTTAGCCGCCGCTCGCGGGCTTTTCAGCCGCAGGCTTGTCGCTGGCGGGCACTGGCGCCGCCGGTGTGTCGGCTGGGGCTGCGACCGCGGCGGCGTTGAGTAGCACGGCCTGCCCGGCCTTGAGCGAATCCAGCTTGCCGATCACCACCTGCTCGCCCGGCTTGAGGCCCTCGGTGATCTCCACCAGCGCCTCGTCTTCGGAGCGCAGACCGAGCTTCACCGGCCTTTGCACCAGCTTGCCGGCCTCGATCACCATCACATAGTCCAGGCCCGCCTCGCTGCGCACCGCTGCGGTGGGCACAGCGGGTGCCGGCTGACTCTGCTCGATCACCAGCGCGCCCTGCGCGAACATGCCGCCCTTGAGCACGCCCTGGCTGTTGTCCAGCGAGAGGTACAGCAAGATCGAGCGCGAGCCCTGCTCTGCCGTGGGGTTGATGCGCTCCACCTTGGCCTCGAACAGCCGCGTGCCGAAGCCATCCACCCTCACGCGCGCCAGCTGGCCGATGGCGACCAGTGGGATCTCGGAAGCCGGTGCGGCTGCCTGCAGCTCCAGCTTGTCGAGGCTGATCAGACCCAGCAGGGGGGAGTCGCTGGAGACTTTCTCGCCCGGCTCGGCCATGCGGCGCGAGATGGTGCCGTCGAAGGGCGCACGCACCACGGCATCCTCCAGGCCGATCTGCGCCAGCTTGAGCTGGGCGCGGGCGAGCTTGACGTTGGCGACGGCCGAGCCGTAGTTGGCCTGTGCCGAATCGAGCACGTTCTGGGCGATGAAGTTCTTCTCCAGCAGGCGCTTGTTGTTGTCGAGATTGAGCTTGGCCAAGGCCAGATCAGCCTCGGCTTTTTCTACCCCGGCCTCCTGGCTGGCCACCAGCGCACCCTGGTTGCGGGTGTCGATGCGCAGCAGCACGTCGCCGCGCTTCACCGCCTGCCCCTCGCGCACGGCCACCGACAGCAGCTCGCCCGCCACCTTCGATTTGACGGTGGTCTGCAACAGCGGCGAGAGCGAGCCCGAGAGGGGCAGCTTGCGCACCAGTGCCTGTTCGCTGACCACCGCCACGTCGCTGGGCGAAAGCTCCAGCGGCGCCTTGTTCTTGGCTTCTTCAGTCTTCGGGGCATCGTCGCCTGCGGGGGCGTCCTTGCTGCCACAGCCACTGACCAGGCCTGCGGCGGCCAGAAGGCTGCCGCACAGCAAAGTGATGATGAAAGACGAGCGGGTCTTGTCGACGCACGAGTGGGCGGGGGTCATGATTTTTCGAATCCCTATGCTGATAGTTATGGGTGAAGTCTTTTCACGTTTCCAGGGTTGAATCGGCCGCAGTGCGGTGCGGCAGTGCGCGATCTCGTGGCATAGATGCGCCGCAGCATCCCCAGGTTTGAACGCTGCCGCAAAGTCGCCCGGATCGCGGACGAATCTGCCTCCTCCAAGGCCGACAGAGCATAAGCCAGCCGGCGGCTACGTGACCCTGCAAGAAGCCCTAAAATTGCGCGCTTTTTTACCCCGCCGCACCCGCATCAGAACCCCGGAGACACTTGTGGAACTCACCCTCGCCCAGCGCGTCAGCCGCATCAAGCCCAGCCCCACCCTCGCCGTCACCGCCAAAGCCGCGGAGCTGAAGGCCCAGGGCAAGGACGTGCTCAGCCTCGGCGCCGGCGAGCCGGACTTCGACACGCCCCAGCACATCAAGGACGCCGCCCAGAATGCGATGAACTCGGGCTTCACCAAATACACCGCCGTCGGCGGCACGCCCAGCCTCAAGAAAGCCGTCATCGACAAGATGAAGCGCGACAACGCGCTGGACTACAAGCCGAACCAGGTGCTGGTGAGCTGCGGCGGCAAACAGAGTTGCTACAACCTCTGCATGGCGTACTTGAACGCGACCGACGAGGTGATCATCCCCGCCCCGTACTGGGTGAGCTACCCCGACATGGTGCTGCTGGCCGATGCCACACCGGTGATTCTCGCCACCACCGCCGCCACGCGCTTCAAGATCACCCCGGCGCAGCTCGAAGCCGCCATCACCCCGCGCACGCGGATGATCTTCTTGAACAGCCCCAGCAACCCCAGCGGCATGGCCTACACCAAGGCCGAGCTCACCGCACTCGGCGAGGTGCTGCGCCGTCACCCGAACATCCTCATCGCCACCGATGACATGTACGAAAAGATCATCTGGACCGACGAGCCCTACAGCAACATCATCAACGCCTGCCCGGACCTGTACGAGCGCACCATCGTCATCCACGCGGTGAGCAAGACCTACTCGATGACCGGCTGGCGCATCGGCTGGGCCTGCGGGCCGGCCAAGCTCATCACCGCCATGGCCGACATCCAGAGCCAGAGCACCAGCAACCCCAACTCGATTGCACAGGTGGCCGCCGAGGCCGCGCTGAATGGCGACCAGCAATGCGTCGAAGACATGCGCGTAGTCTTCAAGCGCCGCCACGACAAGCTGGTGGCCGACCTGAACACCATCCCGGGCGTGTCCTGCCTTGCAGGCGACGGCACTTTCTATGTCTTTCCCAACGTCGAAGGCCTGATGGCCAAGCTCGGCTGCAAAACCGACCTGGAGCTGTCCGACAAGTTGCTCAACGAAGCGCTGGTCGCCCTCGTGCCCGGCAGCGCATTCGGCGCGCCCGGCCATGTGCGGCTGTCATTTGCCACCAGCGAGAAGGTGCTGGACGGCAGCGTCGCGCGCATCAAGGCGATGGTTTCGTAGGCGAAACACCGTGGCAACGGACGCGGCTTGCGACCGCCGCGTCTGCTCACTACAATCCGCGCCCTTGTGGTAGTTCAGAACTACCACCACCGATTTTTCCGTGATAGCTCAGTCGGTAGAGCAAGTGACTGTTAATCACTGGGTCCCAGGTTCGAGTCCTGGTCACGGAGCCATATGGAATAAGGGCTTGGCGGGTAACACCGCCAAGCCCTTTTTCTTTATCCGAGGCTTGGGTTCCGGTTAGGTTCCGGTTAGCGGCATCGCTCAGCAGACTTCTGCTTGTCTTTTGCTCATTTGAGCACTTCCCCTGAGCATCCTTCGCATAGCCCTCGAGTCGAGGCAGCTTCTAATTGCCCGTGCGCGCTGCTCAGACGTAGAGCCTAAGCGTTGTGTCTCTCCGCAGCAGGCACTGCGCGAAACGCCCCCAGCGTCGTGAGAGACTCACCGTTAAGGCACGGAGGAGCCTAAACATGCACGACATCATCTGCCCGCATTGCGCAAAAGCATTCAAGATCGACGAAGCAGGCTATGCAGACATCTTGAAGCAGGTTCGTGATGGCGATTTCGAGAAGCAGCTGCATGAGCGTCTTGAGCTGGCTGAGAAGGACAAGCAGAACGCCATCGAAGTGGCTCTAACCAAGGCCGAGAATGAATTGCAGAAAGCTGCGTCGGCCCGGAATGCCGAGATCCAAGAACTGAAAGCAAAGCTCGAGGCGGGGGAGATCGCGCGGAAACTCGCTGTGACTGAGGCTCTAAGCGCGGTAGAAAAAGAGCGAGATATGCTCGCCAACCAACTTGAGCAGTCCAAGCGCGATAAGCAAGCGGCCGCCGAACTGGCTGCCGAAAAGCTCGCGAGCGAGCTGCGAAGCGTCGCTGCGACGAAGGAGGCGGAGATACAGGGTCTGAAGGCCCAACTAGAATCCACAGCGGCCTCTCAGAAGCTCGCGGTCACCGAGGCCGTTAGCCTGATCGAAAAGCAGCGTGACGGATTAAAGGGGGACCTTGACCGAGCAGAGCTTGAGAAGCGGCTCGCGGAGCAGTCGCTCAAAGACAAGTATGAAACGCAGATCAAGGATCGCGACGATGCGATCGAACGACTCCGGGACATGAAAGCCCGCTTGTCCACCAAAATGATCGGAGAATCTCTTGAGCAGCACTGCGAGACAGAGTTCAACCGCATTCGCGCTACAGCGTTCCCGAGAGCGTATTTCGAGAAGGACAACGACGCACGCAGCGGCAGCAAGGGTGACTACATCTTTCGGGACTCGGATGAGTCTGGGACTGAAATCGTCTCGATCATGTTTGAGATGAAGAACGAGAACGATCTCACCGCGACAAAGAATCGAAACGAAGACTTTCTCAAGGAGCTGGACAAGGACCGCACTGAGAAGGGCTGCGAGTATGCAGTGCTGGTTTCCTTGCTAGAGCCTGAGAGTGAGCTTTACAACACTGGAATTGTCGATGTGTTCCACCGCTACCCGAAGATGTATGTAGTCCGGCCGCAATTCTTTCTTCCGATGATTACCTTGTTGCGCAATGCGGCGATGCACGCTCTCAAATACAAGTCAGAGCTTGCGCTAGTGAAGTCGCAAAACATCGACATCACCAACTTCGAGGCTGGGCTGGAGACTTTCAAAACAGCGTTCGCTCGTAATTTTGATCTTGCTTCTGAGCGTTTCCAGACGGCGATCAAGGAAATCGACAAATCCATCGACCACTTGCAGAAAACCAAGGAGGCTTTGCTGGGCACTGATCGTAATCTTCGACTTGCGAACGATAAGGCTCAGGATGTGACGATCAAGAAACTAACCCGTGGCAATCCGACAATGGCGGCAAAGTTTTCGGAGCTAAAAGAGCTCGGCCCGTCGGCTCTGGGTGAGTGATTTCACCCCGGCTAAAGTGCAATGGGATGCCAGGCAGAACTACGTTGCCGTTTTGTCATGGAGCGCGCTGTATTCGTCACGAATCTGCTTAAGTAGATCGTCGATTGAAGTCCCGTCACGCCTTGCGAAGGTAGCGGCGATGAGTGTCAAAGGATGCACGCCGAGCTGCTGGCCAATCTGATCAATCTTGTCCAGCGTGGGGTTCTTTAGGCCTCGCTCCAACGAAGAGATGTACGTCCTGCTGCTGATTTCACTCAGCTCCTCTTGGCTCACCGATTTTTTCTTGCGCGCCATTTTCAAAACCTGTCCGAAAGCTTGCCGGGTCTCCATCGGGGGCTCCTAAAAGAAGCCCCTAGTAGCTGACATTGAACACTATAGAGCTACAACTTATAGTGTTCATATTGCGTAAATCGGAAAGCTGAACCGCGTCGCTGTCGACATCGGATTGGTAAGGGTTCTTGAGCTTTCCCGCATCGACACATCGGGGGAATAATGAAAAAGAGATGTTTACTTTCGGCTGCATTGCTGTTGGCTTGCTCGCTAGCCACAGCGCCAACATTTGCTTTTGAGCCCAGCCAGCAAGCCGCCGCCGAGCAAGACGCAACGGAGGTCTGGGTGCGATACATCAAGAAGGATGGATTGGGCTCCAGGGACGAGGTTTTGAAGCTCACGGGCTTCACCATCGACGGGTGGCGCAGTCCGGGTGCAGATCTGTTTTCGGCGTCACCCTACCTCCTGGAGGACGATGCCGGGGTTTTTTCGAAAGAGAAGACGATTCCGCTGACAGACATAAAAATGATTACGTTGAAGAAGCCGCGCGGCTCACATCTTGGGCAGTACAAGGTTCTATTGAAAGATGGCACCGAGAAGAGCTTTAGCCATGGCGACCGCTATCCGTTGCGTGTGCGTTTGAACGAGGGTGAATCAAAAAGATGGAGGGCGGTTGCGGGACTTGTTGGACTCGAACCCCTCCGATTCAATCAGTTCACTGGTGCAGCCGAAGATGCCGGTCGGCAGGTCAACGTTGACGCTGGCGGCCAGAGCGACAGCATGGACTGGTCGGTTGAGTTTCTGTCGGCCGAGGACATCGCCAGCAGAAAGGCGTATCTGGATCGCGTCAAAGTGGCAGAAGAAAAGCGCCAGGCCGAAGAAGTCGAAAAGGCTAATCGCAGGCTTGAGGCCCAAGTCCAGAGAGACCAACTCAATCGCGAGGCTCAAGAGAACGCGCGGGTAACCTTGGTCAGCCAGAAGATTGGGGCTGAGGACAGTTGCAAGCGAATACTTTCAGAAAGACGCGTCGATCTTGCCGAGACTGCTTCCGATCCAGCCGATGCAAAGGTTTCGTGTCAGTTTGCCGGACAAACGAGCTTGGCTGCGTTGCAGGGAACGGGCTGGTTAATCGTCAGCAAGGAGCGAGCAACGTTCCATGTCGGCACTGACCTGCTTACTCTCAAGCCTGCGTACAACACGGTCGTTATCAACTACATGGTTCGGAAGGCCAGATAGCTCTCGAGATACGCCCTCACCGTAGCCAGTCCGATGACTCCATTTCTCGAAATGATGTCGACTGGAGTGAGATTATCGAAAGCCTTGTTTGGTGAGGTTATCCAACGATGCGCCAGCTCCGGGTTCTGAGGGAATAGCAGACGAAGATGTTGGTGAATGCCAAGCAAGTGACCAAAGCGAATTCGCTGGTCGCTTGTTACCGTCGGCAAGGCATCTGATTGCGATTCAAGACGTGGGGAAGGCGAGCCGCTGGCAAGTACCGCTGCACGCTGCTCGGCATCGAGGTTCCAAAGGTCCATGAGTCGCCCGGTCAATGAAAGCAAAGCGGCGTCGTCACCAAGCTCATTCCTGGACATCAGGACTCCTCCGGCGGGTGTAGTAATACAGCTGGTGGACTCCCGGCATCGACTGGAAAATCATTTTGTTTGCTCGGATCATTTCACTCGTCACAGGGCTCAAGGCTTTCGCTTGGGCTGTGTACTTTCCACCCTCGTAAATGAATATTGGAGGCCGCTTCACATACGTGGATTCCATCAGGTCGAGCACAGCCTGCTCGGTCGAGATGTAACGCACCTCATACAGAATTTCTGCCGCCAGAAACTGCGCATATTGGCTGACGATACGTTGCCTGACGTGCTGGGTTTCACGCGATTGCTGAAGCTCAATTGCGACCCACTTCTCAAGGTGCATTGGAAGCTGATGCTGACCAGCCAGCAGGTCATTCTGCTCATCAAGAAGATCAAGGTATCGAGAACACTCCTGGTTGCTTAAGTCGATGCCCGCTGCTGACTTTGAGTCAATGGCAGCAAGGTCATTCTGGACCATACGGAGCCGCTCTTTATGAGCCGGATTGATCTGCTTATGAATCAAGAAAAGGTCAGGGATCTTGAGTCCAGAAGGCTGGTCATTGCCGCCGAGTCCAAGCCGACGGTGGAGGATCTGCCTCGTCGAAAGAATCTCAGCTTTTGGATATAAATCTCGAAGCCGAAGCGCCGCGTGTTGAACCAGCAACTCATGTGCTGGCTGTTTGAAACTAATTCGGCCCGCCTCGTGATTTTGCTTGATGCCGACGTCCTGCTGATCACCAAACTCTTCGATCAGTTTCATGCCCGCCGCACGTCCCTTGCTAGTCAGAAAGTAGACCGCCACGGGCAGGTGGTGAACCTCGTATCGCTGGAGAATTTTCTCTCTCTCAAGTCTCTCCAGAGTCTGATACCCGGCTGACTTTTTGATGCCCAGCAGCCCGCAAAGGATGTGGTGATCAATGAACGGAAACCTCATGCACCACATCATCACGTCCTTATCTTTTTGCTTCCTGCGTATAGACGCTTTGTCGCCTGCAAACGGGACCATATCGAGCTCCAGCAATGTGAAAGTGAGGAGAGCTCCCGAAAACCCGTCTACGGAATGACAGTCCAAAACACCGGAATGGCCTTCCATAGTTGGTAGCGCCCGGCTGTGGTTTTCGATCCACAGCCATATGAGAGGTACCGGGTCGGCGCGAAAGGCATTTTGGTGAGCAGTGCTCACCGTCACTTCAAGCAGAAACTGGCCTGCGGGCCAGGTTTCCGCAGCATTCCGCCGAGCAGTGCTCGTCTGTCATCACCAGCAGGCGCTGGAGCAGTGCTCCAGCTTCCAAAGCCTTCGTGGGGGCCCCGCCCCACTGCGCGCTAGCGCTTGCTGCCCCCGCTGCCACCAGGCAGCACCCTGCTTCTCAGGGCTCTTTCGGCTTGTCATTTCGCTGCGCTTCATGCCACGCCAAAATCTCACCTCCCATCGCGCGCCTGCGGCGCCGGCTGCGCCTCGCGACGGGGCCCCTCGGTGAGATTTTGTCGCCGCCTCAGAGGTCCTGCGATGCTGCGCATCTCGACCCCGCAGCCCCCCTTTGGGTGGGTCTGTCGGTCACGGCCAGCCCCCCGCTGCGATGCCTTCGGCACCGGCAATTTCATTGCCTTCGATCGGGTCCCGTAGGGCTGACCTCCTGAAAAACAGGGTGCTGCCTGGTGGCAGCGGGGGCGTCGCTCGTGGCTTCTTTCGAGTTGCATGCAGCCCCCCATTCGATGCCTGCGGCACCAGCGATTGCATCGCTTTCGCATGGGACCCGTTGGGCTGCATGCAACTCGAAAGCCACTCACTCGTTCGTCCTTCGCCCCCAAAAAGCCAGGGGCTGCGCGCGCTGAGCGCTTGCCTTACGCACACCCTTTGGGGGCGTGCTGCGCGGCCCTTCGGGCCTTACAAGAGTCCCAAGCAAAGCCCCTTTGAAGGGGCTTCACAGTGAGAGTCTGAATGGTGCGGTCTGCGTCTCTCGATCGCCGAAAAAGCTGGATTAAGAAATGCGAAAAGGCACGTTAGCGACCTAATTGAAATGGTTTCGGTAGAGCTGCTTTCGGGGTTGTTCGGGACGGAGCTGATTGCACGCGAAGCTGGCGATAATCTCCGCTCATGAAAGAACTCATCGCCCTGTCAAAATCAATTTCTCGCAGCCTACGCCGGTGTCTGACGTCTCGGTCTCTACTTTTTTCAGTGCTGCTCGGCAGCTGGCTTTTGCTGCTCATGCGGCAGATGGCGCCACCTATTGCCGCTGTGCTGTTCTGCCTCGTCGTTCAAGTGGCTGTCTTCATCGCGACCACAGTTTTCTTGGGTTCAGGGAGGGCCGGCGGCAATCGTCCAGTAGATAGTCGGTGGTTGATCGCGAACCTTCCATCGGTGATCGCGCCTGCAATGACTGCGTTACTTCTGCACCTCGTGCTGGTAGCCGCAACTGTGTGGCCCAGCGTCAGTCTTCTGCCATTTGTTGCCAGCTCGGCAGGAGCTACGTTCGTCTTCGTACTGATGGGCATAGTGCCAAGTGCGAGGCTTGTCAGCAGGGCGAATTACAGCTTTGGCCAATTGTTGAAAGGGGCATTTCTCGGCCTGCCTTTGGTGCTGTTGGTTGCCGGGTTGGGCACCCTTCTCCTCGAAAGTGCGGTGGCCTCGCCGCTGACAATCGCAATCTTTGACGTGTCGACCGCAGTGCTAGCTGCGACTTCGTATTTCGTGGCTGAGTCAAGGCTCGCCTTTCGGCCCAACTAAGTTGGAAAGCGCAAATCAAGACCGCCCATGATCGGTGAAGGAATCTTGGTGTAGTTTGTGTATGTAACCCCTTACACCTGTAGGAAATCCTACATTCATTGAGCCGATTCGCTTGCATGAGGTCGAGGAAATGACGCACATGCAGAACGACTGAGAGCATCCCAAATAAGCCCCTGCGGGCGTCGCAAGCTGCTCACTCGCAGCTTTAGGCGCTGAGGGGTATGGGGCAGTGCCCCATGGCTGCGCTTTATTCTTCTGCTTTACGTCTGGCTGATGAACTTCATTGATGACCCTCTTGGCACTTGCGCATTCGCGAGCTTGTTGATCAGCAATGTCGTAGTTGGTGATCAGCGATTCGCCCGCAATTTGATCAGCCGAGCACAAAGCGGCCGATGGCCAGCTCAGCCTCACAGGCAAGACCCAGCCCAAAGCGGTCGGTCAGGACGGACTGAAAGCTCAACTCAACTCAAAGTCGCGGCCAATAAACTCTGGGAGAAATCGTTTCCGACGATGACGATTTTCAAGGGGCTCTGAAAGACCCTAGGGTGTCTCTTCAAGCATCGTAGGCGAGCGCCAGTCATGTCTGAACTGCGATTGCTACTGCTCAGAAGAAATTAGACGGCAGCACCAAATAGTTTGCCAACTAACGCCGTCAGCGCCATTGCCAAGGCACCCCAGAAGGCAACACGGGCCGCGCCCTTGGCGATGGAGGCACCGCCTGCATAGGCCGCCGTGCCACCCAACACCGCCAGCGTCACCAAGGCGGCGGCGGTCGTCACCTCGGCCACCAGCGTGGCTGGAGCCAGCACCACCGTGACGATGGGCATCACCGCGCCGACGACAAAAGAGACCGCCGAAGCAAACGCGGCCTGCACAGGTCGCGCGCGCAAGGTTTCGGTGATGCCCAGCTCGTCGCGGGCATGGGCACCCAGCGCATCGCCTGCCATCAGCTTTTCAGCCACTTGCCGCGCTAGCGCCTTGTCGAGTCCACGGCTGACATAGATCGCGGTCAGCTCTTCGGTCTCGTGTTCCGGCTGCAAGGCCAGCTCACGCTTTTCGCGCTCGATGTCGGCGTGCTCGGTGTCGGCCTGGGACTGCACCGAGACGTATTCACCCGCCGCCATCGACATCGCGCCCGCCACGAGACCGGCAACACCCGTCAGCAGGATGCCGCTAGGCGGCGCACCGGCAACGGCGACGCCCACGACGAGACTGGCCACCGAAATGGTGCCGTCGTTGGCCCCCAGCACGGCCGCACGCAGCCAGCCGATACGGTCTGATTTATGTGATTCACGATGACTTCTGGGCATGAGGTAGTTCCGCTTGGAGTGAGTTCAGCATATCGACCGGCTGTGGCTTGTCGAATGCCTTTGCGACAAAAAAAGACGACCCTGAATCAGGGCCGTAACGAGGGCCGGACATCGCCTCTCGACAAGGTGCGGCCAGGGGAGACCGCACCTCAAGGGACTGCAAAATCAATCGCGCTCAGTCATCACCCAGTTCGATCTTGCTGGCGGTGAACACCGTGCCGCTCAGGGTGCCTTTCACCTCGCAGCGGCGGCCCGTGCGGTCATTGCCGAAGAAGCCCGCCTCGGTGCCGTTGCGGTCGTCGATCTCGTAGACCGTCGAGGCCGTGACCTGCACCGTGGTGCCGTTGAGGGTGAAGCTCTTGCCGCTGGCGTTGAAGGTCGAAATGCTGCCCTTGATCTCCTGCGCACCGCTGCCGGAGCCACTGCCGCTGCTGGCGGATTTCAGCTCGATCTTCACTGCGTAGCTGCGGCCACCGAGCGGCCGGGTGCTGTCGAACTTCGCCTCGACAAAATCACCGTTGCGGAGCTGGTCGAAGCTGGTCGCACGGTCATCGCGTTCGATCACTGACTGGGCATCGGCATAGAACAGGCTGTTGCCGACATCGAAGGTCTTTGCGGTCGTATCCACCGAGGCGAGCGCGCCTTTCACCTCGCCATTGGCGCTGCCGGAGCCGCCGCTGGCGTGCTTGACCTCCACCTTGCTCGCGCGCAGCAGGTTAGCGTCGGTTGCATCAAAGGTGCCTTCCACCTCCACCCGCGCGCCTTCCGCCAGCGTGCCTTGCAGCGTGGCGGCGCTGTAGTCCACCACATAACCCAAGAGGTTGAAACGCTTGGCCGTGGCATCAAGGCCCGTGGCCTGACCCTCTAGTTCGCCTTCGCCGCTGCGTTCACCGCTGGCCTTGTTCTCCACCTCCACCTTGCGGGCGGCGATGGTGGTGCCGTTCAGTGGGCCTTCCACTTCAACCCGCACGCCGTTGGCGAGCGTGCCCTTGAGGGTCGCGCCGGTGTAGTCCACCTTCTGGGTTCCGACGAGGAAGGTCTTGGCAGTGACATCCAAACTCGCCAGCGTGCCGCGCAGCTCGGATTCAGAGTAGCCGCTGTCGCCCGACTTGGTCAGCTTGCGCTCGATGCGGGTGGCGAGAATGCGACCATCCGTCTGGCGCTGGCCGGAGACCTCGACGAAATCGCCGGTCTTCAGATCGGCCAGTGTCAGCGAGGTGTAGCTGTCATCGACGTTGTCTTCAAAGATGCGGGTGAGCGCGTCGGTGGTCACCACCTGTGAGAACAGCTCCAGCGTGCCAGCAGCCACATCAACGCGGCCCAGCGCACCCTTCACCTCGAACTTCACATCCACAGCACTCACCGTCAGCGTGCCGCTGGATTTCGTCGTGCTGCTGACGACGGTGGCAGCAATCACATCGCCGGGCTGCACATCATTGGAGGTCGCCGCCTTGCCGTTCTGGGTGACGCTGCCGGTGACGGCCAGGGCCTGGCTGCCAAAGGTGAGTGCGCCGGGCTGTCCGCCTACGACGCCTGCCGCGCTCTTGCTGGTGGTGGGCGTGGTGAGCGCATCACTGCCGCCACCACCGCCACAGGCCGAGAGCGCAATCGCCGCCAGCGCGATGAGAGATTTCGTTTTCATTGGGGTTTCTCCGGGGAATGAATGCCGAAGTCGTTTCGGCCCGCCTACAGTGGCGGCTCGACACTTGCCGGAAGGTGGCCGGAACATGAACTCGCGTTAACGCAGACCAACGGTAGGGACTTGGCCGTCCAATGGGAACGCTGGCCACGAGACACAGCTTGGACGCCACGGCGATGGTGACTTACACCCGACGATCACATCGCGCCAATCAAACCCGACGCGCCGGCTCAAGCGTGGGGGCGGTGAAACAGCAGCAAATACAGCATTCCACCCAACAAACAAGCGCCAGCAGGTGGGTATAAGGCGAAGGACATTGCACGCTCGCCGACCAGCACGCCGATAAAAGTGCCCAGCAGATAGCCTGCGAAAATGAGTGCCAGCAGGCTCAGGCGCCAAAGGCCAATTTGCTGACCTCGCGCGCGCAGGCCCAGCAGCACACCCATGTCCGTGACGATGCCGGTCATGTGCGTAGTACGCAGGTTCAATCCCCGGTAGCTGCTGGCGAGCGCGTTCTGCATGCCGCAGCCGAAAGCGGCGGCTGGCACCGCCAGCCAACTAGCCGCTCCCATCAACTGCCCTGCAACCGTGAAAGCGATGCCTTGCAGGATCATCACCACGCCGTAGCGCCTTCGGTGCTGAAACATCTGTCCTTCGGTACAGAAGCCCGTGACTGCAGCGCCCAGTAGAAATGCCAAGGCAACGCTGGCAGCCATCCGCAAGTGATGGGCGTCGTGCTTTGCGCCATCGAGCGCGAGGTGCGCGAGTGAGCCCGTCACATGACTCACGGGCACCGAGAAGCTCATTAGCAACACCACATTCACGTAGCCGGCCACCAGTGCCAGCAGTGGCCCGCCGATAAACAGCCATCGATCAATCTGCGGGAGCGACTTCGGCGGGTAGGACATGGGCTAGGACTTCTCGCTGAGCCATGAACTATCGGCGTCAGGGTGGCCGCGCCAGATACGTTCAATCATGTGTCGTCACGCGGCAGCTCGCGGATTTCTACCGTGCCGCCAGATTCGTAGACGGGATTGCCCTGCAAGAAATCTCGTGCCTCATGAAGACTGGCGGCTCTGACTCGGATGAAGCCGGTCAGATGTGGCGTGACGGGTTTTGGATTTTTTGTCTTGGTGAAGCAAGCCCCGGCACCGATGGCGCTGCCGCCATCGAATCGCCCTGAGGTGTGCAATGTTTGGAAGTAATGCGCCCAGGCTTGATCGTCGCCCGCAGTTGAGTCGGTCTTGGCATCTTCAAACATCAGCAGAATGTATTGGTTCATGGCGGTATGAGCCTAGGCGACGGGCTGGTCGCCCGAACTCATCTTGCCACCAGCGTCCAAACACCGACGCCGATAAAGCCCAGTCCGGCCACCAGCTTGAGGGTCTGCGGCGAGATCAGTTTTTCGAGCTGGCCACCCACCAGCACACCGATGCCAGCGGCCAGCACCAGCGCAGCGGCGCTACCGGCAAACACCAGCCACTTGCTGACATCACCCTTGGCGGAGAAAAGCATGGTGGCGAGTTGGGTCTTGTCGCCGATTTCGGCGAGAAAGACAGTGATGAAAATCGTCGAGAGGGCTTGCCAGTTCATATCAGGCTCCGAGGTTTGCAGTAGTTGAATCGGGAATGTGACCGCCGCCAAAGCGGCGATACAGGATGGGCAGCAGCACCAGCGTCAGCAGCGTGCTGGTGATCAGCCCGCCAATCACCACGATGGCCAGCGGCTTTTGAATCTCAGAGCCGGGGCCGGTGGCGAATAGCATCGGCACCAGACCAATCGCGGTCATGCTGGCGGTGAGCATCACCGGCCTTAAGCGCCGCATCGCGCCTTGCACCACCACCTCGCCCATCGCCATGCCGCTATCGCGCAGCTGGTTGAAATAGGTCACCAGCACCACGCCATTGAGCACGGCGATGCCGAGCAAGGCGATGAAGCCGACCGACGCTGGCACAGAGAGATATTCGCCAGAGACCCCGAGCGCCATCACGCCGCCGATCATGGCGAAGGGGATATTGCTCAGCACTAGGGCGGCCTGCTTCAGCGAATTGAAGACGCTGTAGAGGATGAGAAAGATCAGCGCCAGCGCGATGGGCACCACAGTAGCGAGCCGCTTGGCAGCACGCTGCTGGTTCTCGAACTGCCCACCCCAGCTCAGGCGATAGCCCTCTGGCAGCGGCACAGCTTTTTCGACAGTGCTGCGGGCCTCTTCGACAAAACCCACCAGGTCACGGCCACGCACATTGGCGATCACCACAGTGTTGCGGCTGCCGAGTTCGCGGGCGATCTGCACCGGGCCGCTGACGCGCTCGATGCTCGCCAGCTGGCTCAGGCTCACCTGGCTGCCGTTGGGCAGATGCACCGGCATGGCCGCCAGACTGTCGGGGCTTTGCTCGGCACCGGCGGCCTTGAGCATGAGCGGATAGCGACGGCCGTCCTTTTGCATCATGCCCACCTTCACGCCTTCGATCTGCGTGCGCAGCAGCTCGCTCAAGGCATCCACCGACAAGCCGTAGCGCATCAGCGCATCGGTATCCGGCACGGCGCGCAGATACTGCACACCTTCGTTGGCGACGTAATACACATCCTGCGCGCCGCTGATGCCGCGCAGGGCGGTGGCGATCTCGTCGGACTTGGCGTTGAGCACCGCAAGGTCTGGCCCGTAAATGCGCACCGCGAGGTCACCGCGCACGCCGAGGATGAGTTCGGATACGCGCATCTCGATGGGCTGGTTGAAGGCGAAGGCGACACCCGGGAAGTCCTTGAGCACTTCACGGATGGCGTCCTGAATCTCTTCCTTGGTGTCGAAGCGCCATTCGCTTTTGGGCTTGAGCGCGAAGAAGCCGTCAGTCTGGTTCAGTCCCATCGGGTCGAGGCCGATCTCGTCGCTGCCCGCACGCGCCACGCCCAGCGCAAGCTCCGGCACGCGGGCCATCACGGCCTTTTGAAATGCGGTGTCGATGGCGAGCGAAGCATCGAGATTGATCGAGGGCAGTTTTTCGAGCTGCACGATGATGCTGCCCTCGTCCATCGTCGGCATGAAGGTCTTGCCGATGCGGGTGTAGAGCGCGCCCGTCGCCACCAGTAGTGCGATGGCCACACCACCGACGATCAGCGGGTTCTTCAGCGACCAGCGCAGCAGGGGTTCGTAGACCGCAGCGATCTTGCGCGGCAGCCAGGGGTCGTCATGGCCTTCTGCCTTCAGCAGCAGCTTGGCGGCGAGCGGAATGACTGTGAGCGAGAGCAGCAGCGACCCGGCCAGGGCATAGACGATGGTGAGCGCGACCGGCGCAAACAGCTTGCCTTCCAACCCTTGCAGGCTGAGCAGGGGCACGAACACCAGCGCGATGATCGCCATGCCTGCGGTCACTGGCACGGCCACTTCCTTCACGGCATTGAGCACCAGCCTGGCCTTGTCATGGTCTTGCTTGCCGCCGCCATGATCGGCTTCGTGCAGATGCGCGACGACGTTCTCCACCACCACCACGGCGGCATCCACCAACAGGCCGATGGCGATGGCGAGGCCGCCCAAGCTCATCAGGTTGGCGGTGAGGCCGGTGCTGCGCATGAGGATGAAGGTCCACAGCGCCGCCAGCGGCAGTACCAGTGCCACGGCCAGTGCGGCGCGCAGATTGCCGAGAAACAGCACCAGCAGAATCAGCACCAGCACCACTGCCTCGGTCAGGGCTTTTGCGACTGTATGTACGGCGCGGCTTACCAGCTCACCCCGGTTGTAGAAGGGCGTGAGCACCACGCCCTTGGGCAGCAGCGGCTTGAGTTCTTCGAGCTTGGCCTGCACCCCGGCCACCAGCGTGCCGGCGTTGGCACCGCGCAGGCCCAGCACCAGCCCTTGCACGGCCTCGCCTTGCCCGTTCTTGGTCACACCACCCATGCGGGTGAGCGCGCCGATCTGCACCACGGCCACGTTGCGAACGCGCACCATTGCATTGCCCTCGGCGCTCACCACGAGGTTGCCGATGTCGTCCAGCGATTGCAGCTTGCCCTGCACGCGCACCAGCAGGGCTTCTTCGCCCTCGTTGACGCGGCCGGCGCCGTCGTTGCTGTTGAATCGTTCGAGTGTCTGGCGCAGTTCTTCACTGGTCACTCCGGCGGCGGCGAGCTTGGCGGCATCGGGCACCACTTCGTAGCTGGTGGCGCGGCCACCGAGCGAGTTCACATCGGCCACGCCCTGCACCGTGCGCAGTGCGGGGCGCACGATCCAGTCCAGCACTTCGCGGCGCTCTGCGAGGCTCTGCGGGCCATCGACCGTGAACATATACATCTCGCCCAGCGGCGTGGTGATGGGGGCCATGCCGCCGGTGACATTGGCGGGCAGATCGCCCCAGACGCCGTTGAGCCGCTCGGCCACCTGGCTGCGCGCCCAGTAGATGTCGGTGCCATCGGCAAAGTCGAGCGTGATGTCAGCCAGCCCATATTTGGTGGTGGAGCGCAGCATGGTCTGGCTGGGCAGGCCCAGCAGCTCGACCTCGATGGGCGCGGTGACGCGGGTTTCCATTTCCTCCGGCGTCATGCCCGCCACCTTGACGATGATCTTCACCTGCGGTGCCGATACATCGGGGAAGGCATCAATCGGCAGATTGAGGAAGGAATACACGCCCGCGCCAATCAGCAGCAGCGAGGCGAGGACGGTCATCAGAGGCCGCGCGAGGGCGGCACGGGTGAGTGCGAGCAACATGTTTATTCACCCCCGCCGTGGCCGAGCCAGGCACCCTTGATGGCGATGGTGCCGGTGCTGGCCACCGCGCTCTGTGCCGTGAGGGCGCCGCTCACCGTGGTGTTACCGGAATGACTCGCCAGCACCTTCACCGGGGTGGCCACAAAGCCTTGTGCGTCTTGGACGAACACCACGGTGTCAGCACCCTGCCGGCTGACCGCCGTGGCAGGCACCACCCAGGCGGCATTGGCGATGGATTCGCGCTGCACCTTCAACCACTGGCCGGGCCTGAGGTTGCTCTGGCCCTTGGGCAGCGCGGCGCGCACGCGCACGGTTTGCGCCATCTCGCTGGTGCCCCAGCCGGCCTGCGTCACCGTGGCCTGACGACCATCCGGCAGCGCCAGCGTATCGCCCACTGCAAAGCTGGCTTCGCTGATCGGCACTTGCAGTTCGAGCATCAGCCGGTTGGCGTCCACCAGCCGCAGCAGCGGGTCGGCCTCGGCCACGCGCTGCCCCGGATTAACCAGCCGTTCGAGTACGCTGGCGCTCGATGGCGCACGCGCCAACACGCGGCCGTTGCTGGCATCCGCAGCGCTCATGCCCATCAGCTTGAAGCGCATGCGCACGGCGGCGAGCTGGCTCTCGGCCTGGCTGGCAGCCGCTTCACTGGCCTGCACGCGGCGGGCGGCGATGATGCCTTCGCTGTGCAACTGGCGATCACGATCCCGCTCACTGCGGGCGAGCTTGGCGGCGGACTCGGCCTGTATCAGCTCGGCACCCATCTGCGGCGCTTCAGCGCTGCGCAGTTCGGCCAGCACGCTGCCGGCGGTCACGGCATCGCCCTCGGCCACCGGCACGCGCACCACCACGCCGCTGGTCTGTGCCGTCACCACCCATTCGGCATCAGGCGCGGCAATCACCTTGGCGGTGAGGCTGCTGCCGGCTGCGACGGTGGTGGACTTGGGATTGACCACGCTGATGCCGAGGCTTTTGATCTGCTCGGCGTTGAAGAGAATGTTGGGCGCAGTGGGTGTCGCGGCCAGCGCGACGCCCGCGCCGAGTGCGGCGATCAGCGGCAGCAAGCGCAGTGAGAAATGGGTCATGGCAAAACTCCGTTGATCTGGTTGAAGCGGGCGATGGCACGCGAATGGGCAATGAAGGCGAGCAGATGGCTGCGATTGGCTTCGGCGGCGCGCAGCTCGGTGAGCAGGCGCTCGGCGAGCGGGATCTCGCCCAGGCTGTAGGCGCGGCGCGTGAGGGCAAGTTCGTCCAGTGCCAGTGCCATGCGGGCACCGGCGTCGGTGAGTGCGATCTCGCGGGCGTGCAGCTCGTGCTCAGCCTCGTGGTGGGCCAGCTGCGATTCGCGTTCCATTTGGCTGACCACGTCGCGGGCGCGGGCGGCTTCGAGCTTGAGTGGTGCGAGTGCAGCCTGCCGGTGGCTGTCGCCGCCGAAGGGCAGCGAGAGCTGGGCAGCAAGGCTATCGACATCCGGCGCGCCGTCCTGGGTGTCGTGGCGCACGCCCAGCAACAGGCGCGGGCTGCCCGCGCCCTCGCTGCGGCCAGCCATCAAGGCCGCCTCGGCACGCGCTGCTGCGGCGCGGGCGGCGTCCAGCGGCAGGTAGGCAGTCACCTCTGCGGCCTCGCGCTCTTCCTCCGGGTTGGGCAAAACGCTCAAGCCGGTCAAGGCGCGCCAACCGAAGAAGCGGTCTGCCAGCATCACTTCGGCCTCGTGCTGCGCGGCCTCGCGCTCCAGCCGCTGGCCTTCGGCGGTGATGCGCTCGCCGGGTGCGGCGTCACCGGCGTTGATGCGCCGCTGCACATCGGCTTCCAGCGCCTTGAACGCGGCCACGTCGCGGCGGGCCAGCTCCAGCCGCTGCTGGGCCTCGCGCACTTCCCAGTAGCTCTCGCGCACCGCACCGGCCACCTGCCAGCGGTGGAAGCGCAGCTCATCCGCCGCACCGATCTGGTTGGCACTGGCGAGTTGCGCAGCGGCCTGACGCTGGCCCCAGCGCCATAGCGGCAAATCAAAACCGGCTTCAGATTCGGTGACGCCCTGGCGGGTTTGCAGGCGGTCGCTGAGGTAGCGCAGCTGCACACTCGGCGCGCCTGCGATGAGGCTGCGGCTGCGGGCTTTGGCATCGGCAGCGCCCTCTACCTGCGCGGCCAGCAAGGCCGCACCGGGTGCGCGCGCCACGGCGGCCTCGAAGGCCTGATTGAGCGTCAGCGAGACATCAGTGGCAATCGGCGCGCTTTCCTCATCGGTGAGCGCGCCGGACTCCTGCGCCTGCGCTTGCACCAATGGCGAGAGCGCCGTGAGGAACGCAAAAACGATGAGGCATTGCAAATGCCTGATCCGGGATGTGGCGGGTGGTCTCGTCATGGCGAAGTCGGTGGGGGCTTGGGACGCCGCATACCTTCGACTTCGGCACCTTGCCGGACAGTGTCCGCACCATGAACAAACGTTAATGTGACGGCCATGTTCCGGTTAGCAGCGCGGGCCTACGCTGCCGGCACTTCAAAACAACGAGGAGTCCGCCATGCCCAAAATCACCACGCCCCGTTCGCCCGGCCTGCGCTTCAGCCACGCCGTGCTCGGCGTGGCGGTCATCCACCAGCTGATCGGCTCGGAGTGGATGGCCAAGCCCTGGAAGATGGCAGAAGCCAGCGCCCTGCAAGCGACGCTGTTCGAGCTGCACGAATGGGCTGGGCTGACGGCGACCGTGATGCTGGTGGTGCTGCTGGTCAGCCTGTTTCGCCGCGCTCAGGGTGGGTTCTTCACCCGCTACTTCCCCTGGCTGGCGGCAGCCGGGCGCGGCGGCATCTGGTCGGAGGCGAAGCAGGCCCTTGGCGGCTTGAAAAAACTGACACCGCCTACCTCACAGCAGACCGAGCATCTCGCCACTGCTGTGCAAGGGCTTGGCTTGCTGATCCTGCTGTTCTTCACCGTCACCGGCACGGCGATGTGGCTGCTGGAAGACAACCTTGACCTCATGCACCGCATCGGCAGCATCCACGAACTCGGTGCGCTGCCGCTCAAGCTCTACCTGCTTGGCCATGCCGGCATGGCGGTGATTCACGAGTGGCGCGGCGAAGGCCTGATGCGCAAGATGTTTGCTGTGCGTGGGGGCTAGGCGATGCGCATTCTGGTGGTGGAAGACGATGCAGATATCGCAGGCTTTCTGTGCAAGGGCCTGCGCGAGGCGGGGCATGTCACCGACCATGCGCCGGATGGTCGCAATGGATTATTTCTGGCGACCGGCGAGGCCTACGACGCCATCGTGCTCGACCGCTTGATGCCGCAGATGGATGGCCTCTCGATGCTCGCCGCGCTGCGCGCCACCGGCTCGCGGGTGCCAGTGCTGATTCTCTCGGCCCTTGGACAAGTCGATGAGCGTATCAAGGGCCTGCGGGCCGGTGGCGATGACTATCTGGTCAAGCCCTTTGCCATCGCGGAGCTGCTGGCGCGGCTGGAAGTGATTACCCGTCGCGGCCTCATGCCCGCTGCCGAGAACCGCCTGCGGGTGGCTGATCTCGAACTCGACCGCATGGCGCACACCGTCAAGCGCGGTGGTGAGGTCATCACCCTCAAGCCGCAGGAATACCGCGTGCTGGAGTTTCTGCTGCGCCACGCCGGCCAGGTGGTGACGCGCACCATGCTGCTCGAAGGCGTGTGGGACTACCACTTCGACCCCCAGACCAACGTCATCGACGTGCATCTCTCCCGCCTGCGAGCCAAAGTGGACAAGGCACCGTGGAAGCCCTTGATCCACACCTTGCGCGGTGCGGGTTATTGCTTGCGCGAACCGGAGTAAGCATGCGTTTGTCCACTTCCGCACGACTCACCCTCGCCAACAGCAGTCTGCTGGCGGTGAGCTTCAGCGCGCTGCTGCTGCTGGTGACCTGGCTCGCCGATCGCTTCATGGTCGGCCATGTGCAGGAGAGCGTGGAGGCTGAACTGCACATCATGCAGGCGGAGTTGCAGGTGGATGGCCTGCGCGGCGTCTCCGCGCTCATCAACCGCCGCATGGAAAACCTCACGCTTAACCACGACCGGCTGTATCGGCTGGAAGACGCACAGGGGGTGAAGCAGGCTGGCAACGTTGACATCTGGCCTGCGTCAGCGGGGGCACAGGAGCAATCTTTCAAGCTGCCCAGCCGGAAGTATCCGGGCGAAACCGAGGTGGTATTGCAATGGGCGCGGCTTGCTGATGGCAGCCGCCTGCTGGTGGGCTTCGACGAGATCGAGGTGGCATCCGTGCGTGCAGACATTCGCCGGGCGGCACTGTGGAGTTTGGGCGCGATGCTGGTGATTTCGCTCAGCGCGGGTTTCCTGCTGACCCGTGCGGCGCTGAAGCCCGTGGAGGCGATCCGCGCAGCGGCGCAGCGCATCATGGAAGGAGACCTGCGCCACCGCATTCCCGCACGACCCAACGGCGATGAGTTCGACCGGCTGGGCGAGACCCTCAACTCGATGCTGGATCGCATCAACAATCTGATCGCTTCCGTGCGTGGGGCCACCGACAACATCGCCCACGACCTGCGCTCGCCACTGACGCGCCACCGCTCGCGGCTGGAAGCAGCGCTGAGTAATCCACCCAGCGCCGAGGAGTTGCAGCCCTGGGTCGAAAAACATCTGACCGACCTGGATCAGGTGCTCGCCACCTTCCAGTCGCTGCTGCGCATCGCCAGTGTGGAGTCGGGGCTTCTACGGCAGGAGTTCACCGACTGCGATGCAGGGCAGTTGGTACGCGACGCCGCCGACTACATCGAGCCACTGACCGACGAGAAGCAACAGCATCTCGCCGTGACGGTTGAACCTGGGCCGGTTTTGAACGGGCACCGACACCTACTGTTCCAGCTGCTCATCAACCTGCTGGACAATGCCGTGAAGTTCAGCCCCTCACAAACCAGCATCGTGATGGCAGCGCGAGTCATCGACGATCACTGGCAGCTGAGCGTCGAAGACGCCGGGCCCGGTATTCCCCTAGGGCAGCGCGAGCAGGTGTTCGAGCGGCTGTATCGTCTGGATACGTCACGGAGCACGCCTGGTCTTGGATTGGGACTTTCGCTAGTCAAAGCGATCGCGACCCTGCATCGGGGAGAAGTCACCATCTCCGATGGCTCTGTAGGTGCAAAGGTTTTGGTGTCACTTCCGATGTCGAGGCAATAGCCTCAGCGAGACCGGCTGGCTGAGTTCTTGATCTATTCGAGTTTTATTGAAGCTGGTGAGTGTCTGCTTTTGGCAGAGGCTGTGTGAAAACCCAGATTTGATGTGGCCTCTGGCAGCGACTACTGCAAGACGCGATTAATTGAATGGCATCCGCCTTTCTCTGCAGAGAATTTTCAAACGAGCTTTCTACGCCCTGATCATCTGCATGGTTTGCTGCAAGCCAAGGATCTGCATCACTCGCTTCATGTTGTAAGCCAGGACATGCAGGCTCATCTCCGTACTGACTCTGGGTAGCGTCTTCGTCAGAAAATGCGTGGCTCCCATCCAGGCTTTGAGCGTGGCGTAGGGATGCTCGACGGTTCGCCGACGGACCCGCATCGCATCTGGCGTGTCGTCCAGCCGCTGCTGCATGGCATCGAGGACGTGCTCATATTCCCACCGGGTGATACGCCGATACTCCCCGGTGGTGCAGGTCGATTTGATGGGGCAGCGAGTACAGGCGGAAGACCAGTATTTGATGATCTTCTGTCCCTTCTCGATCGTGTCGAAGCGACGGATCGCCTGCTGCCCGGCGGGACATAGGAAAGTGTCGCTGTCGGGCTGGTATCGAAAGTCTCGCTTGTCGAAGAAACCCCTCGCTCGGTTGTTGGAGGTCAT
Source organism: Stagnimonas sp. (assembly GCA_030652575.1). Lineage (GTDB taxonomy): Bacteria > Pseudomonadota > Gammaproteobacteria > Nevskiales > Nevskiaceae > Stagnimonas. The sequence continues at coordinate 28,810 of JAUSQI010000068.1, read as the reverse complement.
CGTCTTCGGCACGAGCGGTGTAATCCCTGCTTGTGCGCACTGCAGGATCTGCTCGCCGCTGAAATAGCCGCGATCAGCCAGGGCGGTGAAAGCAGCTTCGGGATCACAGCCCATCGCTTCACGGGCCTTCTTGGACATCGGCGCTAGCTGGGTGCGGTCGTTGCCGACATTGGTGACTTCATGCGCCACGATCAGATGATGCTGGGCATCGACAGCGGTCTGGACGTTATAGCCGACCACCGGCGTGTCCCGGCCTCGGCTGGCCATGCAGCGGGCATCAGGATCGGTCAGTGCCACCTGGCCATCCGGCGAGGCTTCCATCTGGACCCGAATGTCATCGAGCTCTCGCACGCGGGCCTTGATCATCTGAATCCGCTTCTGGATATGAGCGACACGATCCTCTGTGACTCGGGTCGGATCACGATCGGCACGATCCAGCTCGGCAAGATACCGACTGACGCTCTCTTCGAGCTGCTCCTGCCGCACTTCCAGCTTGCGGGCCGTGAAGGCGCGATCGCTGTTATTGACGGCTTTGAATTTGCTGCCATCGATCGCAGCGACTGCTTCCGTAAACAGCTTGGCCTCACGGCAAAGACGCATGAAGTGACTACACACCTTCTGGATTGCAGGGCCATTGTCCCGGCGGAAGTCGGCGATGGTCTTGAAGTCCGGGCTGAGCCGGCCAGTCAGCCACATCAGCTCGACATTGCGCTGGGTTTCGCGTTCTAGGCGACGGCTGGACTGGACCCGATTGAGGTAGCCGTAGATGTAGAGCTTGAGCAGCGTCGCCGGGTGGTAGGAAGGGCGACCCGTGACTTCCGGCTCGGCGCCAGAAAATCCGAGCTTGGCGAGATCGAGCTCATCGACAAAGACGTCGACGACCCGGACGGGATTGTCCTCGGCGATGTAGTCGTCGAGTCGCTCGGGAAAGAGCGTGCTTTGAGACCTGTCCTCGCCTTCAATGAAACGCTTCATCGGCAGCTCCATCGTGCAAATGATGGAATTACCAATCAGCAAACTTCACGCCACGTTTTCACACAGTCTCGGCACGTTGCTGTCCTCACCAACTCGCAATCAAGGTGCGGGAACATGCTGACGGCCTCCCGCGGGCCGTGTGGGGTTCGCCATGTCAGACGAGTAACTCGCAGCAGCACTCTGCAACCAAAAGTCTAATCGCAGTGGGTTAGTTCTGACGCGCTTCCAACGCCTCTTTGGCCAGTCGGCGCTGGCGGCGGATTTCCAGGAAGAAGCCAAATCGTTCACAGGTCAGCGCCCAGTCAATCGTTGGACGAAAGTCCTTGACGCCTTCGGGAAACGGGATGTCACCGTGGGCGATGTATTCAAAGTAACTGACCCAGGAACTCTTGCTGTTCTGGTCGGGATAAGCCTCGCTCACTCGCTGAAAGGCACGACGGCGCTGCGCGTCATTTCGGTGTGCATATGCGAAGCGTTGACCATTGAAGGCGAGTCGAAGCCTGGACAGCTGGGCACTACCTTCACCGCGAGCGGGTTGCAGGTAGGGCGAGTGATTCCAGAGCACGACGACGTCTGCGTAGGTCAGCGGTTTGCCGCCGCTCACCTTGTAGTAGCGAATTGGCGGTTGCAGTCCGAGGCGAGTCACTTTCGCAGCCAGCTCTCATGAGGATCTGCCGGCCAACGACGCAGCCATCTCGACTGGTCTAGTCGGCCATTGGCAAGCTCACCGAGCTTCCGGGCCAAACAACGGGGCTGCGATTCGTGCTGATTCATGCCTTGTGGTCGTCGAAGGAATTCGGTCGTTCAGCCCGCCGGCAGCTCTGTCTTGAGCAGGCGATGTTGATACCGGACCTGCGGCCTGTCGGAAAGAATTTCGAGCAGCTGTTCATCCGACTTGCCGGTCGCGTCGAGCCACTCCTCCACCCGCTCCCGCTTGATCTGCACCACACAGCGGTCATGGCCCGTCTCACGCACTTCGGGCGGAGGCTCGTCGGTGATGATCGCGAAGCTGTGCAGGTCATCTCCGGCGCCCTGCCAGTGGCTCCAGAGGCAGGCCACAAACATCGTCTTGCCGTCACCTGGCTCAAACTCCACCACCACACTGGTGGGCTTCTCGTCAGCGGTCAGCGGTCGTTGCTCATAATCGTGGTGAGACACGTTCTCGTAGAACCTCTCCATCATCACCACGCCGTGGGTCACCCCAAACTGCTTGCGCCAAAACTTCTGGAGGTTGTCGCGACGTGCGTTGTAGCAGCCCGAATACTCCTTATCGAACTCCGGTGGCCGGCCCTGCGGTCGCAGCAGGTAGCGCATCGGCAGGATGCGCAGCTCGCCGTCGATCTTCACCAGCACCGGGGCATAGGACTGCGGATAGACCCTTGAGTCCTTCGGCAGCAGCTCTCTCCGCTCAAGGTCAGCGAGCTGCCTCTGAAGATTCTTGATCTTGTTTCCGGCGATGCGCAGCGAATCCCTCGCCTTCTTGGTCTCCTTCACCTTGAGATCGGCCTCGGCCTTCTCTAGCCGCAGCTGCTGGCTGGCCAGCTCGGCCCGCAGATCGTGCTCATGCAGCTCGTCATAGCGCCGCAGATGACCCGCGACCTCCTGGTCTTCAGGCCGGTCGCTGTAGAGGAAACTGTGGGCCATCCCCTTGGGGATGAGCGCCTTCTGCCCGGACCACCGGGCCTCGGTCAGCCGGGCGAATTCTTCGATACCGACCTTGGCCCCAGGGAAGGCCCGCAGGTATTCCCGGTGGTCTTGGACCAATTGCGCGGAGTAGCACATGGGCGGTCAGTTTTTGGGCAGGGCAAGTCCAAGAATCCTAACGTTTGCAAAGGCCCTGTTACGGTGCGGTTGACGCGCTTGGGGGCAGGCCCTAATTATTTGTTACAAATAATTAGGAGCGGCAGCATGGCAACCACCCTCATTCCCCGTGGCCGGGGCCGTCCCGTCGGCACCACCAAGAACAACGAGCCCACTGAAGTGATCCGCGTACCCCAAAGTGTGCGCTCCGATGTGGTGTCCTATCTGAAGGTCAGGAAAGCGCTCTTGAAGAACGACAGCGGGCTCAAGCCGCTGCCATTTCACATGATGGGCACCACCCTTCACCTGACCCCGGCGCACAGCAATCCGTCGCCCAAGACGATTCATCACGTCGGCATGCGGGTGCCGGCGGGTTTCCCCTCTCCGGCCGATGACCATCTCGAAGAAGGCTGCGATCTCAACGATCTGCTGGTACGCAATCCTGTCTCGACTTACTTCTATACCGTCGAAGGGGACTCGATGAACCTGGCTGGCATCGTCGAGGGCTGCAAGCTCACGGTCGATTCCAGCCTTGAAGCCCGTCATGGCGATGTAGTGATTGCGATCATCAATGGTGAAGGCCACACGGTGAAGCGTCTCTACAAGACCGAGATGGAAGTGGCCTTGGTGCCTGATTCCACCAACCCGATTCACCAGCGCCGTGTCATCACGGAATACGACGAGTGGATGGTCTTCGGAGTCGTCACCAGCGTGATTCAACAGCTGCGCCGCCGGTGACGAATCGCGACCTCCATCCGAAGCCCGTCTTCGCCCTGGTCGACGTCAACAACTTCTATGTCTCCTGCGAACGGGTCTTCGATCCCCGACTGCTGGGCAAGCCCGTCATCGTGCTCAGCAACAACGACGGCTGTGCGGTCTCCCGCTCGAACGAGGCCAAGGCCCTCGGCATCAAGATGGGTGCGCCCTGGTTTCAGCTCAAAGACCTGGCGCGGCAGCACGGGGTCGTTGCACTGAGCAGCAACTACACGCTCTACGGCGATATGAGTCGTCGCGTCATGACCCTGCTTGCGGACATGGCCCCTCGGCAGGAGATCTACTCGATCGACGAGTGTTTCCTGGACCTGACGGGATCTCGGGATTGCCTCACCTATGGGCAGTCGATCCGCTATCGGGTGCGGCGCTGGACCGGACTCCCCGTGTGTGTCGGGATCGCTTCGACCAAGACCCTGGCCAAGCTCGCCAACCACTGCGCCAAGAAGCGACCAGGATTTGATGGGGTCTGCGACTTCGGAGACCTGCCAGTGGACGACTATGAGCGGCTTCTCGCCGATATCCATGTCAGCGCGGTCTGGGGCATTGGCCGCAAGCTGAGTGAGCGCCTGGCGGTGATGGGCATCGACACCGTACGGGACTTGCGGGATGCCGACACGGCAACCTTGCGGGCGCGCTTCGGTGTGGTGGTCGAGCGCACGGTACGCGAGCTGCGTGGTGAGTCTTGCCTGGAACTAGAGGAGCTACAGGCCGTACGTCAGGGGGTGACCACGAGTCGCAGCTTTGGCGAGGAAGTGACGCGCATCGAGGGGCTGAAGGAGGCCGTGAGCAGCTACACCGCGACGGCGGCTGCCAAGCTGCGCAGCGATGGCACTGAGGCCAGTGCGATCCTGGTCTTCGCCCACACCAACCCTTTCAAGAACACACCTCAGATCAGCCGGCAGACGTTGGTGAGCTTCGCCACGCCCACCGACGACACTTTTGCGCTCTGTCGGTATGCGATGCAGGGGGTGAGCCGTATCTGGGTGGATGGCTATCGCTACAAGAAGGCCGGTGTGATGATGAGTCAGATCACCCCGAAGAACCGCCATCAGGCTTCGCTCTTCGAGAATCCCTTCGAGACCGCCAAGCGCGATCGCCTCAACACCACCATGGATCGCCTGAACCTGCGCTATGGCCGCGGCACACTGGCGCTGGCGGGTGCCGGTATCCAGAAGGACTGGAAGCTGAAGTCCGAGCATCGCTCTCCGGCCTACACCACCCGCTGGGACGAGCTCCCGGTCGCGCGCTGATGGCGAGGAAGAGTGCAGCGATGGCGACGGCGCTGGAGTCTGCGGACGAGATGTCCCTGCCAACTCGACGGCGGCGTCCCAAGGACGGCAGCCCCTGTGAGCTCTGCACCGTGCCGCACCCGCTCACCTTCCATCACCTCATCCCCCGCAAGAATCATCACAAGACCTTGTTTCGGGAGACCTTCGGGATCGTCGAGATGCGTGCTCGCGGCGCCTGGCTGTGCCGGGGCTGCCATGACTTCATCCACGAGCACTTCGATGAGCCCACCCTGGGTCGGCGCCTCAACACGCTGGAGGCACTGCGGGCCGAGCCCGAGATCGCAAAGCACCTCGCCTGGGCAGCTCGGCAGCGAGCTTCCGCATGAGCAAGCTTGACCCCACTACTTCTGCCTTCTGGAACCAGCCCCTGGAGGAGCCCTGGCGTGCGATCCCCTTGGTGCGGGATGAGCGCGGCATCGAGTGGGAGGCTGGTGCCCAGCACCGCAATCCCCAGCGGGTGCGGGTGCGGGTCGAAGCCGCTGTCGATCACTGGATCGAGGTCGCCCGCCGCATCCCCGTCTTCCAGCGTCGCGGTAGGCCGCCCATCGTGCGGCCGAAGCTGCTGTTTGATCTCAAGGGCACCCAGATTGCCGGCATGGCGGTGACGGGCTACAAGAACCCGCGACAGCTGGAGCAGTGGGTGCGCATCCATCCCGACCTCATGCAGCGCTACCCGGTGCGGATGATCCAGCAGACCGTGCCGCACGAGATCGCGCACCTGGTGGTGGACTGGTATCTGCCGCGTGGGACAGAGCCACACGGGCCGGAGTGGATGATGGTGATGGTCTACTTCGGGCGACCGCCACGGCCCTTCCACGATATGCAGCCTCTGCCCAAAACACAGCGTGGGGTCGTCCTCGCACAGAGCACGCTGCTGTTCGAGGCGCCTCAGGTCGCCCCCGCTGAGCGGAGGGCTGCGATGCGAGGGCGGTCGGGGCCATGAAGACGAAGGACTGTGCGGTCTGTGCCCAACCAACCCTCGTGGCCTACCGCATCCAGATCGCCCCGACAGTGGCTTGGGTATTTGTCTGCCTAAGCTGTCTGCCGGCCGAGCAGGCCAAGCCGGGCTACCGGTATGGCGGCACTTGGAAAGGCGCGCGGCATTGAGAGCCCGAGCCGACTGAAATCTTCAAAAAAAACCCCCTCATCTGAAAATCGATGAGGGGGTCTATAGGGTGGTTATGTAACTTAGCCCAGGTGGGGCTGAACGATTGCGAATAGGGCTTCATACCGGCTGAAATCGACCTGCTCCCCTGCATCGACTTCTGCATTCAATTGCACATCCAACTTTTGCTGAAGCTGAGCCGCATAACCTTGCGCCTCCAGCGAGCTTGAGAACATGCGCGTGGCACCGATCAGATGGTTTTCTCGCTCCAGCCCATACGTTGCGACCGCTGATGCGTCGCACCTGATCAGCTTGCCCAGATTGCGCGAGTAACTTGCGACTGCTACGAAAACCAAAAACGTGTCTTTCATGAAAACCTCCAGTTGTTGCCGAGAGCGGATTGCTCACACTCAGGTACCGGACGTTTACGAGGTAACTGGGATCGCCCCCACCCGGCTAGAAAATTGGGGGTGATCGTCGACTGCGAACATTGTGAATACTGCGAACACACTGATGAACTAAGCCTTGCAAGCTGCGAACAGTGCTGCGATGCCTTGCGAAGACTCACCGTAGTTTCGACGCCAGCCGATACTCTGTCCGCCTTGTTGTTCCGCCGCCGTCGACCTCACGACGCTCAATCTGTTGTTCCAGAGTCAACTTTGTCAGCACCTCGTCCAATGCGGTTTTCTTGAGATGTTTCGAATAGCAGTCGGTCGAAATCTTCGTGCGGCTTTGCCATCCCGAGTTAGACGAGAGCCAATTGAGCAGCTTTTCGGAAGTGCTGCTGCGGATAGCCTCGGCCGCAGCAGCAGAGGACTCGCCGAAAATAAGGTTGACGGATGCGGTGAAGTAATCCATCCAAGCAATGCCAGCCTCAATGTGCTTGGCTGAAATCGTTAACGTCAGATCACATAACGCAAACAAGCCGGCCATGCGGAGCAGCATGGGCGGTCGCCGCTGCAACACACTCGTGATCTTCTCTCCACCTGGATGCCGAACGCTGTATCGGCGGTAGGCATGAGCGAAGCACTCCTTTGCCGCCGGGGAAAGTTGAAGATTGATTTTGGTCTGTTGCTTTGGATATCCGGCAAGCCCGAACTCAAGAATTTTCATGAAACTGAGAGCGAGCTTTTCAACTTCATCCTCTGTTGCAGGACGTGGGTCAGCTTCAATTGTGGTTCGCTCAGCCCAGAACGTTAAAAACCGATTGGCGAAGCCGTTAGTCATTTCCCCTTTCGCCATTTTTTCTTTCAGCTCCTCTGGCGTAATTGCGGCATGAAGAGCTACGTGAGGATCGGTTGCCCACGCCCTGGAATTTCTCACCGCTGGCTTGATTGATTTCCCGTCGAATAATCCTCTGATGCACGCTGAGAGCGTGTTTCCGCTGCGTTTCGCTTGCTCCAGAACGTTGCTGAACTCCTCCTCAATGACGAACAGTCGCTTATCAACAATTGCTGGCTCTTTTACGTTGTCTTGTGTGTAGCCGTCGTGGATGAGTAGTGCCAGCCCCTCGCGAGTTGATAGACCGCCATCAAAAATCTGTGGCAGCAATGCGGGGCCGCCTTCCATGCAACCGATAGCTTTGAAAACTCGCTCTAGCAAGCCGACTGCCTCACCTTTTCGACCGATGCTCGTTCGCCCAACATGGAGTGTGAAAAACCGAATGTGATGCCTGGTGTTTCCCACCTCCAAGCCAACATTCCGACCCAATCCGGCCGATAACGCGGACATCGCAGCGGCCATGGCCGCTACTGGATTGACCTCGGTGCCGAATGCAGCACTATGAGCAAAATCACCGAGTGGTCCATAGAACATTTCGGGCACAGCTACTGGCGGGGGAATGACGAAATCCCAGTCATTCTCCGAATCGGCGGTCGCTTCACTTCGCAAAGACTTCTCAGCAGGCTTCGCGGTCGACTGATCACTGCATATCAAAGATTCCGCAGATTTCGCAGTGTTCGCTTGCTGCATAGGCTCGGCATTAGCAATCGCAGCTTTCAACAGATCTGGATCTCGTTTCTCTAGCTCATAGTCGGAGGCATCGAAGCCCTTCGAAATGGCCTGTTCGCCAACAGCCGAAAGTGCAGCAGGGCTTAGTATTGAAACCTTGGATACGCCCGCCGTAGAGGCAGCGGTAGATACCGAAAGAGCGTAGTGATGGCCCGGCTCATCTGCGTCTGGCCAGATGGTGACGTCACGACCGCAAAGAGGATTCCAGTCCGTCTTTTCTGCCCCATTTGAACCACCCGAAGAGGTCACGCAGACGCAGTCTGGCAACAGCCGCTGAGCGGCGTCTGCGGCCTTCTCTCCTTCGCACACGATGACTTTGGCAGCTGGAAAAAGAGCCAAGCGATCGAGACCATAAATTGGACGAAGCGGCGGCACGCCCTTCCATCTCCATTTGAACCGTCCTACAGAGTCCCTCCAAAGGGACTGAGGAAAAAACTGTTTGGCTTTCCCTCTTCCATTGAAGCGGCAGACATTGAAGTGGACGCGGCCATTTGCGTCTTTGTAGACCCAACAGCTCGAATACTTACCCCAAACAGGATGGTGAGTTGGAGGCGGTGGTGCATCAGACGGCACGGGCGTGACCAAAAGCCAGTCACCGTTCTGTTCCTGCTGACGGGCGGCCATTAGCGCTTCAACCCAGCAGGACGCACGTGAAGCACGTGAGCCACGAGTTGAGCAACAGCTTCACGATGACCACAGCCTTCAATCATCGCAACGAGGTCTACGAGATCGAAGCCTTTCTGGCCAGTTGCAAAGTCCTGCCAACGGCCAGTTTTGATGTTGATCTTGAAAGAGCCGAGGTTGCGGTCGTCGCGCGTCGGGTTTAGCGCTACGTACTCATTGCCTTCCAGGCGGCCGCCGGGCAACCAGCGGGCAAGCACTGCATCGACGTTCTGAAGTGCTGCATACGCAGCAAGATCGAAGTGGCTCATGACTTGCCCCCCCGCGATGCAACTTTCTGCTTGTGAACCCAGGTATTTACTTCACTGAGTACCCACCCAATGGAAACTGCTCCGAGGGGAATCGGCCTCGGGAAGGTCGCGTCGTAATACTGCGACTTCGGGTCCAGCTTGTTGTAGAGCGTGCCGCGGCTGAGCTGTAAAAGCTGCTCAAGTTCACGACGGCGAATGATTTGTGCTGCGTGTTGACGGTTGGACATTATTGGCTCCGGTTGATGGCCGGAACGAATAATTAGTCACACGAATTTTCGAATCACCCCTGCGGGGGCATTTTTCACCCCCGCAGGGGTAATACCTATCTAGCGCCGCAATCGCCGCCACTCCCGAGTAAGTGAGCTTGGCCAGGGTTCGGAGTACCGCGAGCGCGGACCCATCTGCTAGATCCTCTGGAGCGAACAGTCACGCCGAATAGCGAGCCACTCTCAGTCGGGGTTCTTTTTGTTCGTGCGGGGGTGATACACATCCAAAGCTTGATTTGCCAGGTCGAACCTTTCTTGAATCCTTTTAGTGGATATCCCAGGTGCCAACGAGAACATGTCCTCAATCCACCTGATGATGACCGCCTCACTTTTTATCGCCCACTTCACAGTCTTTTCGGGCGGCTCATAGTTCATCAGCATGCGAAGTAATGCTGCGATGGTTACGCGATAGCTGATTTCGCTCCGATCACTGGGTACGTCCTGAGCATCGACAAGCTTCTGCAAGGTGTCTCTGGCCTTAGTCGCCTCTTTCAGCTCTGCCTTTTTCGCACTAAGAGCGCTTGAAGTTTCCGCCAACTGAATCTCGAGGGCGTCACATCGCGTTTGCAGAACCTGGTAATCGACCAAGTCCACGCCACTGTGCTTTCGCCGTTCGACCTCGTCAAAAAGAAACGTCGGCTTTTTGCCTGGCTCCCTATTCACCATCCATGCTTTTAGGTCGTCGTGTCGAACAGTTCGGCGCGCCAGCGCAATCGGCTTCTTGTCTTCAGCAGGCTTTCCATCACGGGAGTAGCTGAGCTCCCCCTGGTCCATTGCTTCGATTATTCGCAAGGTGTTGAGGCGCAGGCATACCCACGGGAACTGGCCCTCAACCGGAACAGGCTCACCATTCAATGCGTCGAGAATCTCCCTCTCTTGCTCCCATAAGCCGCACCAGCGGATCGCAGCCTCGATAGGCTTGTAAAACGGCTTCGCTAGGTCGTTACAGCTGGTTGGGTCGTAGCCACTCATAGGGCAGTGTCCTCAGTGAATACTGCTGTCGCGCTGGTCGCTACCAAATACCTCGCGGAGTCTTTCGCACCGCGCTCAACTGCAAGCTCATCAAAGTGCTTCTCGCCACACTTGATCTTGCCGCTCTCTACATCACGCAGGTCATCAGTGAACAAGCTGCTCTTTGTCTCAACCACGAAGTACAGCCGCTCCTCGCCATCACGCTGCATGAGCACGGCCCAGTCCGGGTTATAGCTGCCCAGAGGCGTAGGCACCTTGAACCAATTGGGGAGCTTGGCGTAGACCTTGATGGCCTCGTTCTTCTCTAGCTCGGCGGCAAAGTCGCGCTCGGTGTTGCTGTCATACACCACATGCTCGTACACCGATTTCTCGGTATCGCGCAGCGTGTTGTGGATGTAGCCCATGAGCTGGTGCTTGGGGTCAGCGAAGAGCTCCTGCGCGTAGAAGTGCGTTTCGCCCAGCTTCACGTAGCGGATGCCATCCACCAGTGCCATGCGCTTGGCGCGGTTGATGATCTCAGCGCACAAGGTGATGAACTGCTGTGGGTTGCGTTTGAAGTCGTTGAGCCGCCCGCTGCCGGTCAGCACCCGCACCAGGCTCTTGCGCGTGAGCTGGGTGCGGTCTTGCAGCTCCGTGAGCAAATCCGGCAAGGGGATGTCGGTTTCGTTGAGCACCACCGTGTCAGCGCCGCGCTTCTTGTTCTCGATGGTCTTGAGGCCGCCCTCTTCCTGCGCGATCAGCGCGAGGCCCCATTGCAGGCGAGTTTTGTCGATGGGTGCGGCGTTACGCAGCGCCACGATGCAGTCTTCCAGCAGCTTCTCGTTGTCGAATTCCACCCGATACGTCGTCTGGTGCTTGATTCGATCCCACAGGGCCTTGAACTCTTCGCCTTCCAGCACGGCGCGGCGCAGCGCAACGGGCTTGCGGTCATCGGCGTTCTTCACTTCCAGCTTGCCGCAGAGCTGGGTGAGGATCTGGCTGATGGCCGCGCGCTGTGGCTCGAACTCAGCGGGCAGATTCAGGCTGCCATTCTTGAGCGCCGTGCGGAGCGCGTCTTGCACCTTGCCGGCCGCATTGATGTAGCCCTGAGCCTTGAGGTGTGCATGCAAAGTCTTGGATTGCTCAAAGCCCAATGGTGCCGTGGTGCCATCGGCCTTCACCACAGCGATGCCTGCAAACTCATGGGCTTCGACGATGCCAAATCGAATACCCGTTTCCTTCTCGATTTCCAGCTGCAAGTTCTCGGCAAATTGCTCGAAGCTCTCCTTGGCAATCACCGTCAGAGTGTTGAGCTCAAACCCGCGCTGGCGGATGCCTTCTTGATTCACGCAGAGGCGTAGGCCGCGCCCCAGGCTCTGCCGTCGCTGCCGCTCGCCACTCATGTCGCGCAAGCTGCATATCTGGAAGACGTTGGGGTTATCCCAGCCCTCGCGCAGCGCGCTATGGCTGAAGATGAACTTCAGGGGTGTCGCCAAATCCAGCAGCTTTTCCTTGTCGCGCATGATGAGGTTGTAGGTATCGTCATCTGCCGCCGTGGTGCCGCTGCTATCTTTGAGCACCTCCACGGTCTTGGTGCCGATCTTCTTTTTGTCGATGCTGAAATAGCCCTGATGCACCTCGCTCGCCAAGCGGGTTAAGTCCACTTCCCCGAACAAGGTGCGAAAGTCCGGCTGGCGGGCATAACGGGTGTATTCCTCTTCAAACATGCGGGCGTATTCGCCCTGTTTGGGTTCGCCGGTGGCCTCATCAAAGCCGCGATATTTCGCCACCTCGTCGATGAAGAATAGCGAGAGCACCTTGATACCCAAGGGCCGCAGCCGCAGCTCTTTCTCCAGGTGATGCTTGATGGTGCGGCGGATCATCTCGCGCGTCACCGCACTCGCATCGACATCGCCATAGGCTTGGCCAACCTTAAGAAACTGCTCGCCGCCGGGGATGCGTAGCTCCAGCCATTGCTCGCCTTTAGCAGCATTGATGGTGCCTACGCGGCATCCGGCATAAATGGCGCGGTTGGTCACCTGCTCCAGGTCATCGCCGTCGAATACCTTCACCTCTCGGCGCTGCACGGTGTTGAGCTGGGCGCAGTCCAGCTCCACCACCGCAGCCACCTTGCCACCCTTGTTGCTGATGCTCACCACACGCGCGTATGGCTTGTTGTGCGCTGCCTCTACCGTGGCACCCGCCACCTCAATTTGCTTCACCAGCTTCTGCTGGTAGGCATCCACGGCGGTAAGCCGGTAAACCATCTGGTGCTTGTCGGCATGGGTAGCGGAATAGCGCAGAGTGCAGAGCGGGTTCATGCGCGCAAGCGCCTTTCTCCCCTTGCCGTCGATACCACCATCCACACTCTGAGGCTCATCGACAATCACGATGGGCCGGGTATCGCGGATGAGGTCGATGGGCTTTTCGCCGCCGATCTTCTCCTGCGCGCGATACATCACGTTCTTGCTCTTCTCGCGGCGCTTGGCTTCAGCGGCTTCTTCGGCTTGCGCCTCGGCCTCATCGCCGAACTTGTTGATGGCACCTACCGTCATCACCATCACTTGAATGCTGGCGCTGGTGGCAAAGTTGCGTACCTGGCCCAGCTTGCTGCTGTCGTAGATGAAAGGCTCGCACCAGGTGTTGGCGTAGTGGCTTTTGAAGTGCGACTCCACCATCTGCAAGCTCTTGAACACGCCCTCTTTGATCGCCACCGACGGCACCACAATCACAAACTTGGTGAAGCCATAGCGCCGGTGCAGCTCAAACGCTGTGCGCAGATACACATAGGTCTTGCCGGTGCCGGTTTCCATCTCCACCGTAAAGTCGTGACTCACGGGCGCGGCAGAGGGCGGCAGCCCGTGGCGTAGCTGCACGGCGTTCAAGTTCTCCAGCAGCTGCTCCGGCAGCAGCATCAGTCGGTTGCCAATACCCAAGCCACTGTCGCTAAACAGCTGCGGATTCGGCCCGGTGCTGGCCGTTACGGTGAACTCGCTGCGGCAGACCTCTTGCCCGGCAAACAGATCGCATACGGCCTCGATGGCCTGCTTCTGGTACGTCAGGCGGTCGTCGGTGAAGGGGTCTTCAAAGTGCAGTTTCATCGCGGGGCCTGCGCCTTAAATGCTGCGCACATTGGCGATGCCGTGCTGCTCAAGAATCTTGCTGAGATTGGTCTTGGCTACGTCCGCTGCTGGACGCCCCTGCGCATCGGTGCCGCCAAAGGCGCTGTCGCGGAAGACACAGGTCACTTCGCCTTCGGTCTTGAGCTCACGCTGCCATTGCACGATGCCCATTGCGAGGGCTTCGGCCTCAGCCGCATCAATCCGAGTGTCGAGGCAGGCCATCAGCACGCCGCCGCCAATCGCGTGGACGGTTTTGCCTTCTACCACTCGCTGCTGCATCGACACGCAGAGATCGAGACCCAGCTTGAGTAGCAGCTCATATAGAACATCGGTCTCTACGCGATCCGTTTTGATGTGCTCGGCGCTATCCACCAAATCTTTCTCAAGAGTGGCGCTGGTGGCATCCCACGCGTGCAGATTGCTGCTGTCGAGCTTGAGCACGCGGAAGCCTTTATCTCCATCCCACGCCTTGTTTTCAGATTTGATTCCCTTCGCTGCTCGTCTAATACGCTCTTTGGTCAATTCAGCGATATTTCTTGGCTTATTAATCTCGTCGCAGAAATCTACGGCTGCCTTCTGCTCTTTATCGTTCGGATCAAGTATTTCAGGGAGCTGCACGGTTATAAAAGATCGCTTGCCACCATCATCAGCATTGAGCTGCATCACTGCGTGTGCAGTAGTTCCACTCCCTGCAAAAAAATCGAGAATGATTCCGTCTTTTTCGCTGTTCGACCATTTAATTAATTGTTTTATTAAACGGATCGGTTTTTTTCCGTTAGCAAAAACTACATCGCCCTCTTTGGCTACATTCCCCATGTCTTGATGAAAGCCTTTCCACAAGTCGCCCCTGATCACAGTTCTTCCGAATCTAGCTTTATAGTCGTCCGACATCCGGTAATTTAAGGAAAGCGGCATCAACGCCTGCAAATTGCCATTAGCCAGAGTAGTGAGAAAGTATGTTCGATGGTCGGCCTCAAATGATTGCCAAATGCCAATTTCTGTTGCGCGACCTTGGGCAGAAACAGGAGCTCTATCAATACGGGCAATTTTTTCCAGGTTGGCTTCGATGAACGTCTTAGCATTATCCGAAAGTGTTAGGAGTTTATTTATGCTTTTGATGCTAAAACCGTCTCGATCTCCAAGGCCATATTTAATAATGTCAGCTCTGATTTTTTCATCGGCAAGCAATGCATCTGAAAGGCTTCCTAAAGTTCTATCGTCATTAAGCCAAGCCGAGTAATGCGTATCGTAGAAATCAATTCCGTCCAGTAGGGGCGTGTGTGGCCTTTCGTCAAACGCTGCTGATTTTCTATACACATATACAAACTCAACATTTTTTACAATTGTGCCCTGCTGTGCATTAACTGTTTTTGGCCCAGATGTCGTCGACATCTCAACAGCCAGCGTATCGATGAAATTCTCTTCACCAAAACATTCATCGAGAATGCACTTAAGGTTTGCCGATTCACTGTCGTCAATTGATGCAAAAAAAACTCCATCTTGAGATAGGAGGTCACGAGCAAGCCTTATCCGCGGATACATCATATTTAGCCAATCAGTATGAAACCTGCCATTGGCCTCTCTATTGCTCCCAGTTGCTTTGCCTTCGCCATCCACCTGTCCAGTGAGCCGCTGATAGTTCTTGATGTTGTCGCGGAAGTCGTCGGGGTAAACAAAGTCCTTACCCGTGTTGTAGGGCGGGTCGATGTAGATGAGCTTCACCTTGCCCGCGTAGCTCTTCTGCAAGAGCTTGAGCACTTCGAGGTTGTCGCCCTCAATCATCAGGTTCTGGGTGGTGTCCCAGTCCACGCTGTCTTCTGGCGCGGGCCGCAGCGTGCCGGTGCTCGGCGTGAGTGCCAGCTGCCGCGCACGGCGCTTGCCATGCCAGTTGAGCCCGTATTTCTCCTCACGCTCTTCCACCGCGCCGCCCAGCAATTGCTTGAGCACGTCGAAGTCCACCTTGCCTTCGGTAAAGGCTTCGGGGAACAAGGTTTTGAGTTGCGCGAGGTTGCCTTGCACCACATCGCCAGAGTGGGCGAGCGGGTCTGTGGCGGTGACGGGTTGCATGGGCATGGCGAACCTATTTTTTGAGTTGTGTCAGCACGGCCACGAGGCGGTGCATGTCGGTGTAGGGCTGTATGCCATCCATGGCGGTGGTGCGAGCTGCCAGCTGCGCTGCACGCCCACTGGCAATGTCGAAGTGATCTTGCGTATTGGCATAGTGGCCTCCCTGACCTTTTTCGTAGTCTGGCAGGTGGCGGCGCAAACGCTGCCTCGCTACACCTCTATCAATCGGGGCCAGGCAATCTTCAAAGTGCAGCAGCAACCAAAGCTCGAAGCAGGGCACGGAGGCAATCGCCTCAAACTTCACCTTCTGTTTCAGGTCGTTTTTCAGCCTTCCATCGAGGGCAGCGGCATGGGCCAGCGCCTCGGCATATCGCAGATGCTCATCACGGTCGAACACGGCGTACACCTGCTCGAAGGACTTCGCTTTAATGCCGAGAGACATGTTGCCCTCTCGAAAGAGCTGCTCGGCACACTCCACCACCTGCATAGGGCATGTGCCCAGCAAGCTGTGGCGCACTTCGATGTGCGCGGAGGGCAGCCGCAGCTGCTGGCGGATTTCTTCCAGGTATTGCGGCTCGGTTTTGCTGCCCTCGCAGACAATCAAAATCCGATCCAAGCCCGGCCGCCGCCCCTGCTTGCGCTGGAGCTTTGCCGCCTGGCGCGCCTTGGGCTGGTTATCAGCTCCCACGGCTTAGGCCGCGATCTTGGAGGGCACGGCAGGCTCACTACGCAATAGCGGCACGGCACCGTAGCGCCCAGCCAGATAGCCGCGCTCCCAAGCCTCGGCCTTACGCGGGCTGAAGTCGCTGAAGGGATACAGCCGGGTTGCGCCGCTCTGATCCTTCTCGGTGAACCAAATCTGGTCGCGACGGAAGACATCCTCACCGAGTAATGAGGTGTCGTGGGTGCTGAACAACAGCTGCGCGCCCTTGGTGTTGATCGCAGGGTTATGAAACATCTGCACGATGTGCTTGACCAGGTAGCTGTGCAGGCTGCTGTCTAGCTCATCCACGACTAGCATCCAGCCATTGGCGAGCGCATCGAGTACGGGCGCCGCGAGCGCATATAGGCGCTGAGTGCCCTGCGACTCATCCTGCAACTCGAAGCTCGGCAAGTCTGGATCAGCGGTATGGCTGAAAATTGGTGTGAAGGTCTCGACCTCCTCATTCAACACTGGCGCAGGACCACTAATGGCCATGTCCAGCTTGTATGTGCGCCTTAAGGTCTTGCGAGACATTGCCTGCACAGCCACGATGCCAGTATCAGCCGCCGATAGAAACGCACTGACCATGTTTCGGCCATCGTCAGTCTTCAGCAGCTCTGTGGTGTAGTCGTGTGAAAGATGCTGCCCCGCAGCGAAAAACAGGATGCGGCTGGTCATCCAATTCAAGACGGGGCGGAGTAGCTCGCTATTGAGCTGTACGGCTGTGGACAGAAACAGAGCGTTTGCTCGTGTTGCCTCCTGCCAGACCTTGCGAGTGCCGGTGAGATGCGGGCTGAACTCGTAGTCGTGAACCTGCGTCTTCTCGTTCCAGACGCGGTTAAACCACTGCTGCGGCTTGGCGGTGCGGTAAACCAGCAGCCACTCGTCAACGATGCGCTCGGCGCTGATCGAAAAACCGTACTGATGGCGGGCACCATCCAGCACAAATGTGATCTCGAACCGGCTTGGCTGCTTGACGGAAGCCTTGCTGAGCTTGAATGGCTGCGCATTGAAGCTAGCCCCCGGCTGAAGGTTGGCGGACTGAAGAACCACCTGCTGCAAGTAGGCGAGCGCACTGAGAATGCTGGACTTGCCGCTGGCATTTGGACCGTAGATGACGGCCGTGCGGGTGAGCTGGCTCACGCCTTTGATGCCGGCATCCATCAGGTGCGTTTTTGCGGCAGTCTTGTCGTTGGAGGCGACGAAGCTGAGAACCTGCTCCTCGTGGATGGAGCGGAAGTTGGCGACCCTGAACTCGACCAACATTTTGCGTTTCTCCTTTCCTATGAAGCCATATTTTGCGCTTTTTGTGCAGAAACGGCAATTATTTTAGCGTCATAACCCCTATCTGGCTTGGTCGGAGTTTCGAGTTCTAGTCCGTTTCGACTTGTAGCTTTTCCTTGTTCAGCTGTTGCAACGCCAGATTGAGCTCAACGCGCTTCTGCATCTGGGTGGCTTTGGCGAGCTGTTGCCTGAGTTGGCTGATCTGAAAGGCCAGTTCCTCGCTTCGGCGTAGGCGCTCGCGCATCGCACCTGCATCTTCGACGTTTTTGGGTTGCGCCCACACCCCACTGAGGCGTGCCAGCTGGAGGGCGCTCACGGTATCGATGTAACTCTGCATCAGTGCCAGAAAATCACCGCCGGTTTGTCGATGCAGGGCGAGAGCCTCTGCAAAAGATTGCTCGACGGCGGATGCGGCAGGCGGCTGAGTGCTGAACTGCGCTTGCACAAGCTCGCCGTCGAGAACCCACTTGCCTGCTTCGTTATGTGCCCAACGCTTGTGGGCCAGCGAGAGCGTCTGCTGCGCACCTTGCAGCGTGATGAGCACTACCGGATAGGGGACAGCGCGATGGATGAGCTCAGCAAGACGCGAAGCCTTGGCGGAGGCTCGCAGTTGGCAGCGCAAGACGGCGACTTCCAAATACTCTCGCTGGGCGTCGCGGTATTCAGCGATACCGCAGTTGATGGGCTTGAGGGCAGCGACCCACGTGAGCTCTTCAATGCCATCTGCAATCGCGCGCTTATCCGCCGCTGTGACAGCTCCGTGCTCTGTGAGCACCGTTTTGGCGATGCGCTTTTCGAGCCGGGAGGCGTCGGGCAATTGCAGTGCGGCGAGCAGGTCGATCATGTGCAGGCGAGGTGCTGACAGTGACGATCAGGGCAGCACGACGAGGTATGCCACCACCTCGAAATCGTTGGCACCGGCAATCTCCCCTTTGAGCGCATGGGTGCCGCCAGGTGTGAACAGACTGGCTACGCCGCGCTCTTCCTTTTTTCCAACGATGGCGCTGATGGCCTCCGCAAGATGGCGCTGATAGGTGCCCATGTCCTCGCCGTTGCGCGTGCTTTTGTCGAAGCGACTGGTGGCGGTGGCATCGGGCAGGTCGCGGCCTAAGCCGAGCTTGCGCAGACGATCGAGCACCTTCTTGGCCTGGGTATGCGGCAGCAGCACGCTGCCATCGTCCCCCACATGCACCAAAAAATAGGGACTGAGGGGATAGCCCGGCTCAAGGTAGTCGCTGGTATTGGCCCCTTCTGCCTTAAGGCAGAAGATGACACCGGGCGGTGTGTCGTCTGATTCGTGTCCTGCGGTGGTGACGGCAAAGACACCCATCGGCGTCCGGTTGAAGGCATCTGGCTGCTCGCGCAGGAAGCCCGCCAGATCGACCCGGAAATCGTTGAGGGTGAGATCGGCGATCGAGACGCCGCTGCTGAGGTCTTCAAGATCAAGCACTGAGTCCTTGAGGCGCTGCAATTGCTTGCGGCGGTATTCAAGGTCATTCATGGCGTTGCCCGCATCTTCCGAGATGAGGTTTTCTTCGCCGGTGGCGGAGACATCCAGCAGCACCATGCGGCCACTTACTCGCTGCTCCAGATTGATGTATTCCTCCAGCTCCATGTTGGGCCAGAAGTTGATGAGCTGGATGTGCGCGTTGGTGGACCCGATGCGATCAATACGACCGAACCGCTGAATGATGCGGACCGGGTTCCAGTGGATGTCGTAGTTGATGAGGCAATCGCAGTCTTGGAGATTCTGGCCTTCGCTGATGCAGTCTGTGGCGATCAGCATGTCGAGCTCACCCTCGCCCGCTAGTTCAGCCGGTCGTTCTTTCGAGCGTGGCGAGAAAGCGCTGAGGACACTGCCGAGATCAGCGCGGATGCCTTTCAGGGTGGTCTTGTTGCTGCCGGAGCCCGTGAGTAGCGCACTTTGCAGTTGATGCTCACGCTGCGCCCAGCCGCTGAGCTCTTCAAACAAGTATTGGGCGGTATCGGCGAAGGCCGTGAAGATGATGAGCTTGCGATTGCCTTCGTTGATCGGCAATGCGAGTTTGGCAGCGATGACCGCCTTGAGATCAGCGAGCTTCGCATCTCGCTTGGGAATGACCTCATTCGCGGCAGATAGCAGCGTGGCGAGACGGTTGCGGTCTTCCATCAAGTCCTGTCGCCAGCGGATTCGGTCTACGTCGCCGAGTAGGACTTTGACTTTGCGACCCACCAGCAGTGACTCGAAGCGCGGGTCGTCCACCTCGATGTCTTCGATGCTGAGTTCTTCGACGGCATCTTCGTGATTGTCGATACGTTCTAGCAGGTCATTGAGATGTGCCAACTGGCGCTGCACCGTCAGAGCAAAGGCATGGACTGAACTCTCCATCCGCTTGAGCAGATTGACGCGCAATAGGTGGACCAGGCTCTCTTCACGATCGGCTTGGCGGAAAAACCCTTCGCCGCCACGCACCTTGGTGCTGTACTTCTCGTCGTAGGCCGCTTGCTTGGTCGCCAGCACGTAGCGCAGCGGTGCATAGGCTGCGAGATTGAGGCGGCGGATCTCGTCGTTGATAACGCGGATGCTGGGGAAGCTGCCCTGAAGATCTACATCCGATTTGATGTTCTTCGGCGGTAGCCGCTCCGGGAAGTTTCCCGTCTCTGCGGTGCCGTAGTACTTCTGAATGTGCTTGCGCGACCGGGCGATGGTGAGCGAGTCGAGCAGCTGGAAGTAATCGAAGCCAAGCATGTCCAGTAGGCGCAGCGGCTTCCGGTCAGCATCCTCCAGGTTCAGCCACTTGTTGAACTGGGTTTGCGCCCTACGGATGGTGGTTTCGATGCTGGGAATGTTCTGGCTACTGAGCGCGTCGTCGCGGCCTTCCGTGACGAACGCGATCTGATTCTTAAGGTCGGCAAGGCGGTTGTTGACCGGCGTGGCGGAGAGCATCAGCACACGGGTCTTCACACCGGCTTTGATGATCTGTTTCATCAGCCGGTCGTAGCGTGTCTCGCGGTCTTTAAGCGTCGCCTTATTGCGGAAGTTGTGGGACTCGTCGATGACCACCAGGTCGTAGTTACCCCAGTTAACGTGCGTGAGGTCGATGTCGCCGGAGAGGCCGCTATCGCGGCTTAGGTCGGTGTGATTGAGCACGTCGTAGTGCAGGCGGTCCGCAGCCAGCACATTGCGCTTGTCGTTGCTCTTGTACAGCGTCCAGTTGTCGCGCAGGCGCTTAGGAACAAGCACCAGCACTCGATCGTTCCTCAGCTCGTAATACTTGATGACAGCGAGCGCCTCGAAGGTCTTACCCAGACCAACGCTATCCGCAATGATGCAGCCACCGATTCGATCCAGCTTGTCGATAGCACCAACCACGCCGTCACGCTGGAACCGGTAGAGCTTCTTCCACACCACGGTGTCGCGAATGCCCGTGCCGGATTTGATGACGCGATCTTCGTCGAGCTCATCTCCTCGGTCTTTGAAGAGTGTGTGGAGCGCAAAGTAATAGATGAGCGATGGAGCTTTGTGCGAGCTGATCTCAGTGAGTGCAGACAGCAACTGCTGTTGGGCGATGTTGTTGGCCGGCAGACTGTTCCAAAGCGTCGTGAACCAGCCGTTGAGCATGGTCCACTCGGCTTCGGTTTCAGCCGCCTGAATGAGAGCGAAAGGATTGCCAGGTGCTGTGCCCAGCCCACTAGTAGTGAACGGGCAACTGCCGGCAACTGCTGCCCATGTGGGTTGATTCGTTCCGCCGACGATAAAGGTGGACTGCGGTAAGGCACCGGGAACATGCTTCACCTCGACTTGCTTGCTGATCCACTTGCTCAACTCTGAGGCGAGCCAATGTGCTTGCAGCCTATTGCGTGCTGCGCGGTCAGCGTCACTACCTAGCAAGCCAATTTCTTCAGCGTCCGTGTTCGGGATGATGAGGCTGCACTGATTGAGTTGGGCGAGCTTTTTCTGGAGCCGTTCAAATGCAAACAGGGACAGCGCCGAGGTGGCGAGCCCAAGATTTGAAGCCGGTGTGAGTGCGTTCTGAACTACATCAAGAACCCTGTCATCGCCCCTGTTTGCGATCAGCTTCATTTTTTGGCTCGTATGGAGTCTGTCGATGCCCAGTGGCAACGGCTTTATAGATTGCGTGAGTACTACGTCAATGCCTCTTCAAGTCAGTCCGCCGCCAGATTTTGCCTGCCACTATTGCCTGCCGACCTCGGTTTAGACGACGACGCTTTGGGGCAATATGGCTCTGTGTTGGGCAGCGCAGCGGGTTGCCCGACTCACATGATTGTCGGGGGATCTTTCAAAGATAGATTCATGTCATGACCGCCATAGATGCTTCCTCCACGAAGGAGTCAGCCATCATCATTCGGTAATGCGCGGTGTGCTCCGATTTCTCGAAGATCGCTCTGAACACCTTAAGGTAAGAGTCCACCATTGAGTCATCAATCGAAACGTATAGGTCGTCGTGTGCGTAGTGAGAACCGTCATGCACCCATGAACAAAGCGACTTACAAATGATCTTCTCCTTACCTTCGAACATTGCGCACAACGCATCAAATTCGATGCCACCCAGAATCTTGAAATAGTTTTCCAAGATGCGTCGCAGCGTATTTTGTATCGAGAGGTTAGAGCGCTCTGGTCTTCGGACTTCGGCCCACAGCAGCTCGTAGGACGTTTTGATTGGGTTGGTTGGATGTTTGTCTAGCTTCGAGCTCAGCGCGGGTTTTCTGACGATCCAAAACGTTTCCTCGCTCATCGCAACATTTTTCCTCTTGGAGTTGTACGTGACCTCCTTGTGGAAATAGACGTTGTGTGTGAGAACAAATATCTGTTTGATATGCCCAGATCCGGCACGCACTTCGTCGAATAGCCCTTTGATGAGACTACCGACGATGAAAAGAATGTCACTGTCGAGACTCGAAACTGGGTCGTCGAAAACTACTACTCGGTTCGTGGTCATCCCGCTGTCCGACTCGCTACCTTTGAGCAGGTGGTAGAAATAGAGAAAGGTGACGAATGTTTTCTCACCTTCGCTCAAAGTTGTCATGGCCTCAGAGCCATCCGAACGAACCAGTTTGTAGGACGCGCCGCTCGCAGCCTTAGCGAGTTTGAAGCCTTGAAACCCAAATGACGAAAGCAGACCGTTGATACCGTCAATTGTTGGTTGGATGCTTGTAGTCTGTTTCTCAAGCTCACGGATCTCAGCCAACTTCTCTCCGCTTTCGGTCCTAGCCGTCGATATCTGCTGCGTGATAGCTGTGATGGCTTTGCTTAATCCTTCCCTTGCCGTCTTGAATTCTGCTAGATCAGCTTTCAGCTCTTCAAGAACGAATTTCCAAACCTGAGCTACCAGCGTCGCGCGCTCATTCGCGAGATTCGCAACCATCTTGTTGTGTGCAATCACATCGTTATTGGCCGCGTCGATCAGTGTTCTGATCGCCGTGCAAACGTTTCTGAGTGACTCCAAGTCAAAGACTTGGCTTGCCTCCTTCTTTTTCCCTGAAAGGCGCTGATTGTTCAGTGCGATTTTTGTATCGAGTAGCTCTTGCTCAGCCTTCAGCTTCTCAACATCAAGAAATTTGGACGGTGACGAAATGATCGCGGCGATTTGTTGCTGTATTCGTGCCGCCTCTGTGGCGTAATTTGTGACTAGCTCGTCGATCTCGTTGCTGTCGGCCACAAAGATCTCATCAAAATACTCATTCAGACTCTGAGCAAACTTGTCTGTCGTTTTTTGTTGACAGAACGGACACGCTTGATCGTTCGCCTCAAAGAACCCCCGACCTTCACGAACCCAGTCGCTATTGCCGAGCTTCTTGATCATCGCAGCAATGTCAACGTTTTCCTTGCCGATAACCCGCTTCTTCAAAATTGGGTTTGATTCATATGCAAGGAGCTGGGATGTATCGACAGTAACGACTGATGTCTCTGTCGTGGGTGTTGGCCCAAAAATGCTTTCCGCTTTCCTCTCCAACTCTTCCAGGGGTAGGAGCGCAGCGTTGTTAGACGCCTGCTCATGCAGCACTTTCCCTTTGAACTTTTCTGAGTTGTTCCTAAAGCCCTCAAATCCTCCGTATAGTTTTGCATCGTGCTTTTGCTTTTGGGCCCAACACCTTTCTTTCAATCCAGTTTCAAGCGTAGTCAAATCCCCCGTCTTACCGCCATTTCCGTCAACCCCTTTCAGATTCAGTGTCAGGCTGGATATTCTGGTAGTCAGAAGGTCATGCTCAGCGTTTGCCGCCGCAATTCTTGCGAGTGTGTCGAGTTGCTTTTCCCCCAACGTGAATACGCCTTTCAGCTCTGCCGATTGGTTGAAGTTGCTCTCAACGAAGTCACGGTTGTAGACGAGCGGCTGAAGTTTCGTATTCGCTCTCCATGTGACTTTGCAACCTGGAAACCTCGATTCATCCGCAATTACGCGACTGACTGTTGTTTTTCCTGCACCATTTGAGCCGAAGATGAAGTTGAATTGAGAAAGCGCGTTGAGATGTTCAGGCGAAGCGCCGAATGTGGCGGCATTAGAAATGGCGATTGATTCAATCATGACCCACCTGTCCCCTTGATTTTTCTTCGTTTGGGCGTTCCCAGCCCCGCGTTGGATGGTCCTCTTGTTGCACAGCTGAATCAAATTCAGCGGTCTACTAAAGCTGAGATTGAGTCTTCTCGAAATAGCCGCCAATGTAGGTTTGATGATTCACTTTTTAGCCTTGCTGTGGGCCGGCTTTCCATTTGTGAGAAGTAGCAGGTGAGCGTCCCACTTGCTCATCGCGCGACGTTTTTCAGCCAGATAGTCATGTTGGTTGTAAACCGAGGATTGAATTCCGCTCAACCCATGGCTTAGCACTTGAGCGCGGGTATCAGTATCGGCGCCCAGCTTGGCAAGCATCGTCTCGACTGTCCGCCGAAGGTCTTTCATCTGAAAGGGCTCCTGAATTTCCTTCGCTGCCATCATGGCGTCACGCATCTCGCGAATCCACTTGCCCATGCTGGTGAGCTGCACAGCCGCCTCACCATTTGACGTGAACAAAAGTGGCGTGCTGAATGCCTTCGCAATTACCGCCAGCCGCTTGATTTCCTTGAGTGCCAACGACCCAAGAGGAACAAGGTGAGCGCGTGCCTCCGCACGCTTCCCCTTGCCATCCATCAGCAGCAAAGTGCGGTCCTTTGCTGAAAAATTTTTTAACTCCGTTCGGAGCATCTGCTGGGGCCGCTGACCTCCGGCATACAAACTCGATCGAACCAATGCAGCTACTGCACCGGGGTCATTGGAGAGTCGCTTCAAGAAGTAGCGAAGCTCGTCGTCAGTCAGCACTCGGTCACGCTTCTTCACAGCAATCGACTTGATGCCGTCTACCGGGTTGCGATCAATGTTGAAGGGGATCAATGCAGACGGAGCGGTTGCGTCTCCCTCTGCGGACTGAGCGAGTCGGTAGGCAGCATTTAAGTAAGCGCGGAGGAGCCCGGCAGTGCGTTTTTTGCCACCCTCGACCAGAGTTCTCAGTAGCTTGGCTAACTCACTGCGCGATACCTCGTGTGCTGGCCTTGATGCCAACTCAGGCTGATCTCTCAGCAAGTGCCGGGTGACTAACGCCCGCACATCCTTTGCAGACGCTTTCCTGCCATCCTCAAGGTGCTTGCAGTAGATTTCCATGAGCGCACCAAGCGTGTATTTCTGCTGCGCGTGAATAACAGCTTGAGCTGCATCTCTTTTGGCGGCCTCCGCATCTTCAGCCTCCAATGTTTCGCGAGCACGCCGCTCAAAAGTGGCTCGAATATCAGCTGTCGCTGGATGCTTGAGCATGGCCGCTAGCTCGTCAGCCCTGTCACGCGCCTGGCTGATCGAGTAGCCGCCACCTACCTCTGAGGTGTCTGAGCTGCGGCTTGGCTCGGTATAGCTTCCGATGGGGTATTTGTCGTCTCTGCCGTCAGGCCGCGTGTAGCGGAAATACCAGTGCCCACTTCCACTTTTGCACCGCAACAGTAAGCGCCCGGAACCTCGGCCCGTGCTGTCGGGCAGCCATTCTTGTGCAGTGGTCTCCGCACTTTTTCGGACGGCTGCTTTGGCAGCTAGTGGTGTGATCAGATTTTTCATCGCCAAGCCCTCCGCGATCAGGTTCCGGTTAGGTTCCGGTAAACTCGCATGATCTGGCTGGATTGTATTGGAGGCCTTTGGACTAGTCAGCCTCTATTTATCAATAATTACAACAATATGAGACGTTTTCTTGGAACCAATTGATCTCAGTTGGAACGAGTAAATACTGACTGTTAATCACTGGGTCCCAGGTTCGAGTCCTGGTCACGGAGCCATATCACCCGAGCCGTTGATTTTCCATAAGGAAAGTCGACGGCTTTTTTGTTTCAGCAGGACGGGCAAGTGGGTCAAACTCGTCAGACTTAAGGTCAAAAAGATGCATGTGTAGATTGCAGTGCAAGATGCCTTCTGCAGCACCGGTGGGGCTTGGTCACAGCTTTCTCGAGTCAAGGCATCCTCCGTCAAGACAAATCCATATCATTACCCAGCCCGCAGGGCTTCAAGCAAGCAAGTGAGTTGGCGTGATTCCAGAACAAGCCTTTTTGCCTCAACGACGTGCCGCACTCGCCAGCTACGAGGTGATCGATACGCCGGCGGAACAAGTGTTCGACGACATCACCGCGATTGCGGCTGAAGTGCTGAAGGTTCCCATCGCGCTCATCAGTCTGGTGGAAGAACACCGGCAGTGGTTCAAAAGCGAAATCGGTTTGGGGTGTCGGCAAACCGATTACGGTTCTTC
Source organism: Stagnimonas sp. (assembly GCA_030652575.1). Lineage (GTDB taxonomy): Bacteria > Pseudomonadota > Gammaproteobacteria > Nevskiales > Nevskiaceae > Stagnimonas. The sequence continues at coordinate 2,781 of JAUSQI010000068.1, read as the reverse complement.
GATCTGTGCCCATGCCATCCACGGCAACGGCATCTTCGAGATCGAAGACTTGAACCGCGATCCACGCACCGCTGACAACCCGCTGGTCACGGGCGACCCGAACGTGCAGTTTTATGCGGGTGCCGTGCTGCGCACTTCAGAGGGTATCGCCATCGGCACGGTGTGCGTGCTCGATTATCAGCCCCGCAAACTTGCGGACAGCGGCAGGGCCACGCTGCTGCGTCTGGCGCGCCAGACGATGGTGCTGCTGGAGCTGCGACGGGCATTGCAGCAGGCGCAGACTTTCGAGCAGGCGCGCAGCCATTACATGGCGACGGTGGGGCATGACCTTCGCCAGCCGCTGCAGATCATCTCGGCGTCCATCGAGCTGGCGCTGCGCAAGCCTGAAAAAGCCAGCATCGAGAAGCATCTGGGCAATGCCAGCTTGGCGGTGGCGCGTCTCGGTCGCGAGCTGGAACAACTCGCGCATGCGGGTGCCGCCGACGATGCCGATTTTTCGACCATCGTGTTCGATCGCTTCCGCCTGGACGAGATGCTGGATTCGCTCATGCCCGCCTGGCGCACCCAAGCGTCGGTGAAGGGCCTGAGGCTGGATATCAAATCGGTGCCGGTTTTCGTGCGCAGTGATCGCCGGCTCCTGGGTTCCATCCTCGGCAATCTGGTCGGCAATGCCATCAAGTACACCGCGGTGGGCAGCATCACCGTTGCCTGCCGGTCGACCACCGACCATTCGGTCGAAGTCTCGGTCACCGACACCGGCATCGGCATGAGCAAGGCCGACAGGGACACCATCTTCGCGCCCTTCAAACAGCTGGATGCCAAGAGCGATGGGCTCGGTCTGGGCCTGTCGCTGGTGAAGAAGGCGGCCGACTACCTCAACTATCGGGTCAGCGTGTCCTCTTCGGTCGGTATCGGGTCGCGCTTCAGTTTTGTTATCCCGGTCGATAGGGCAAGCCCGGAAGTCGCAGCAACGTCTTGACGGTTTTGGTTGCCGGTGAACGCGGAACAGGCCCGATTGCCGATTGGGGCCTTACCGCTGCGTCAAACTGAATAGTTCACTCGAACCGCTACTATGGGCCTACGACAGCCAGCACTGTTTCGCCCACGAGCCGCCGACGCCATGACGACCGAACTCCAGAAACCCAGTTGGCTCGCCAACCTGCCCGTACAACGCAAGGTCCTGCTGGCATTCGTGCTGCTGTTTCTGGTGACCATCGCCAACGGCGCGGCGTTCCTGCGGGTGCAGGCCGAGCAGAGGGACATCCGCAGCTGGACCATCCACACCTATGAAGTGCTGGATAAATTGCAATCCCTGCTGATCCAGGTCATCAACCAGCAGACGGGACTGCGGGGGTACCAGATTGCGGGGCAGAAGGAGTTTCTTGCCCCCTATTACCAAGGGCGCGAGAACATCGGCAAGCACCTCGACGACCTGCGCCAGCTCACCCGGGATAACGCCATCCAGCAGTCGCGTCTGGATCGCGTCGATGAGCTGCTGAAGCATTGGCACACCGAAGTGGCCGAGCCGGAGCTGGCGGCGGTGCTTTCCAGGGATGCCGTGCAGCGCGCGCAGCTGGAGGCGCTGATCCTGAAGGACAAGGGCTACATCGACCAGATCAAGGCCACGTTGATGCAATTGCAGGATGCCGAGCGCTTGTTGCTGACCGAACGCAGCGACGACCTGCAGCGCATCGTGCGTATCGCGCATTGGCTGACGATCATCAGCATGCTGGTGGGCCTCGCCCTGGTGATCGTCTCGATCCTGCTGGTGCAAAACCTGGTGACGCGCCCTCTGGTGAGCCTCACGGGGCTGATGACCCGGCTGAGCGATGGCGACCACAGCATCGATGTGTTCGGTACCCCTCGGCGCGACGAGATCGGCGCGCTGGCACGGGCGCTGCAAACCTTCAAGAACATCACCATCGAGATCCAACAGCGCAACTGGGTGAAAACTTCGGCCGGGCAGATCATCAATGCACTGCAAGCGGCTGAAGACCGCAGCAGCTTCGGCAATACGCTCACGGGGTCGCTGGCGCGGTTTCTCAACGCCGGGGTGTCGGCCTTTTACGTGCTGGAAGACCGCCAGCAACTGCTGGTGTTGAGCGGCAGTTTTGGCTATCAGCAGGCCAAGCACGGGCAGAGGCAATACCGGCTGGGCGAGGGCCTCACCGGCCAGTGCGCGCGCGATCGCAAGCCGATCGTGGTGGAGTCGATCCCTGCCGATTACGTGCGCATCCACTCCGGCACCGGCGAGGCCGCACCCACGACCGTGATTCTGCTGCCGCTGCAAACCAAAGAGCATCTGCTGGGCGTGCTGGAGTTCGCGTCGTTCGGCCGCTTCACCAGCCAGCATCAGGCACTGCTCGACGAGCTGCTGCCCACCGTGGCGCTCTCGCTCGAAAACCTGCAACGCGCCCTGCGCACGCGCGAGCTGCTGAGCGAGAGCCAGCACCTGACCGAAGAGCTGCAGGCCTCCACCGAAGAGTTGCGCGTGCAGCAGGAGGAGCTGCGCACCACCAACGAGAGCCTGCACCTCAAGTCGCAGCAGCTGGAGCAGCAGTCGGCCCAGCTGATGGCGTCGGAGGAAGAGCTGCGCGTGCAGTCCGAAGAACTGCAGGTGAGCAACGAAGAGCTGCGTCAGAGGGGCAGCATCCTCGCCGAGCAGAAAAAATCGCTGGAGGCGCTGCAGGCCGATACGCAGGAAAAAGCCGACGAGCTGGCGCGCGCCAGCCAGTACAAATCCGAGTTCCTCGCCAACATGTCGCACGAGCTGCGCACGCC
>JAUSQI010000065.1 GCA_030652575.1 Stagnimonas sp. | reverse complement strand
GTTCGCGATGGGCTCGTCGAACGAGACCAGTTTCTACGGACCGGTGAAGAATCCCTGGGATGTCACCCGTGTGCCAGGTGGTTCCTCGGGTGGTTCGGTCGCTGCCGTGGCGGCTGGCCTGGCACCGGTGGCCACCGCAACCGATACCGGCGGCTCCATCCGCCAGCCCGCCGCATTCACCAATCTCACCGGCATCAAGCCGACCTACGGCCGTGTGTCGCGCTACGGCATGATTGCCTTCGCCTCGTCGCTCGACCAGGCCGGCGTTGTCGCCCGCTCGACCGAAGACGCAGCGCTCATCCTGCAAGCCATGTCGGGCTTCGATCCACTGGATTCGACCAGCATCGACCGTCCCGTCGATGACCTCGTCTCTGGCTTGGGCAAGTCCATCAAGGGGCTGAAGATCGGCCTGCCGAAGGAATACTTTGCCGATGGCATGTCCGCCGGTGTGCGTGCCTGCGTTGAAGCCGCGATTGCGCAGCTGAAGGCACTCGGTGCCGAGATTATCGACATCAGCCTGCCCAACGCGCCGCTGTCGGTGCCCACTTACTACGTGGTCGCCCCCGCCGAGGCCAGCAGCAACCTCGCGCGTATGGATGGCGTCCGTTTTGGCCATCGCAGCACCGAGGCCAAAAACCTCGAAGAGCTCTACAAGAAGTCGCGCGGCGAAGGTTTCGGTGCGGAGGTGCAGCGCCGCATCATGATCGGCACCTATGTGCTGAGCCACGGCTACTACGATGCGTATTACCTGCAGGCCCAGAAAGTGCGGAATCTGATTTATCAGGACTTCAAGCGCGCCTACGAGACGGTCGATGTGATTCTCGCCCCGACCACCACCGGCACCGCCTTCAAGTTCGGCGACAACAGCGACGACCCGGTGGCGATGTATCTCAACGACATCTACACCATCGCCGCCAACCTGGCGGGCATTCCGGCCATGAGCCTGCCCTGCGGCTTCAGCGAGGGTCTGCCGGTGGGCTTCCAGCTCATGGGCAATTACTTCGACGAAGCACGGTTGCTGAATGTGGCGCACCAGTATCAGCAGGCCACGGACTTCCACACAAAATGGCCGACGGAGTTCGCCAAATGAGCGCCGCATCCAACCTGCTGCCCTGGGAGGTCGTGATCGGCCTCGAAGTGCACTGCCAGCTGATGACGCAGACCAAGATTTTCTCCGGTGCAGCGACGGCCTACGGTGCCGAGCCGAACACACAAGCTGATGCAGTGACGCTGGGCCTGCCCGGCGTGCTGCCGGTGCTCAACAAAGAAGCCGTGAAGATGGCCGTGAAGTTCGGCATCGCGGTGGACGCGAAGATCGCCGAACGCTGCGTGTTCGCGCGCAAGCACTATTTCTATCCTGATTTGCCGAAGGGCTATCAGATCAGCCAGTACGAGCTGCCCATTGTCGAGCACGGCCATCTCGACATCGAAGTCGAAGGCCCCAAGCCCTACACCAAGCGCATCGGTATCACCCGCGCGCACCTTGAGGAAGATGCGGGCAAGTCACTGCACGAGGCCTATCCCGGCATGACCGGCATCGACCTTAACCGTGCTGGCACGCCGCTGATCGAGATCGTCAGCGAGCCGGATATTCGCAGTGCCGCCGAGGCGGTCGCCTACCTCAAGAAGATGCACGCGCTCGTCGTTTCACTCGGCGTCTGCGACGGCAACATGCAGGAAGGCTCGTTCCGCTGCGATGCGAACGTGAGCGTGCGCCGTGGCCCGGATGCCCCGTTCGGCACGCGCACCGAAACCAAGAACATCAACTCGTTCCGCTACGTGCAGCAGGCCATCGACTTCGAGATCGCGCGGCAGATCGAAGTGCTCGAAGCCGGCGGCACGATCTATCAGGAAACCCGCCTGTTCAACCCGGATACCGGCGAGACGCGTGCGATGCGCCTGAAGGAAAACGCCAACGACTACCGCTATTTCCCCGACCCGGATCTGCTGCCGGTGGTGGTGACTGCGGCCGATATCGCGGCGATCAAGGCCGACATGCCGGAGCTGCCCGCAGCGAAGAAAGCACGCTTCGAGTCGCAGTACGGTCTCTCGCCGTACGACGCCAATCTGCTCACGGGTGAAACCGCGCTGGCGCTCTACTTCGAGGAGGTGGTGAAGACCAGCGGGGCCGAAGCCAAGCTCTGCTCCAACTGGGTGACGGGCAATCTGCTCGCCGCGCTCAATGAATCCGGCAAGACCATTGAGGACTCACCGATCACGGCCGCTGCACTGGCGGGCCTCGTCGCGCGCATCGCCGACAAGACCATCAGCGGCAACATTGGCAAGACCGTGTTCGAGGCGATGTTGAACGGCGAAGGTTCGGCGGACGAGATCATCAAGGCCAAGGGCTTGGTGCAGATCACCGACGAGGGCGCGATCGTCAAGGCCATCGAAGAGATCATGGCCAAGAACCCGGGCCAGCTCGCCGAATATCGCAGCGGCAAGGACAAGCTGTTCGGATTCTTTGTCGGCCAGGCCATGAAGGCGACCGGCGGCAAGGCCAATCCGGATGCGCTGAATCGCCTGCTCAAAGAAAAGCTCGCGGGCTGATGGCGAACCATCTTGTACCGTTCTTGATCGAGAACCGCGGCGTTCGCGGCTTTGCGGTCGAGATCACCGAAGGCATTCCCGAACTCCTGGGCTGGCGCGAGTACTCGCCGGACATGCTGCGCCTGCTCGGCCATGCGCTCGCGGCCACGCCGCTGCTTGCGGCGGATATCGGCGAGGGCGCGCGATTCAATCTGCAATTTCAGGGTGCTGACGGGCAGGCGCTGAAAATGCTGGTGGCACAGGTCAACCAGCAGATGCAGTTGCGCGGCATGGCTAAGTGCGATGTCGGCACCGAGGGCGACTTCCAGAAGCTCATGGGCGGCGGCACGCTGGCCTGCATGCTGGAGCCCAAATCCGGTGGTGCCGATCGCTATCAGGCGATGGTCGAGATTCTGGGCGACAACTTGAGTGAGGCGCTGGAGATTTACTTCGCGCAGTCCGAGCAGTTGCGCACGCGCATCTGTCTGGGTGCCTCGCCCACCAAGTTTGCGGGCTTGATGGTGCAGCGCCTGCCCGAGGGTTGCAGCGACGATGACTGGGTGCACGTCTATCACCTGTTCCAGACTCTGGCTGAGCCCGAGCTACTGGCGGTGGATGCCGAGACCCTGCTGCGGCGTTTGTTCAATGAAGACACCGTGCGCGTGTTCCCAGCCCGACCCATCGCGCTGCAATGCCAGTGCAGCCACGCACAGATTTCCGCGATGCTGCTGGGTCTGGGCGAAGAAGAGCTGCAACCGGTGCTCACTGAACTGGGCCGGGTCGATGTGACCTGCGAGTTCTGCGGCAAGAACTACGGCTATCGCGAAGTGGAAGTGCGCGAGCTGTTTGCCGCTGCCAAGGTTGCCAGCGACGCCACTGCGAGCCAGACGCTGCAATGATCCTGCCGCGCTATCGCGTGGGCGCATCGGGCATCGCCGGCGCAGGCAAGGGGTTGTTCGCGGATGAGCTGATCGCCAAGGGCCGCGTCATCATCGCGCCCGACAACGTGCACACCGTCTGGCCCGAGGCAAAGCTGCGCGGCTTCGCGAGCGATTCCATCGAGGTGGAATCGAGCGTGCGCTGGTTCGAAGACCAGTTTTCGCTGACGCCGGAGTGGAGCGACGAATGCTTCGTCAACCATAGCTTTGCACCGAATGCGCTGTGGCACCTCGGGTTCATCTTTGCCTTGCGGACGATCAGTGCCGACGAGGAAATCCTGATGGACTATCGCCACGTGATCGGCAGTGGCGAAGTGATGCCGTTCAAGGACGGTGAAACCGGCCGCGAGATTGTCGGCCTGCCCTGGCCGCAGGTACTGCAGGATTCCGCACAACAACTCGTCACCATTCTGGGCTGAGCCTCCATGATCCTGATCCCGCATTACGTCGCCAGCAGCGCCATTGCCGGTGCGGGTTTGTTCGCTGCAGTCGACATCCAGCCTGGCGAAAAAATCTATCAACTGGAAGACCGGTTTTTGCTGGTGATCAGCGAGGCCGAGATCAAAGCCATGCCACCGGCTGCGCGTGCGGCAACGGCCAAGTATTCGTATCGCGGCAAAGGCGCTGATCGTTTGCAGGGTGCGGTGTATTACTGCGCCGACGATTCGCGTTTCATGAATCACTCGGACGATCCCAATACGCGTTCGGTGGGTAATGGCGAGGTGTATGTGGCTGCATGCTTCATCGCGGCGAATACCGAAATCACCTGCGACTACGGTGAGTTCTGTGACCCCGCCGATCTCTGCTTCGACTTCAGCTAGCACGCGCAAAAAAGCCCGCCGTCTTGCGAGGGCGGGCTTTCTAAAAACCAGCTGCTTACTTCTTCATCGGCACGTTGGCGATGATGATTTCCACGCGGCGATTCTGCTGGCGGCCCGAAGCGGTCGCGTTGTCGGCCACCGGCACATCCTTGCCCTTGCCGACGGTGGTGACGCTGGCGGCCGGCACGCTCTGGCTCACCAGATAAGCCTTCACCGCATCCGCACGCTGCTGCGAGAGCGTCATGTTGAGCGACGCCGAGCCGGTGGAGTCGGTGTGGCCTTCGATCACCACCGCGCGGTCGGGATACTTCAGCATGAAGCTGGCGAGCTTGTTCAGGCGCTCGGCGGCACCCGGCTTCAAGTCGGACTTGCCGGTGGAGAACAGCACATCGCCCAGGGTCATCACCATGCCGCGATCGGTGTTCTTGGCTTCGAGATCGAGCATCTGGCGTTTGAGATCAGCGGCTTCAGCCATTGCAGCCTGTGCGGCCTGCTGTTGCTGCATCGCTGCTGCGGTCGCGGCCTCGGCCTGCGCCTTGGCGATCTCGGCCTCGCGGGTGCGGGCGTCCAGGCGAATTTCGCCGCGCTGCTCGCCGAGGGTTTTCACATTGTCTTCGGCAAGACGACGTTCGGCTTGCGCGCGGGCGATTGCAACCTTGCTTTGGGCGACATAGACCGCCTGCTGGCCAGCAGCTGAGTCTTCAGTCGGCGTTTCGGCGACGCGAACAGCCGCCTCGGCTTCCTGGATTGCAACCGGTGCCAGCACGGCGAGCTTGGGGTCGTTTTGCAGGGCACTGAGTTCAGCGCGGGTGGCATCGGCGCCGTCCGGCTTGATGGGCGTGGCGCAGGACGCGAGCAACACGGCTGCGGAGGCAGCGCCGATCAGCGTGGCGCGCGAGAAAAAGTTGGATATTTTGGTCATGGCTTGTGTGCCTTAGTTTTTCGGGGGAGTGGGCGGTGCGGGCGGGGCAGGGGGAGCGGGCAGAACCACCGGTGCAACGTTGGTGGAATTGCGCAGCGCTTCCTGCTCGATGGCAGCATTGGCCTTCTTCATCTCTTCGATGTTGGCTTGGGCTTTGGCGGCTTCGGCCTTGGCGGTGGCGACTTCGGCATCGAGCTTGGCCTGGCCAGCAAGGCGTTCGGCAAGCTGCATGTCATCGCGGGTCACGGCATCGCGCGCGGCTGTCAGCTTTTCGCGTGCGTTCTTCAACTCGGGTGAGGCGTAGTCGGCCACGCGGGCTTCTTCGGCACGTTTGATCGCGTTCTCTGCGCCGGTCAGTGCGTCGGTGGGCGGCGGGGTGGATGCACAGGCCGCAAGCGCGAGCAGTGACGCGGCGGCCATCGCTTTCGCGAAGCCCGTCAATGGACGAGTAGATACGTTTTTCATAGGTTCTCCAGGGGATGGGTTTCTACAACAACGTTCATTTCGGCCTAAACCCATGAATCAGCCATGAACTCCCATCACGCTTTGTGCGCTGGCGCGCATTCACGCGCTTGGAGTGAGCCATCCACTCCGTTGCAGCCCTCTGAAAACCCTTTAAGCCTTCACCGCAACACGCGCGCTTCTCAGGGCGTGTTGCTGATGACGATCTCCACGCGGCGATTCTGCTGTCGTCCTTCGGGGGTGGTGTTGTCCGCCACCGGGCTTTGCTTGCCGCGGCCCACCGTGGTCATGCGCTCGGAATCCACGCTCTGGATGATGAGATAGACCTTCACCGCTTCAGCGCGACGCTGCGACAGCAGCAGGTTGTTTTCGTCGGTGCCTTGCGAATCGGTATGGCCCTCGATCAACAGCGTGCGATCGACATAGGCGTGCATGAAGGCCGCCAGCTTGTCGAGTCGCTCGGCAGCGCCCGGTTGCAGATCCGATTTGCCGACGGCGAACAACACATCGCCCAAGGTCATCACCATGCCGCGATCGGTGGCCTTGGCTTGCAACTCATCCATCTGGCGACGCAAATTGTTGTTCATCGCCCGGGCATTGGCCGCTTCGAGCAGTGCGGCCTGCGTGGCCTGTTGCTGGGCGAGTGCCGCCGCAGTGGCGGCCTCGGCCTGCCCCCGCGCAATCTCCAGCTCGCGGCTCTGCGCCTCCTGCAGGATCGCCTCGCGCTGCTGCCTGAGCTGCTGGAGTTCAGCCTCGGCGACGCGCCGCTCGGCATCGGCACGGGCGATGTCGATCTTGCGATAGGCGACGTGCACCGCATGCTGACCACCGGCCAGGTCGCGGGTGGGCACTTCAGCCGCCTGCACGGCCAGTTCGGCATCAAAAAGCGCCGCGGGCACCTGCGGTGCCAGCACCGGATCGTCCTTGAGCAGGAGCAGGCCATTGCGGGCCTGGTCGGCACCGTCGGGTTTGAGCGGTGCGGCACAGCCGCACAGCAGCACTGCGGCGAGAGCCGCAATGGAAAGAGAGTGAAGGCGGGACATGGCTTCAGGGCGTTCCAATGATGGAGGGGTCTGCAATCGGCATTTCGATGGGCACTTCAATCGGAGCAGGGATCGCAATCGGCGCGACATTGACGGAGTTGCGCAGCGCCTGCTGGCGCAAGGCCTCGTTGGTCTTCTTCATCGCCTCGACATTGAACTGCGCCTTGCTGGCCTCGCCGCGTGCGGTGGCCAGATCGGCATCCAGCTGCGCCTCTCGTGCCAGGCGGGTGGCAAACAGCATGTCGCCGCGCGTCGTCGCATCGCGTGCGGCGGCGAGCTTGGCGCGCGCCGCCTTCAGCTCGGCAGAGCTGGGGTCGTCGCCGCGACTGGCGTTGGCGCGCTGCACGGCGAGATCGGCGGTGGCGAGCAAGTCGGTCGGTACGGGCACGCTGGCGCAGGCCGAAACCAGCAGCGCCGCGGCGCAAAGGACAAGGGTGGATTTCATGCAGGTTCTCGGTGAATAAACGATTCAGACGCGACGCAATTGATACAGGCCTTCACTGATGGCCACCACCACGCCCTCGGCATCTTTCAGCTCCAGCGACAGCGTGAACTCGGCCTTGCCGTTCTGCGTGGCCTCCTGCTCGATGCGGCTGATCTCTGTCGCCGACAGACGGGCGGTGACGCGCACATCGCTCTTGGCCGGCTTGACGAACTTGAGATTGAGCGCCTTCACCACCGGGAAAAACCGCGCGGTGTCGAAGCTCGACAGGAACAGCGCGCCGCCGGGGATCTCCGCCACCGTGAACAACGCACCCGCATACAGGGTGCCGATGTGATTGCCATTGCCCTTGAAAGGCATGAGGCAGCGCACTTCACCGGGTTGCAGATGCTCGACGATCAGGCCTGCGTTCTTGACGAAGGCGATGCCCTGTTCCAGCAGGCGCTTGGCAGCTTCGAGGGCGGTGGTGTTCACCGGCGAGTGGTTTGCGTCCATGTATAAGCTGGCTTCCGTAATGCGCTGCGGTCGGTTGTTGCAGCCGCCAGTTTAATCGCCCCACTCCTTCCCCGCGTCCTCGCCATGACCTTACCGCCCCTGACCGCCTTTGCCCTCACCGTGGTGATCGTCATCGCCGCCAAGACCTTCGCCTGGCTGTTGCAGCTCAAGACCAAAAACGGCGGCCTGGTCGATGCCGTCTGGGCCATCACCCTGGGCGGGCTTGCAGGGCTTTACGCGTTCACCGGCACCGCGCCGCTCGAAACCCGGCTGGTGCTGGCGGCGATGGGTGGCGCCTGGGGTCTCAGGCTGGGCTGGCACCTTTGGGTGCGCAACTGGGGCAAGCCGGAGGACTTCCGCTACGCGCAGTTCCGCAAGGACTGGGGCGACAAGGTCAATGCCAAGATGTTCTGGTTCTTCCAGTTCCAGAACATCTTCACGCTGCTGCTCTCAGCCTCGGCGTTTCTCGCGGTCGCCTATCGGCCGGATGCGGCGCCACTGTGGGCGGTGGCCCTCGCTATCGCGATCTGGATTGCGTCGGTCGTGGGCGAGGGCATTGCCGATGCGCAGATGGAGCGCTTCCGCGGCAACCCCGCCAACAAGGGCAAGGTTTGTCGTGATGGTCTATGGCGCTATTCGCGCCACCCCAATTATTTCTTCGAGACAGTGCATTGGCTGGCCTACATCCCGCTCGCCATCGGCGCGCCGTACTGGTGGGCCACATTGGGCGCGCCGCTGGTGATGGCCTTCCTGCTCACCAAGCTCAGCGGCATGCCGCTGCTCGAAAAAGAAATGGCCGCGCGCAAGCCGGGCTATGCCGAATACATCCGCACCACCAGCGCGCTCATCCCCTGGCCGCCCAAGGCCTGAGTCACTCAGCGCATCAGTGCTTTATCAGTAGCCCGCAGCAGCCAGTTCGCCGATCAGCTGCCGATAGAGCGCTACGCGACTGAAGCGGAACATGCTGTTGTCTTCGCCCGCACAGCTCACGCCGGCGATGCCCGGCACATCCGAGTCGTTGTAGGCCATGTGGTTGAGGCCGGGGTGCGGCTGGCTGGGCAAGAGCGATTCACCGCTGATGAAGCGCGCGATCACCGGCGAACGCGGGCCGGATTCACCGGGGCCGTAGGTGGTCATCATCTGCGAGTTGACCGAGATGTTGCCGTCGTTGTCGCCCTCGCGGGACATCACGATCTCCCAGTACAGCCGGTCGTTGGCGGCATAGCAGGGATGGTTGATGTTCTCGATGCGGCCGCTGAAGGTCTGGTAGAGGATGGGGTGCGCGGGGTCTTCCGGCAGCGGATACAGCGCGTTGAAGCTGGGCTTGCAGGTGGTGGTCGCCGGGTCGCAGTTCATGTCGGTGGTGTGCAGCATGTACTTGCGGCTGAGGGCCACCACCGACTCGCTGCCTTCGAGAATCAGCGCCTGGTTCTTCGAGAACGAATCGACACCAAAGGCGAGATCCAGCACGGCAGAGCGGCAGCCATCGTTGAGGCAGACGGCGAGCAACTCCAGCACCACATCGGCCTGTGCGGTGCCCTTGTTGGCACCGGCGAGCGACGTCCAGCTGGCGACGTGGTGGTACATGAGCTTGCCGCTGAACTCGTTCTTCACCGCCGCCAGCATGTAGCGCGAATCGGCACAGCCCTGCGAGTGGCAGATGATGTTGAACTGCAAGCCCTGCTGGCAGGCGGCTTCATCGCCAAAGCCGTGACGCGCGCGCTGGGCGGGCACGGCGCAGTAGTCGAGCGTGGCTTTGTACACGCCATCGACCACCTGCGGGTTCTCGCCCTGGCACAGAATTTCGTTGATGGTGCGCCCCGCGCACTTCTTGTAGAGCAGCTGGCCGCGCCGCTCGTTGGAGGCGTAGGCGAGCTTGTCGGGCTGGAACACCGTGACGCCGTCAGCCTCCAGCGCGGCCTTGATGCCATAGCGGTTGTATTCGCCACCCGGCTGTTTCTGGTCGCCCTGAAACGCCGTGCCGGCGGTGCGCGACCAGGCGTGCGACAGCAACAGCGGCCAGCGCGTGGCCTTGGCCGATGGTGTGTCTACCGGCGCGGGCACGGTGAGCACGCCACTGTCACCACAGGCCGCAAGCGCCAGTGCCAGAAGGCCGGTGGCGAGGGCGCGCATCACAGGTTCAGTGCGGGGCCGAGCGAGGGCAACGGGGTGCCGATGCGGTCGGTCGGGGTGTCGTCGATCTTGTCGATGATGTCGATGAAGGTTTCGGTCACCGGCACCAGCTGCGCGCGATCCACTTTGTCGAGCGTGTCGGCGGCGTCGTAGAGGTAGAGCGGGCCCGCGATCAGGCTCGCGGTGGGCACCCCGTTGAGGCACATGAAAGAGGCATCGGTGGGAATGCCCACCACGCTGCACAGTGCGTTCACCGACAGCACGGCAGTGCGGCGCAGGTCGTGTTCCACCACGGCGCCGATGAGCGCGGCTTTCAGCTCTACGCCGAAGTTGTTCATGATGCCGCGCAGCTCCGGCAGCTTGGTGATGACCAGTTCGCCATTGCTGCCCTTCACCGCCTGCTTGGCGATGTGCTCCAGGGTGACGTTGGCGACCAGCGTGTAGGGCGTGGCTTTCTTCACGACGTATTTGTCGGCGAATGCGATATGCGCCTGATAGCCCGTGAAGTGGGTATCGAAGGTCGCAAACATCATGGTGCGCTCGCGTGATGCGGCGGGCTGCGCGGCGTAATACTGGGCCTGCGCCAGCACGGCGGCGGTGCCGCTGCCATCTTCCACCGCACCATCGAACACGGCGTCGTGGTGCGACTGCACCATGATGGTCTCTTTGCTTTTGCCGGGCAGAAAGCCCACCACGCTGCGCGCCTCGACGGCCTTGCGGCTGCCCTCCATCACCAGATTCGCGGTGCTGGGGCCACCCTTGGCCTGCAGGAGTGCGCGCAACCGCGTGCCTTCTTTCGACGTTACCCAGTAGCCGGGGATGGTCACGCTGGAGCGGCGGTAAAACTCGTTGTAATAGCGGTTGGAATCGAAGTAGTCCGCGAGCACGCCCACAAAGCCCACGGCACCGGCAGCCATCGCCGCATCGAGCACCTCGCGGTAGGTGGTGACGTACGGGTTGGCGATGAGGATGGACGGATCAACCAAGCTGAGGTCCGGGTCCCACAAGAACTCCATCAGCGGCGCCAGCCCGGCCGTGGGCAAGAGGAACTTGAGATCGAACAGAATCACCTTGCCCTTCACGCCCTTCAACTGTTGCTCGATCGGCGTGCCGAGGTTGATGTCCACGATCTCTGCCGTGAGGCCATCGGGCCCGGTGGTGAACAGCGAGGGTTTATCCGGCGTGACGAAGGAGAATGCGGAGGGAAAGGCGTCGATGGTCTCGCCATTCACCTTCACGCTGCTTTTGGTCGCTTCCCAGCTCCAGGAGGTGGAGGTTTCGTAGTGCACATCCTCAAGGCCTAAGCTCTCGAACTGGCATTTCACGTACGCCGAGGCCGCATAGCCGGCGGGTGTGCCGGTGCGGCGGTAGCCGAGCTTCACGAGGCCTTCAATCCAGCTGTAGATGCGCGCCTCGCTGGGCATGCCAGAAGCCTCTGGCGCGGTATTGCGCGCGCAGGCTTTGGCGACCGGTGGCGGGGGGACGGGCGTCAGCGCATCCACGACGGTTGGCGGCGAGGTCAGCGGGCTGATGCCGGAATCGCCACAGCCCACAGCAGTCAGGGCGAGCACCGCCAGCGCGGTACGGATCAGGGTGTGCATGTCATCTCCTCCAGCAATTTAGCGATGTGGTGATCGCGAGCCGGGTGGTCCCGGTCAGTCCGGCACAGTAGGACGGCGCAGCGGAAAGACGCTTGTATGAAACGCTGGACTTTGCTGATGGTCTTTGCCCATTGACTTGACAGCGCCGCCTCACCTCCGCGCAATGCGCCCATAAGAATGCGGAGAGCAAGGCAACGCCATGAGCGCGCTACCGACACCACAAGGGGTAACGATTTATTACTGGCCATGCAGCCTCGTGTTGCTGGCGCCCTCGCTGCTGCTCGATCGCCCGACCAGCCCGCTCTGCGCCACCGTGCGCATCAGTTGCACGCGTCCGTATCTCATCGAGGTGGATGGCGAGGTGCTCACCACGCGCGCCACCTTGGTCGCGCCCAAGGCGGGCCGCAAGCGCGTGGCGGCACTCAACAGCGACATCGCGTTGTTCTACCTGCCCGTCAACGCGCCAGAAAACCAGGGTCTCAAAACGGTGCTGGGCGACCGCTCGGTGGTGGAGTTGGACATTGCCGGTTTCGAGCCCTATCTGCCGCGCATCCTGGCGGCGATGCACGACGCGGCCGAGCCGCAGGAAATCCACAATCTGGTGCGCGCCGTGGTGGCCACCATTGTGGGCGAGCAAGCCCTCGCGCCGCGCCGCCAAGACCCACGGGTGACCGAAGCCTGCCGCATCCTCGATGCCACGCCGCTCTGCGACGTGCGCTTGGCAGACGTGGCACGCCAGCTGTGCCTCTCGCCCGGCCGCCTGCGCGAACTGTTCCGTGCGCAGACCGGCTTCACCATCAGCGAATACGCCCGCTGGCGCGGCGTCTGGCGTGCTGTCCTGCTGTGGAAGCGCGGCCTCACCCTGACTGAAGTGGCAGTCGAGGCCGGGTTCCACGACCTTGCCCACGCCGACCGCGCCTTCAACGAGGTGTTCGGCATGAACCCCTCCAGTGCTATCGACCCGCGCTTCGTGCGGCTGGTGAACTGCGAGTTGCCCTGATATCCGGATCAAGCATCCAACACAGTGCTTTCTGACGTATCCGCAGCGATGTGGGTCATCCCGACATACCATCTGCCGCGTGTCGCACGCGCCGACTGCTTATTCACCATCCAATACTCGTCTTCAATGAACTCGATTGACCTCTGCGAAAAAGGCTATTTCCCCGACGTACTGACCCGCTATGGCATGCGCAAGATGATCCGCGAGCGGCTGGAGGGGGCAGAGAACCAGGATGGCGAGGCGCGCTCGAAGCAGTTCGAGCAATTCATGAAGGACCTGCGCAGCTCGCCGATCGCGATTGAAACCAAGGCCGCCAACGCGCAGCACTACGAGGTGCCGGCGGAGTTCTTCCATCTGCATCTGGGGCCGCAGCTCAAGTATTCCTGCTGCCTCTACCCCACAGGCAACGAGACGCTGGCCGAAGCCGAGCAGCACATGCTGGAGCTCTACGCCAAGCGCGCAGGGCTGGTCGACGGCATGCGCATTCTCGATCTCGGCTGCGGCTGGGGCTCGCTGTCGACCTGGCTCGCCAAGAAATATCCCAACAGCCAGATCGTCGGTTTGAGCAACTCCAACGGCCAGCGCGAGTTCATCAACAACCGCGCGAAAGAGCGGGGCTTGAGCAACCTCACCATCCACACCGGCAATGTCGCCGAGTTCGACTTCACCACTGAGCAACTCGGTGGCGGCTTTGATCGGGTCATGAGCATCGAGATGTTCGAGCACATGAAGAACTACGAACTGCTGCTGGCGAAAATCGCGCGCTGGCTGAAGCCCGGCGGCAAGCTGTTCGTGCACATCTTCATCCACAAGGTGCTCGCCTATCACTACGAGGACAAGGAAGACGCCGACTGGATGACGCGCTATTTCTTCCTGGGCGGCACCATGCCCAGCGAGAACCTGCTGCTGCAATTCCAGGACGACCTGAAAATCGAAAACCAGTGGTATGTCGATGGCCGCCACTACGAGAAAACCAGCAACCACTGGCTGGACGGCATGGACGCCAAGAAGCCGGAAATCCTTGCCATCTTCAAGCAGGCCTACGGCGAGAAAGACGCCGCCATCTGGGTGCAGCGCTGGCGCATGTTCTACATGGCGGTGGCCGAGTTCTTTGGCATCAGCAATGGCAACGAGTGGGGCGTGGGGCATTACTTGTTCGTCAAGCGCTGATAGGCTAGGGCGTGTCATCGATTAAATAGTCGCTGCGTTGCCGGACAAAATCGCGTCAGGCAAGGCGCGAGCCGACGCCAAGGCTGGAGCCTTGGCTAGGCGAGCAACGCGGCATGACG
>JAUSQI010000063.1 GCA_030652575.1 Stagnimonas sp. | reverse complement strand
AGGGATTATGAGTCCCCTGCTCTAACCAATTGAGCTAAAGGCCCTGATAAAAGGGACGCGGATTTTACGGTGTTCGTCGCGCTTCGCGTCGCGCGAGGCCTGGCCCGAATCCGTGGATGCGCTTGAAGGCGCGGCGGAAGGCGGCTTCGGTCTCGAAGCCCAGTTCACCCGCCACCTGTGCGACCGAGCAGCGGCCTTCGCGCAGGCGCGCCAGCGCGGTGGTCATGCGCCAGCGCAGCAGGTAACGCATGGGCGGCTCGCCGAGCAGGTCGTTGAAGCGCTGCGCGAAGGTGGCGCGGCTGAGCAGGGCCTTGTCGGCCAGCGCCTGAACGGTCCAGTCGGTGCCGGGCTGTTCGTGAATGGCGGCGAGGGCGACGGACAGGCGCGGGTCAGTGAGGGCGGCGAGCACGCCGTTGGCAGGCGGCGCATGACGCAGATGGTCGCGCAGGGCGATGACGAACAGGGCGTCGCTGAGTTTATCGAGCACTGCGCGGCTGCCGAATTGCTGCGCTTCGGCCTCGCCGCGCAGCAATGCGGCCAGTGAGGCAAGGCGGCCACCGTCGGCATCGGCGCGCACGGTGATGGCCGTGGGCAGGGCGCGCATCAGGGCCGCAGCAGCGGGGCCATCGAAGTGGAACTCGCCGCAGATCATCACGACGCGCGCATCTGGATGTTCGTCCTCTGGCGTGGGTGCGCTGCACAGGTGATGGGCGGCCCCGCCGGGGAACACCACCAGATCGCCCGGCGCCATGCGCAGCGGCTCGGCGAGGCTGGTGCTGCGGATGTGGCAGACGCCCTGCTCGACCACATGAAACCAGGCAAACGGCGCATCGGGTGCGGGCTCGTCCCAGTGGCCGCAGGCCTCGAAGCGATCGGTGACCCGCGCACGCAGCTGATAGGCGTTGAGCAGGCTTTGCAGCACCGACTCCCCGGGGTTGGGCGCGAACAGATCGAGCGTTTCGGACATGAAATCTGGACGGCGGCGACGGGTGCGAGCCAAGGGCAGTGCCTAGTATGGCCACATCGAAAAACGGATGTTCCCCATGTCTCTCGGCACCCTTCTCGGCAAATCACAGCAGGCGCTCGACGCCACCCGCGTGGTGGACTGGCTCGCACCTTTGCTGCTGCGGTTGTATCTGGCGCCGATCTTCTGGATGGCGGGCTGGAACAAGCTGATGGCGTTCCAGAGCACCGTCGAGTGGTTTGGCGACAAGGACTGGGGTCTGGGCCTGCCCTTGCCGTTCCTGATGGCCTCACTCGCCACGGGCGCCGAGCTGGTGGGCGCGATCTGCCTGCTGCTGGGCCTGGGCGTGCGATGGGCCAGCGTGCCGCTGATGGCGACGATGGTCGTCGCCATGACCACCGTGCACTGGCACAACGGCTGGCTGGCGATTGCCGAGGGCATGGGCCCGTTTGCCACCGAACGCACGTCGGCAGCGGTGGAGCGCCTGGCCAAGGCCAAGGAGATATTGATGCAGCACGGCAACTACGAATGGCTCACCGAATACGGCTCGCTGGCCATTCTCAACAACGGCATCGAATTCGCCGTGACCTATTTCGTCATGTTGCTGGTCTTATTCTTCGGCGGCGCGGGTCGCTACGTCAGCCTCGATTACTGGATCAGCCGCCGTCTGGGCGCATCCACGACGCGGGTCATTCCGTAAGCACCCTGCCAGCTCACATGGTCCATCTGTTCACAACAAGTTTTACCCTGCCCACTTTCGGGCATCACCCCAGGAGACATCCCATGCGTCATTCCAAGAAGCCCCTCGTCGTTGCCCTCTCTGCTGCGTTTGCCCTCACCGGCGGCAGCGCCTTTGCCGCTCAGGATCTGAGCGCCGGCTACATGGTGGCCAGCATCGCCGATGCCAAGACCGCTGAACACAAGTGCGGCGAAGCCAAGTGCGGCGCCGACAAGAAGTCCGCCGAAGCCAAGTGCGGTGCCGACAAGAAAGCCGCCGAAGCCAAATGCGGCGCCGACAAGAAGGCTGCTGCCGAACACAAGTGCGGCGCTGACAAGACCGGCGAGCACAAGTGCGGTGCCGACAAGGCAGCCCCGGCCGTCGAACCCAAGAAGTAAGTTTCGCGTCTGAATCTTTAGACGGATGAAAACCCGCACCACGGCATCGGTGTCACCCCATGTCCGGGGTGCGGGTCTTGGTCTCAGGCGTTCTCTGCTGGAACCGCTTGCCCATGTGCAGCCCAGCCCCGGCGACGGGATTGGTTTTTATGAAGTGGCACCGGAAAACTGGATGCGCCTCGGCGGCAAATACGCCCGGCAGTTTCGCCAGTACACCGAGCGCTTTCCCTTCGTCACCCACGGCCTCTCGCTCTCCATTGGCTCACCGGGTGCGCTGGATGAGGACTTCGTCCTGCAGCTCAAAAACTTCCTCGATGCCCACGGCATCCGGGACTACACCGAACATCTCACCTTCTGCTCCGACGACGGCCATCTGTACGACCTGATGCCGATCCCGTTCACAGCAGAGGCGGTTGAATACGTCGCTGATCGCGTGCGCCGCGTGCAAGACATCTTGGAGCGCCGCATCGCGCTCGAAAACGCCAGCTATTACGCGCCATTGGCGACCGACCTCACCGAGGCCGAGTTCATCCGCGCCGTGGTCGAGCGCGCCGACTGCGACCTGCTGCTGGATGTGAACAACATCGTCGTCAACAGCATCAATCACCGCTACGACGCCGTGCAGTTTCTTGATGCGCTGCCCTTGCAGCGCGTGCGTTATATCCACATCGCCGGCCACTACTGCGAGGCCGAGGATTTGCGGGTGGACACGCACGGCACGGATGTCGGCGACGCGGCCTGGAGCCTGCTCGATGCCGCCTATGCGCGCATCGGCCCGGTGCCGACCTTGCTCGAACGCGACTTCAACATACCGCCAGTTGCCGAGCTGATGCTGGAGATCAACACCATCAATCGCCTGCAAGCGGCACATGCACCGCGCATCGCCGCCAATGCTTGAGTTCCAGAAGCTGCAAACGCGGCTCACCGCGCACCTGCGAAACCCCGAAATCGCGCCCGCGCCAAACGGCATCGAAGAGCGCCGTCTGAAGATTTACCGCGAGCTGTTCTACAACAACATCGAGGGCTTTCTGACCACTGCCTTCCCGGTGTTGCGGCAGATCACCGATGAGGCGCACTGGCATGCGATGGTGCGGGATTTCTACGCCCGCCATCAAAGCCACGACCCGCTGTTTCACGGCCTTGCCGAGGAGTTTCTGCACTACCTCGAAGACGAGCGCGGCGTGGTGCAGGGCGACCCTGCATTCCTGCAAGAGCTGGCGCATTACGAGTGGGTGGAGCTGGCGCTGTCGATTGCCGAAGATGAGCTGACGCCTGTTCTCGCAGATCCGAACGGCAATCTGCTCGACGGCGTGCCGCTGGTTTCGCCCCTGGCATGGACACTCGCCTACGACTATCCCGTGCATCGCATCGGGCCGGATTACCTGCCCGATGCGCCCGGCGAGTCGCCGACCTATCTGGTGGTGTATCGCACGCGGCAGGACGAGGTGAAGTTCACCGAGATCAACGCCGTCACCGCGCGCCTGATGGCATTGATCGAGGCCGCACCGCAGGCCACTGGTCGCGCGCATCTCGCCCAGATTGCCGGCGAACTGGGCGCGCCTGCGGACGAGATCATCGCGGCGGGTCACGCCATGCTGCTCGGCCTGCGTGCCCGCGACGTGGTGCTGGGCGCGCGTCGCACTTGAAGTCCCGCGCGACGTCGCCACACTGCTGTCTTCTCCGCCTGCCAGAGCCGCGTCATGACTGAATCCACCCTGCAAAAAGCCACCTTCGCGGCCGGTTGTTTCTGGAGCGTGGAATACAAGTTCAGCAAGCAGGCTGGCGTGGTGTCGGCGACCTCGGGCTACGAGGGCGGGTTTCTGGAGTCACCCACCTACAAGCAGGTCTGCACCGACCGCACCGGCCATGCCGAAGTGGTGCAACTCGATTTCGATCCTGCCGTGACGAGCTACGAGACGCTGCTGCGCTACTTCTTCACCATGCACGAGCCGACCACGCGCAACCGTCAGGGGCCGGATATCGGCACGCAATACCGCTCGGCGATTTTCTTCCACTCAGCCGAGCAGCAGCAGATTGCGCAGCGCGTGCTGGCGGAGCTCAACGCCAGCACCTTCGGCGGCAAGATCGTCACCGAAGTGCTGCCTGCCGCCACGTTCTGGCGCGCCGAGGAATATCACCAGCGCTACAACGAGAAGCATCCCGAAATGGCCTGTGCCATTTAAGCCTCAAATGGCCTGCGCCATTTGAGAGGTTGAAAACTCAAGCCGCCGGCTGTATCTCGTTGGCCGGCTCGGCTTGCGCGCGCACCACGGCATGCAGCCGCAGTGGCGCCTGCAGCGCCCAGCGGTTGAAATCCTCGGCGGGCAAGGCCTTGCTGAACAGCCAGCCCTGCTGCTGACGGCAGCCGAGTTCGTAGAGCGTCACCATCTGGCCGACGGTTTCCACACCTTCGGCCACCAGCATGATTTCCAGATTGGTGGCGAGCGTGATGGTGGCGGCGACGATCTTGCCGGCTTGCCGCTGGCCGTTGAGCTGGGCGACAAAACTGCGGTCGATCTTGATCTTGTCGATGGGGAAGCGCAGCAGATAGCTCAGGCTCGAATAGCCGGTGCCGAAGTCGTCCAGCGCCACCGACACGCCCAGCTCGCGCAGCTCGTTGAGCAGCCGCTCGGCGGTTTCAGGCCGCTCGATGATCGCGCTCTCGGTGATCTCCACCTCCAACCGGCTCGCAGGCAGGCCCGACTCTTCCAGCACCCGGCTGATCATTTCCACCACGCCTTGCCGCACCTGCCGTGCCGAGAGATTGAACGCGAGCCGCGGCGGAGGACGGCCATTGCTGCCTTGCCACTGCACCGCCGTGCGGCAGGCGCTGCGCAGCAACTGCTCGGTCATCAGGTCGATCTGGCCGGAGTCCTCTGCGATGCCGATGAACTCGTCCGGCGGCACAAAGCCGCGCGTGGGGTGCTTCCACCGCGCCAGCGCTTCAGCGCAGACGAGATGACCGCTGCCGAGATCGACGATGGGCTGGAAATGCGGCGACAGCGCGCCGGTGCGCAGCGCGATGCGCAGATCGTCGGCCAGCTCGATGCGCTGGCGCGCCTTGAGGGCGGCATCCTTGCGCGCGAACTGCACCACGTTGCGGCCCATCTGCTTGGCCTGGAACATCGCGGCATCGGCAGCACTCACTAGTGCCTCAGTGGTGGTGCCGTCTTCGGGATACAGCGACACGCCGAGACTCATGCAGAGCGGGATGCGGCGGTCCTGCACCACCAGCGGTTCGCCCATTCGGCTGCGCAGGCGCTCGCCTTCCACGGCAATCGCGGGCTGGAACGCCGCCGCCTCGAACGGCGTGCCCGCCTTGATGCACACGGCAAACAGATCGCCGCTGTAGCGATACAGACGGGCATCGCCTTGCAGCAGCCATTGCAGACGGCTGGCAACGGCCTTGAGCACCTGATCGCCGAAGAAATGGCCGTAGCCATCGTTGATGGTGCGGAAGTGGTCGATGTCGGCAAACACGACGGCGAACGCGCAATCGTCCGCCAGCGAGGCCGCCAGATCGTGGTCGAACTGCATGCGGTTGGGCAGGCCGGTGAGCGCATCGTTGAAGGCCAGACTGTTGAGCTGTGTGGTCAGCTGCGACAGCTCGTGCAGGGCCGTGCCCATTTGCCCGAACTCATCGTTGCCGGTGACCGGAGGGGCCGTCAGCGGCTCGCCCCTGGCAATGCTGCGCAGCGCCGCATAGAGATGCTGCAAGGGGCGAAAAATGGCCTGCGACAGCAGGAACGCCGCCGCCGCGGCCAGCGCCAGCATGACGGTATGCAGTACGCGCAGCAGCGTCTGGATTTGCTGTTGCTGCGCGGCGGCGGCATCGAGCATGGTCCGCAGAGCCTGCTGCTGGTGTGCCAGCAGCGCTTCCAGCGCCACTTCGGCCGGCGTGCCGATCGCCGTGAACTGGCGAAGGTGATCTGCCCCTGCATTGACCTGGCCCTTGGCCAGCTCGGCCATGCCCAGCAGGGCAGTCTGGCCCAGAGCCTCGGCGGCAGTGCGCACGCGCAGTGCCGCAGGCGCGTCGATAGGTTCCAGTGCGGCCGCGCTTTGCAGCACGGCGGGCTGGTACGCATTGATGGTGGCCTGCATGGCACCGAGCCGGTTGTCGCCCGGGGCCCCGATCACAGCTTCTGTGGCGGCGATCACCAGGTGGCGCCGCAAAGCCACCAGGGTGTCCTTGGCGTGCTGCGCGGCGTGGGTGGCGTCGAGCATGTTTTCCACGCGCTGGTTGAGCACGCGGTCGGCGGCTTCATCGCGGGCATTCAGCCAGAACAAGGCCGCGCTGCACAGCAGGATCACCATCAGTGCGCCCAGCAACAGTCGCAGCCGCAGGCTGACGGTCAAACGGGTCAGCGTCTGGGTGGCCTGCACCAGAGGGGCCATCGACAGGCTGGCTGCCAATGACGAGCCGGGCTGTATTTGGGAAGGCTGTTCGTTCATGAGCGGCACTCTAGTAAAGGTGCACAGCGACCCGTCGCCATTCGTCTGCCAGGTAACAGCCGCTGCGCGGATCGGTTGACATACCTACAATGCGCGGCCCTGTTTTTGTGATTCGTGTCATGTCCTTGCTGCAACGCATTGCCGAGCAAACCGAGCTCCGGCGCACCTTTGCCATCATCAGCCACCCCGATGCCGGCAAGACCACGTTGACCGAAAAGCTGCTGCTGTTCGGCGGTGCGATCCAGATGGCGGGCACGGTGAAGGGGCGCAAGGCCACACGCCATGCCACCAGTGACTGGATGGCCTTGGAACAGCAGCGTGGGATTTCCATAACCACCTCCGTGATGCAGTTCCCCTATAACGGCAAGGTGGTCAATCTTCTTGATACCCCCGGCCACGAGGATTTCAGCGAAGACACCTACCGCACGCTCACCGCCGTCGATTCCGCCTTGATGGTGATCGACGCCGCCAAGGGTGTGGAAACCCGCACCATCAAGCTGATGGAGGTCTGCCGTCTGCGCGACACGCCGATCATCACTTTCATCAACAAGCTCGATCGCGAGGGTCGCTCCCCGCTCGATCTTTTGGATGAAGTGGAGAAAGTGCTGGGTTTGAATTGCGTGCCCATCACCTGGCCGCTCGGCATGGGCCGCGACTTCAAGGGCGTGTATCACCTGCTCGAAGATCGCTTCTATCTCTACAGCGGCGAGAAGCACCGCATCAGCGACATCGAGACCATCGACGGCCTGCGTGCGCCGGGCCTGGCCGAGCGCTTCGAGGGCGCTTACCAGACGCTGCTCGACGAGATCGATCTGGTCTCGATGGCCGGCAACGGCTTCGATCTGGAGCAATACCGCGCCGCCAAGCAGACGCCGGTGTTCTTCGGTGCCGCCATCAACAACTTCGGCGTGCGCGAGTTGCTCAACGGCTTCACCGACTGGGCGCCGCCGCCGCAGTCGCGCGGTGCCGAGTTCAACGGCATCGAGCGCGAAGTGCTGCCGCTGCACGACAAGTTCACCGGCTTCGTGTTCAAGATCCAGGCGAACATGGACCCCAAGCACCGCGACCGCGTGGCGTTTTTGCGCGTGTGCAGTGGCGTCTACAAAAAAGGCATGTTGCTGCACTCGGTGCGCCTGAACGGGCCGGTGCGCATCAGCAATGCCTTGACCTTCATGGCCGCCGACCGCGAGACGGTGGAAGAGGCTTTCCCCGGCGACATCATCGGCCTGCACAACCACGGCACCATCGCGATCGGCGACAGCTTCAGCGAGGGTGAAAGCCTGCGCTTCACCGGCATCCCGACCTTTGCACCCGACCTGTTCCGCCGCGTGATCCTGAAAGATCCGCTCAAGGCCAAGCAGCTCAACAAGGGCCTGGATCAGTTGTGCGAAGAGGGCGCGACGCAGGTGTATCGGCCACTGATCAACAACGACATCATCCTCGGCGCGGTCGGCACCTTGCAGTTCGACGTGGTGCAGTACCGCCTGCAGGACGAATACAGCGTGGCCTCGGCATTCGAGCCCATCAACGTGCATTGCGCCCGCTGGGTGCAGTGCGACGACGACAAGAAGCTCGCCGAGTTCATCGACAAGAACGAGGTGCGCATGGCGAAGGACCATTACGGCACCTTGGTCTATCTCGCCTCGTCTGCCGTGAATCTGGCGATGGCGAAAGAGCGTTTCCCGGACATCAAGTTTCTCGACACCCGCACGCATGTGGTCGGGACTCACGGCTGAGGTCGAATGACGGACCGATGGACGCCAGCCGCCGCCAGTTCCTGATTCACAGCGGCGGCAGCGTTGCCGCGGCCTTCATCGGCTTGCGCATGGCGTCTGCCACGGCAGCAGCAGCGCCGCTGGATTTTGGTGTGCTGCTGCCCGACCCCAACGGCGTGCTCGATCTGCCCGCCGGCTTCAGCTACCGGGTGATCTCGCGCAGCGGCGATGCGATGAGCGATGGCCTGCTGGTGCCCGGCATGGCCGACGGCATGGCGGCGTTCAAGGGGCTGGACGGCAACGTGGTGCTGGTGCGCAATCACGAACTGGACGCCAGGCGCGGCCGCAAGTACGGCACGGCCTTCGGTGAAGACAACGCGCGTCTCGGCAGCAAGCTGCCACTCACCGCCCTCTACGATGCCGGCGGCGATGCGCCCAGCCTTGGCGGCACCACGACGGTGGTCTACAACCCGGTCGAGCAGCGCGTCGAGCAGCAGTACCTGAGCCTGGCTGGCACCGAGCGCAACTGTGCCGGTGGCCCGACCCCCTGGGGCAGCTGGCTCTCCTGCGAAGAAAACACCGACCGGGCCGGTGGCGATCACGGCCAGGATCACGGCTATGTGTTCGAGGTGCCGTCGGCGCGTCAGGGCCCGGCCGATCCGATCCCGCTCAAGGCAATGGGTCGCTTCAACCACGAGGCGGCGGCGGTCGATCCGCGCAGCGGCATCGTCTATCTCACCGAAGACAAGGCCGACGGCCTGTTCTACCGTTTTGTGCCGAAGCAGCCGGGGCGTCTCGCCGAGGGCGGCACGCTGCAAGCGCTGGTGCTGCGGGATGCCAGAGGCGGCGACACCCGCAACTGGGGTCGCAAATCCACCGGTCTCAAGCCCGGCGAGAAATGGCCGGTGCGCTGGCTGACCCTGAGCGATGTCGAGTCGCCGGATGACGATCTGCGCAGTCGTGGCCAGGCTGCGGGTGCTGCGATCTTCGCGCGTGGCGAAGGGCTGTGGTGGGGCCGGGACGAGGCGTACTTCACCTGCACGGTCGGCGGCGCCAAGCAGGTGGGGCAGGTGTTTCGCTACCGCCCCACACGCAATGGCGACGGCACGCTGGAGCTGTTCGTCGAATCCGACGACAAGGACGTGTTCGCCAACGCCGACAATCTCACCGTCGCCCCCTGGGGTGACCTGCTGGTCTGCGAGGACACCACCCGCACCTGCCGTCTGGTGGGCGTGCGCCCCGATGGCTCGCTGTACCGCTTTGCGGCATATCCGCACAGAGGTTCGGAGCTGGCCGGCGTCTGCTTTGCCCCCGATGGCCGCACGCTGTTTCTCAACGTGCAGAAGCCGGGGCTGACGCTGGCGATCAGCGGGCCGTTTCCGCGCGCTTGAACCGGGCGGCTGCCGACGTTTTGTTTGTGATGGCCGTCACTGCCCAGCGCGATAGTCAACACAGGGTGGACGATCTGCGGCAAGGATTCAGAAATGATTCAGCCCCGCGCCCCAGCATCGCTTCGTCACATTCACAGACGCTTTTTTACCCCCCGCAGGATCATCCCTGCCATTGGAGTCACCCATGAACACGCTCGAAATCATTCCCAAATCCAAATTCCTTGTTGCGGCCGCACTCGCCGGTTTCATGCTGGTGGCCTGTTCGCCGAAGCCGGAAACCGCCAGCGAAGTCGCAGCGCAGGAGCTGATTGACGCCAACAAGAAGGCCGAAGAAGCCACTGCCCGTGCAGATGCCGCGCAGAAGGCGCTCGATGAGGCCCAGGCCGAGCAGCAAGCCGCACTCGCCAAGACCGCCGCCGATGCCGAGCAGGCCGATGCTGCCGCCAAGCTGAAAGCGGCCGAAACCCGCGCCGCCAACGCCGAACGCGAATCCGCTGCGGCCAAGAAGCGCGCTTCCGCTGCCGAGCGCCAGGTGGCGACCACCAGCTCATCGGCCTACGTTGAAGCACGTCCGGCCGCCCCTGTAGCGGCACCGGTTTGCCAGGACTGCGGCACGATCTCGGCCATCACGCCGATCACCGTCAAGGGTAAAGGCACGGGCATGGGCGCTGTCGCTGGTGCCATCGCTGGTATCGCCGCCGGTAACCAGGTGGGTGACGGCAAGGGCACGGATGTCGCCAAGGTGGTCGGCGCCATCGGTGGTGCCTACGCCGGCAACCAGGCTGAAAAGTATGTGCGTCGTGACACCGTGTATGACGTGAGCGTGCGCATGGATACCGGCAGCACGCGCACGGTGCGCGTCGATGACGCCACCAGTGTCAGCACCGGCACGCGTGTTCGCGTCAACGGCGCGAACCTCGAACGCCTGTAAATGCTTTGTCCAACGGGGCCGCGATGCGGCCCCGTTTTTGTGTACGGCTCCTGGGCTTGATCCATCCATGCCGCACAGCGCGGCTACAGGGTGATGCGCTGCCAGCCGCGCTTACGCCAGATCGCGACGAAGATGCCGGCCTGGATGCCGCGATAGGCAATCATCGCCAGCCACACCGCGTTCAAGCCCAGGCCCCACACCGGCCCCAGCAGATAGGCGAGCGGCAGGAACAACACCCATTGCATGCCCACCGCCACCATCAGCACCGTGCGGGTGGCACCCACGCCGAGCAGGGTGCTCATCAGGATCATGCCCAGCGCATCGCCGATGACGGTGATGCCGATCAACTGCAGCGGCAGTTTGGCGAGCGCGACCAGCTCGGGTGTCTTCAGGAACGGCGCGAGGATGAAACTCGGTGCGAAGATAAAGGCGAGCGCGAACGGCGTGAGCAGGTAGACGCTCTGGCGGAACACATCCCACATCCAGCGGTAGGCGTCGTCGGCATCCTTGCGGCCCAGGGCCTGTGCCGCGAGCGTGGCGGCGGCCAGGCCGAAACCCATGCCGGGCAGCACGGTGACCAGCGTGATGTTGACCAGCACGTTGGCGGCGGCGAGTTCGGCGGTGCCGATCTGGCCGACGATCCAGAACAGCATCACGAAGCCCGCCGCAAACAGCAGCTGTTGTGCCATTGCCGGCACACCGAGTTTCAGCTGTGCTTTCAGCTCCGCGCGCGAGGGCCGACGCTGCAAAAACCCGGAGCCGCTGGCGTGCTTGCGGGCCAGCCAGAAGTAGGTGGCGGTGCCGATGCACAGCGAGATGGTCGTGCCCAGACCCGCGCCCATCGTGCCCATGGCCGGCAGGCCGAGCTTGCCGAAGATCAGGCAGTAGTTGAGCGCGATGTTCAGCGTGTGCATCCAGATCAACGTACCCATGTAGAGGTGGGCGCGTTTCACCGCGCTCCAGTAGCCGCGGAAGCTGAAGTTCATGCCGAGTGCAAACACCGAGAGCAGGCGCATCTGCAAGTACGGCACGCCCTGCGCGGCCACTTCAGGGTCTGGATTGAGCTGCGCGAACAGCCAGGGTGCGATGAGGATCAGCAACACCGAAATCGGCACGCCGATCAGCAGCGACAGCAACAGGCCGCCGTTGAGCGGGATCGCCGCCTCACTCAGGCGACCCTCACCCACGCGCCGCGCTGCGATGGCCTGCACGGCCACCGACAAACCCGTGACCGCGGCCATCGCCACGAAATTGATGAAGCTCGAAAGCCCGACACCGGCAAGCGCGGCGGGCCCGAGCTGGCCCACCATTGCCGTGTCGACCAGATTGAGTACGTTCTGCGAGGTCATGCCACCGATGATCGGCAGCGACAGCGCCCAGATTTCGCGGCGGCGATCACGGCGAGGGGATGCAGCCAAGCGCTTCTCCAATGGGCAATAAAGTCTGGGTGAATTGTCGAATACCCAACGTTACACTCGAAACCACACAGCAGTCGGCAACTTTTGGTGCGGCGGTAGAGCCTCTCGCGGGCACCCGCCAATGGGCCGACCCGAGATCGTCTGGTCAGGGATTTGTCCTCATGTTGAAACTCCGTTTCACCACGTTTGCCGTTGCTGCCGCCTTGCTGAGTGCTGCGGCCGCGGCCGACATGCCAGGAACAGCAACCCCGGATAATTTTCCTGTCACCGCGCAACCCGGCGAGTGCTATGCCCGCGTGGTCAACCCGCCCAAGTTCGAGGCCCGCAGCGAACAAGTGCTGGCCAAGGCCGAGACGGAGCTCATCGAGATCGTCCCCGCCCGATATGAAACGGTGGAAGAAAAAGTGATGGTCAAACCGGCGGGCAAGAAGATCGTCGACATCATCCCGCCGGTCTACAGGACGGTGGAAGAATCGGTGGTCGTCAAGGGGGCCTCCGAGCGCATCGAGCAGACGCCCGCCGTCTACCGCGAAGTGGAAGACACCCAGCTCATCAAACCCGCCACCACGACCTGGAAGAAAGGCCGCGGCCCGATTGAGAAAGTCGACGGCCTCACTGGAGAGATCATGTGCCTGGTCACTGTGCCTGCTGAATACCGCACGGTGAAAAAACGTGTGGTGGTGAGCCCGGCGGAGGTCAAGCGTATCCCGGTGCCCGCCGAGTACGGCACCGTATTGCGGCAGGAACTGGTCAAGCCATCCGAAGTGCGCGAGGTGGAAACGCCTGCCGAATACAAGGTCGTCCGCACGCTGAAAATGGTCGCCCCTGCTGAAGAAAAGCGCATTCCCATCCCGGCCGAATACCAGACGGTGACCAGCCAGGTTCTGGTGAGCGAGGGCAAGGCGGAGTGGAAAAGTATTCTCTGCGAAACCAACACGACGCCGGGCATCGTCGAAGACATCCAGCGCGCCCTGCTCGCCAAGGGATTCAACCCCGGCAAGATCGATGGCGTGATCGGGCAGGAGACTTCAGCGGCGATCCGCGCCTTTCAGCAGGCCAACAATCTCGCCACCGGCGGCTTGACGATGGATACGCTCAATAAGCTGGGTGTGAAAACCGGCAAGAGTTGAGTGGCTGCCGCCGCAAATAAAGCCAGGTAAAGCCCGGCTTTTTTTGAGTCTCAGTTGAGGCGCTCGATTGGCGGCAAGCCTAAATCGATATGCCAGCATCCCGCATGCGTTCGGTAAGAACGCGAATCTCATCTGGGTGTTTCTTGGGTTTGGCCATTCTCAGATCAAACCATTTTTTGACGTCAGCATCTGCAGCTTGTTGATAGGTTTGACCGCTCCATGCGTTCGATGCACTAGGACTCAGTTTCTCCAACTCTTCCTTGAATCGCTGTTGATCCAGCAAGGTGATGCCCTTCGACGGGTTATCGTGTCCGGAAAGTCTCACGCCATAGATATTCTGTTTAACGCAATCCACGTAACGCAATTCGGTGACCCGCGGCTGCACGGATGCCCTGGCAATTTCTGAATTCGATCTTCGGCAAAGAATGTCGACCTCCGCATTCAAGGCCCCGCCAAGCTGCAGCGTGTGAATCGCCGAGCCTTCGGAGAAGACAATCTTTTTGGCGCGCCGATACAAATTCAATTGTTCGCGAACCGGAAGCAGCTCCGGCCAGGTGACGGTCGCCCCGGCATTCATCATCACATCATCGACATAGGCTTCACCCGCAATTCCGCCGGCCAAGTGTTTCGAGCGAGAAACATAGAGAACGTCGATGTCCTGGGTCGTTTTTTCTGGTGAGCCTATCTGACCTATGAAGTTCAAATGCTCTGATGAAGGTGGGCCACCCCATAATCTTTCTGACTGGGGATACACCGTGAGAGTGTCAACGGTAACCGGTGAATCGATGAGAACGATGCGACTGCGTGGAATGTCGTAAACATCGAGAATGGACCAGAAAAAACTGGGAACATACTGCTGATGTTTCCCTCGGAACAATTGGGGTATCGAGAACAGCAGGGGTGTATTGCCTGAAAGTAATGCCGATTGAGCAATGCGCATCCCGAAATCGGCAATCATGTGACCGTAATGGCGTGCGACCGGGCCGCACCATACGCCTTCGGCAATAGTGCTGACAGCAGGGTCGTTTGACAGGGGCTCATCATCAATGGGCCGTGGCGTGATGCCGCGACAATGCCGCGATTCCACTTCATCGCCAAACTGCGGCCAGCGAGGTCCCCCTCTGAAAAGAGAACCCGCCGGGGCCTGCAGCACAGCCTCTGTCGGCCCGACAACAATCGATTTATATATCCGACGTGCGTCGTAAAGACCGGAAAATCTATCTGATAGTGAATAATTCATCGAAAAGAAACGTCGCCGATGCCTCTGTATAAATATGCAAGTCCAAAGCCTTGCGTTGGCGTGACGCACCGATGTTTAAGTGCGATGGTCGCCTATTGAGTACGCAATCAAAGTGCCAATCGCCCAAAAAGCGAACGTCGAGATGAACACCAGGAAGACGATCTTCAAGCGCTTCGGCTTGGTGGACTCGATGGGCAGAGAGGGCGGGATGAAAGTCGAGAGATAAATCGTTTCGCCATCGGCGGAGCGACTGGCAGACACCAATGACGCGAGTGCGGTCTGGTAAGCCGTCTGCGCGATGGCCACCTGACCTTTCAGGGTTTCATACGTAGACATCGTGGCGGCGGAGCCGCCGCTGCTGCCACCGGTGGCGGGCAATGAGGCCTGAACGCTGCGCAGCTGGTCTTCCGACGCCTTGATCTTGGCCCGCAACAGTTCGAGGTTGGGCGAGGCTTCGCTCATGTATTTGGATAGTGCCGCCGCTTCGCCCTTCATCTGCGCCAAGCCCTGACGCAGGCTTGCGACCGAAGAAGTGTTTGCACTGGCATCCTGCACCGGGTCGAACACCTTCTCTTTCTGGCGGAAGGCGAGCAGCTCCTTCTGTTCTTCGAGCAAGTGGTTGCCGGCCTTGGTCACCTGCGCCTCGGCGAACCCCATGACCTGCGCGCGCGCGCGCGCCGACAGCTCGTTGACCGCTTGTTCCGACAGTTTCAGGATGGTCTGCGACAGCAGCAGCGCATCCTCCGGCGTGAACGCCTGCACGGTCACGATCACGGAGCCGTTGGTCAATTCGAAATAGGCGTCGACCTTCTTGCGCCAGTACTTCACGAGTTTTTCGATGGAGGCTTCCGGGTCCAGACGCTCGATCACGTCGGCCTTTTCCGTCGAGAACATCTTGCGGATGTCGATCTCCTTATTGATCTGATCGACCATCGAACGGCTGGCGATGTACTGCGTCACTACAAAAGAGTTCAGCGCAAAGGCCGAAGCCGCCGACTTGCCGCCACCGCCATCCAGCATCGAACTGGCGTCGCGTAGGGATTTATCCAGCGGCACCACGTTGAAGCGCATCTCCACTTCGTACTGGTCGGCAGCGAAGAAGCCGTAATAGATACCCGCGGCCAAGGTCGGCAGCAGACAGACCAACACGAGCATCACACGACCCCAATGCAGCCGGTCGGGCTCTTCGGTATCGGCGAGCGCTTTCCAGGTCCAGTCCTTGATTACCTGGACTCTGCGGGCAATCGGGCCCCCAGAATTACTTTCGACAGGCACCTGGCCAGCTTTCTTATCCTCTTTACGCGCAACAATCTCTTTCGGCACTTTTTCAGTCTTGATGGGGGCGGCGCTCATTACGGCATCGTCTCATAAACAGTGATCGCCTCTTCAAGGCTGCGGTAAAAATCGAGTCGCCCATTGCCGAGGATGGCACCGACCTGGCAGATGTCGCGCATCGTGTGGTAGTTGTGCGAGACGAGAATGATGCTCGATTTGCGAATGCGTTCGCGAAAGGCCATGACGGCTTTTTCGCGAAAGCGGCTGTCCCCGACCTCCGTGATTTCGTCGATCAGGTAAAAATCGAAATCGATCGCCAAGCTCGCGGCAAACATCAGCCGCGCCCGCATGCCCGAAGAATAGGTATGCATCGGCATGTCGAAATAATGGCCGACTTCGGCAAACTCCTGCACGAACTCCACGCTTTGATGAATCGGCATGCCGTAGACGCGCGCCAGAAACACGATATTTTCGCGCGCCGAAAGGCGGTGGGCGAAGGTGCCGCCAAAACCCATAGGGAAGGACACGCGTCCTTGACGCTTGATGTGTCCTTTATTCGGCAGTTCCGCGCCAGAAAGCAGCCGGATCATGGTTGATTTGCCAGTGCCGTTGCGGCCCAGAATCCCGATGTTTGTGCCATCGGGGAACACAGCCGACACATTATCGAGAACCACTTTGCGTCCATCCCCAGCGGGGTAGGATTTAGTCACATTCTGCAGCGTGATCATAATTCGTAGGTCATGCGGCGATGCTGGATTCTTTCCAGTGCCAAGCCGATCAATAAGCAGCTGATGCCAAAGGCAAGCACGTAATAAGTGTCCAGCCAATGGGGGGAATAGTTTCTAAAGAAGCCATTTCTAAACCATTCAATGCCCTGCAGGACTGGATTCCAGATCAGATAATCGCGGACCCACTCCGGCATATTTTGTGGGATATAAAAAATGCCGGATGCGAAATACATCAGGCGCGTGATGACGGGCCATATTTTTTCCCATGTTGGAAAGGCCGATGCGACCATCGAGCTCAACACTCCAAAGCCGGTTGCCGCAATCCAGACACAGAAAAGCGCTTGTACGCAACGCACTGGCTCGGTCGGAATGGCCTTGATGCCGATAATGCAGAAAAAAATGAAGAACGAAATAATGACAACCGTTGTTTCGCGCCACAGCGACATCAGGCTTTGGGAAACCAATAAATCCATCGGCTTGATCAGCGGCAGCTGCAATAAATTATGGTTCCCGGGAATGGAATCCATCATGTGGCCCACCGTGTGAATAAACATCAAGAACGGCAGGATCCCGGTCAAATAGAAAAGGTATAGGTTGTCCCCGATGGGCGGCGTGCTGTGATTCAGTATCTTGAAGACAATGCCCAAAGTCAGGAGATGGGTCATGGGTTCGATCAACGCCCAGATGTAACCCAAACGCGAGCCTGCGTAAGCCGCCCGGATATCCCGCAGCACCAGTGCCATGACGACCCGGCGCTGTGTCCTGAATGCCTCAAGCATCGGGTGCGACTTGCGGTCGGCGTCGAGGCGGCGTGGCACATTCAAGGGCGGCGTGTATTGCGTTGTCGATTGAATATCGGCAATCGCAATGCTCAGGGCTTGGGTGATATCGGTATCCCGCTTGCGACGCAGATTTTTCAGATGCGATTTGTAATCGGCGTTGTCGGGCTCACATTCCAGAGCTTTGAGCGCATGGGCTTCAGCGTCGTCGAAATGGCCAAGTTCCAGCTCTGCCCCACTGAGCGTGCGCCAGCCATGACCAATGGCAGGGGCCATCGCGCAGGCTTTTTGCAGCAGCACAATGCCTTCTGCCATCCGCTCGGCGCTGACCATGAGGCCGCCGGCATGCATTTGATATTCCGGGGTCTCAGGCGCGAGTCTTACAAGCTCCAAAGCCTCATCGATAGCTTCTGAGAGATTGCCGGCGGCAGCCAGCGCGCCACTCAGAACCCGCCGTGCCGTCAGGTTCTCGGGGTCTGCTCGCAGCGACAGTCGCAGCACATCGATCGCCTGCCGGTAGCGCCCGTGCATGGTGAGCAGATTGCCAAGATGTATTTGGGCAGAAACCAGGCTGGGTTCCAGCTTGACGGCCGCCGCCGCCTCATCAATGGCGCGGCCAACAAGGCCCATGGAGACAAACACGCTGCTCAGCACATTGTGTGCATGCGCGTTGGTGGGGTCGATGGCAATCGCTTTTTCGAGGTGCGGCTGTGCTTCGTTGAACCGTTTGGCTTGCAGCAGCAGGCCGCCGAGATGGATTCTGAACTCCGAATTCTCCGGTGCGAGATCGACACAAAGCACCGCATCGGCCATTGCCAGCTCGACTTCGCCGGCCTGCAAACGCGCGGAACTCCTGAATCGCAATGCCACGGAGTTCCTGGGTTCAAGCTCGATGACCCTGCCGAGCAGCTCCGCGGCCGCTACAAACTTTTTCGAGGCCATCAAATCCGAGCCGAGCTGCATCAGAAGATCGGTATCGTCTGGTGTCAGTGCAATGAGGCTCTCGGCAATTTCCAGGCCTTTTTCGAGATGCGCGCCTGCGGTCAGCATGCTGACGACCCGGCGCAGCAACTCCACATCCAGCACGGTAAAAGGCTCAAGCCGGGGCAGCAGTTCGAGCACCTGAGACGCGCGGCGTATGTCGGCCAGCGCACCAATCAATTCGGCCAACGCGACGCGATCATCGGGGTTTGCGGCCAGTAACCGCCGAAGCTCGTGAATCCTTTTATGGGTGGGGTTCAACGTGTCGGGCCTGAACTGATAGTTGCGATGACGAAGCTCTGAATGCCGCAACTGTAATGTGAAAATTGAAGCCTTGGGTTCAGTGCTGCAAGCATTGCACCCGCTTTGGTTTCAAGCATATGTCGATTGGAGTGGACTGGTATCTGCAAACGCAAAGCCGACCTGAAAATGCCAACTTCACCCAAGCCAAAGACTTTTGTGCACTGGGACATATCGAGACTTGGTTTTCCACTGGGCCTGCGTGGAGTGCAGCATCTACAATCGGGACTGGGCATACCTACAAACGGAAGCGGCGACTTGCTGATTGTCGCTGCCGCACAATGTCATTTTAGATTGGAACTCATTACCCATGCTGCAAAAGCTTTGGACACGGTTTGCTGAAAAGATATCTGGCGAAGCCGGGAAAGCTGCCGTATCCGCAGCGGGCGTAATCACGTCGGCGCAAGAGGTGCAGCAGCAAGCCACGAATCCGCTAGTCATCAGCTGCATAGACCAGCTCATTGATGGGCAAGTGCAGGTCTATGCGCCGGTGGAAACCCTGCCAGTGACCCTGTACAGCAATCCGGAAAAAATCGGCTATTCCGTCGGCGTTGAGCACTGGCCTGGAGATAAGTCGAGTTGCCAGGCCGAGGTGTTGTGGAGCAGCACTGCCGAGGGCCCGGAATTGCTGGTCCGCTATTCCGGCGATTTGGCTGCGGTGCCGGGCGCCTGCCTAAACATCCGTTTTTTCTTCGAAACGCCACCATTGGAGCCCACCGGCTTCGCCACCATTGGCGGCGCGCGCATCGCGGTTTCCCAGCCCGAGCGGCTGGAGTTTATCTGTGCGGTATTCCGCAGGGATGAGTATCTGGGCGGCAATACCACCTACGACATGCGCACTGAGATGGACTTTCTCGTTGCACATGATTTGCAGGCTGCGACGGGCCGACCGAGCCTCGAATTCAGATTCTCGTTTCTCAAGCCGATCAGTCAGGGCGAGCAGTTTTCGGTAAGGTTTTCGAGATTATTCATCGGCGAGCGCTTCTCGCCGAGCAAAGACGGCATCGGCGCGCCGCCCTATATCTTTCCTAGCGGGTCTGCTCAAGAGCATGCTGCCGAACTGGTGCTGAAAGAGTTTGAAGAGGAGGCCATCGAGCATCTCAAGGCCCATAAATTCGGTGGTGTTCAGGCTTTTTGCCGCCCTTACATTGTCAGCCGAGGTGATAGCACTCGGACCTACCCCGTTGTGATCGGCACTGCCAACTCGGTGCATTGGTACGGTGAGGCCACCGACCATGAAATCGGCTTTTTCGAGAAGGCCGGGCTCGTCAAGAAAGGCGGTGTGGTGATGGATTGCGGTGCCCATGCGGGACGTATTGCCGTGCACCTGGCGCATCTGGTGGGGCCGGAGGGGATGGTGTTCGCCTTCGACCCCTTTCCGCAAAACAACATCCAGATCGAGGCCAATGCCAAGGTCAACGGCATGAAGAACGTTTTTTGCGAGTGGGTGGGTGTAGGCCCCGATTTCGGCGAGATCGAGGTTTCAAACGTCGCGCAGAACCTGATGGCGAGCGAACAGGGCGATGTGATCAAAGTGAAGCAGGTGCCGCTGGACTCCTACCTGGAATACAGCCCCACCTTCATCAAGATCGATGTCGAGGGCTATGAAGGCGAGGTGCTGAAAGGCGCGCAGAAACTTTTGCGTGAATGCCGCCCCGTAGTGCTGGTGGAAGTGCATCCGCAGTTCATCGGTTCGTTTGGCGCCACGTTCGAGAGTCTGGTGGGTCTCATCCCGCTCGACTTGTACGATGTATGGACACAGTTCGAATCCGGGCTGCCTGCACGGCCGTATTACAAGGGCATCAATGACGTGGTGGGCGATATCGTCGACATCATTGCCATCCCCAAGAAAACCCTTAAAGCCGCCGGGAAGAACGCACCTTGATTGATCGTGAAGGCGGCGCCCATGAAATCATGAATGCCGGTTCTACAAAGCCAAAGCTAGCCATCGTTTCCACGTTTGACGAGTTGTGCGGCATTGCCGCGTACACCCGGTTTTTGATCCGGCAGCTCGAGAGCGTTTTTGAGGTTACGGTCTTCGACCTGGATCAGTACCTCCTGCTCAACAAGCACGGCCATGTACGCAAGCTGGGCGACCAGCACATCCGCGAAATTGCGGATCAATTGCAGCACTTCGACTGGGTGAACATCCAGCTTGAGCACGGCACGCTGGGTCGTGACATCAAGGACATTTACCGTCGCTTCAAGTTGCTGGTTTCAGCGGCGCCACGTATCTCGATCACCTTCCATACCGTGCTGGAGCCGCAATCGTTTCAGTTCCGCTCGTTTGCCAAGGAGCTGGCAAAGCTCAAGCTGCAATATGCGTTCGACCGGGTGGTGGAGCACGCGCGCAACAAGGTGCTGGCCAACGGCATCTACAAGTTGCTGCGCAAGGTCCAGTCCATCAAGCCTTTGAGCATCATCGTGCACAACCGGCGCGACATGCGGTTGATGAAATACGTCAACCAGTTCCAGCACGTCTACGACCACCCGCTTTCGTTTCTCTCGCAGAGCGACGTGCGTGCCATTCGTGCCCGCACGCAGAAATCGGACTTCGTGCTGCTGGCCAATGTGCCGGAGGATGCAAAGCTGATCGGCGTGTTCGGCTTCTTCGGCAGCTACAAGGGGTTTGATACCGCGATACGTGCGATGCATTACCTGCCGCAGGACTATCACCTGCTGATTTTCGGTGGTGTGCATCCCAACGAGATCAAGCTGCGGCAGTCGCTGGACCCCTACATCGAGTTGCTGCTCGAAGAGGCCTGCATTGATGTCGCTGTGCTGAAGGAAACCATGGGCAAGCAGAACAGCGTGGCCGCGCTCACGCCCGGTGCTTCGCATGCGCGCGAATTGCGCGAGCGTCGGTTGAAAGACCTGACCGGCCGCATCCACTTCATGGGGTCGCTGCCGGATGAGCAGTTCACCTCCGGCATGGCCATATGCGACACCGTGGTGCTGCCGTACCAGGAAGTGGGGCAATCGTCGTCCGGGCCCATGAGCATGGCGGTGGAGATGGGCTGCCGCATCGTGGCGACCCGTACGCATGCTTTTTTGCAGTTTGCGCGCTACTACCCTGGCGTGATCGAGTTTTTCGATATTGGCAATTATGTTGATCTGGCAGAGCGGCTAAAGTCGCCATCGACCAGCTCTTCATCTGGTGCTGAAATGAGCCACGGCTCGGAAAGCAATATTCAGATGTATGTCGAAGCACACAGTATGGTGCCAAGGGGTGCCGATACAGTAGCTGTATCGCATGCGCTGCCAGCTATAAACAAGGGATGAAGTCATGATGTCGTTACCCACGAAACCATCGCTATTCGGCGCGCTGCCCACAGCGCTGCTGATGGGTCTCACTCTTTGTATCGGCGGCTGTGCCATTCCCAGGGCCGGCCCTGGGCCGGGCGATTTCCCGGAGTCGCCCGAGAAGACCGAGCCGGCGATTCCGCTCAGCATCGTGCGCGCCGACCGGCAGATCATCGAAAAGCTCAAGGCGGTGTCGGTGGATACGCTCTCATCGCTGGGGGCCGACAAGCCGGTGTCCGACACCATTGGCATCGGCGATGTGCTGGCCATCCAGATCTACGAGCCGGGCAGCAATGGCCTTTTTGGCGCCGGTGCCGGTGGCGGCAGTGGTTCGAGCGGCAGCTCGGTGGGGCAGTTTCCCAGGCTGGTTTTGAACCGGGATGGTGAAATCACCGTGCCGTTTGCCGGCAGCCTGAAAGTGGTCGGCATGACGCCGACCGAGGTGCAAAAAGAGATTGAGAAGAATCTGCAAGGCAAGGCGATCCAGCCCCAAGCGGTGGTCTCGGTCGTGCAGAACGTCTTCAACACCGTCACGATCGGCGGTGACATCAAGCTGCCGGGACGCGCGCCCTTGAGCCTGGCCGGCGAGCGCGTGCGGGATGTCATCAATCTGGCCGGCGGGCCCATGCATGAGCCGCAGGATGTGCTGCTGCAACTGACGCGCGGCGACCAGACCAAGACGGTGCAGCTGCAAAGTGTGATCGACAGCATGGAGGAAAACGCCTATGTGTTCCCGGGGGATCAGATCCAGCTGACCTACCGTCCTCGGTCGGTCACGGTCTTCGGCGCGGCGCTGCGGCCTTCGGAGATCCCCCTGCAGCAGGCCAGCGTCAATCTGGCGCAGACCTTGGCACGCGCGGGCGGGTTGTCAGACGACAAGGCCGACCCGTCGGCCGTCTTCGTATTCCGCTTCGAGAACGCCGATGCGCTCGGGGCGCTTGCCGACACCGCAGCGCGCATGCCCAACGGCACCGTGCCCATCATCTACCAGGTGGACTTGAGCGAGCCGCAGGGCTTTTTCATTGCCAAGGGAATGGAAATGCGCGACGGCGACATGTTGTATGTGTCCAACACCCGCAGTGTTAACGCGGCGAAGATCGGCTCGCTGATCCGCCAGTTCACTGGCGTGGTGTTCGACCTTCGTGGCGCGTCGTCACTCGGCAACTAGCGAGGCTGGGGCGGCGTGGATCAGGCGATGCCTCTCGTATCTGACATCAGCGGCTGCGCTGGCAGGCAGACCGAGACGCCGCACACACGCCCGCGGCTGCTGTTCGTGACGACGCGTTTCATGTTTCCGGTGGTGGGTGGCGATCTGCTGCGGCCGTTTCACATCTGCCAAGAGTTGTCGAAGCGCTTCGACATCACGCTGGTTTCGCTGTGTGCCAACAAGGCGGATCTCACGGCCGACTACGACCGCTCTGTATTCGCCGAGGTGCATCGTTTCTATCTGCCGCGGTGGAAGTCTCTGTTACAGGTGGTGGCTGGCCTGTTTCGCAAACGACCCTTGCAAGTGAGCTACTACGCCCATGCCGAGGCGAGTCGTTTTCTGAGAACGGTGTGGCGTCAATACGATCACGGCATCAGCCATCTCATCCGCGGTGCCGCTCTGGTTGGCGAAGTGGACGAGCGCTGGTTGCTCGAGATGACAGATTCCTTCGCGCTGAGCTATCTGCGCATATCCCGCAATCAGCTGCGCCTCAACCCCTTGCGCTGGCTCTATAACGAAGAGCGCAGACGGCTGGAATACTACGAGCGCGAGATGGTGCGCCGTTACCGCGCGGTAGTGGTGATCTCGTCAGCAGATGCAAACCATGTGGGTCGTTCGCAGCATCTGCATGTGGTGCCGAACGGCGTTGATCTCATGAGACTGGGGGCCGACGACCATCTCAAGCTGGAGTCGCGTGGCCGCACCATACTGTTCATCGGCAAAATGGACTACTCACCCAACTTTGAAGCCTGCCGCTACTTCATCCGTGAAATCCTTCCCGCCTTGCCGAAAGAGATCACCTTCAAAATTGTCGGAAAGTCCTCGGACCGGGCCCTGCGCCGACTCACAAGAGGCAACCCGCGAGTTAGCGCCACGGGTTATGTGGAGTCGATCGCCAGCGCGGCAGAGGGTGTTTTTTGCGGTGTTGCGCCTATACGATCCGGTGCGGGGCTGCCCAACAAGGTTTTGGAATACATGGCGCTGGGATTGCCCACGGTCGCCTCTGAAATGGCCAACATGGGCATGGGAACCGTGCACGGGCACCACCTGCTGGTCGCGACGAGCCGATCCGAATGGGTGCAATACGTCATGCAGCTCTACCGGGAGCCGATGCTGCGGCACAAATACTCGGCCAATGGCTGGCGGTATGTGTCTCGGCATCATTCTTGGGGTGTCATCGGGCAAAGATATACCGACCTGATCAAGCGCGAAGTCAACTGTGGTTAGTGCCAAGTGAGCTTGAATTCGGGCATAGCCGATTAAAGCATCTGGTTGGGCTTGCATCACATTTGCCCAGATTCATGGTTTTTGCACAGATGTATTTGGCTTGGAACGTGCAACATTTTGTGCCCGAATCGACTGGGAGCACATGCCGCCGGGATTGGTCGGGGGATGCATGACCGGATGCTTGAAGCATCGCGTCTAAAATGTGCTGAGAGTGGCTCTCGAAAGAGCGGCCTCTCGGTTGGGAAAATACATTTCAAATGTCAGTTTTAGGGATCTCATGAGTCAATTTGCCGGTAACGCGTCCATGTCGACGAAGCAGACCTTGGGCCAAGGCGACGAGCCATCAGGTGCAGAGGAGCAGAACGGCGCGCTCCCCCGTGCTGAAGCGGAGACAGGGAAATTGACTGAACCAGAAGTTGTAGGCGGGCTGTGGGAATCAGTTTCCTTATCTGGCGTAGCACCGGAGCGCGATGAAAGCACGGCAGAACAGATACGAGTGGCCTGGGCCTTCAATATCGCTCCTTGGAAGCGGGCTTTTCTGCAAAGCTGCTTTCCAGAGTTCGAGTTCAAATACATCGCCTACCGAGATACCGTTGCTCGCCACGACCGTCGGATCAAGGAGTCGAAAGGCTGCGTCTTCATCGTATGGGGCCTGTTCCAGCCGGAAGATCTCGAAAGCTATGCTCAGGAGCATGGCATCGAGATCATGCGGATGGAGGATGGATTCGTCCGGTCACAGGGTCTCGGTGCGAATCACGTTCTCCCGTATTCGATCTGCATCGACAGGACGGGCATCTATTTCGATGCCCGAAAGCCCTCCGATCTCGAAACCTTGTTGGCGACCTACGATTTCGATTCCGATCCGGAACTGATGCGGGAGGCGGAGGAATGTCTTCAGCTCATCTGCACGCGTAGGGTCACCAAATACAACGAGTCTCCCACCCGGCTGGCCGAGAAGCTCTACGGCGCCA
Organism: Stagnimonas sp.; assembly: GCA_030652575.1. GTDB lineage: Bacteria > Pseudomonadota > Gammaproteobacteria > Nevskiales > Nevskiaceae > Stagnimonas. The sequence goes on along the minus strand of JAUSQI010000063.1, from coordinate 113,599 downwards.
AGAACCGCGCGCGCATACTCGTCATCGGCCAAGTCGAGGATGACCAGTCCGTTGTATACGGCTGCGATAAGCGCATCACGAATAACGATGTTGTACGACTGGCGGCTGCAGAGAATCCGGACGCACAGATCATTTACAAGGTGCATCCAGACGTCCTGGCCGGCAAGCGCGCCGAATTGTCCAAGCCCGACGATGTTGCCGATCTTGCCCTGATCATCCGTCAGCCCATGTCGTTCGATGACACGCTGACGGGTGTCGACCGGGTCTACACCATTAGCTCCTTGGGTGGCTTCGAGGCCTTGATCCGTGGCATCCCGGTCACGACCTTGGGAGCGCCGTTCTACTCGGGCTGGGGGCTTACAGACAGCCGCCAAGCTGTGGCACGACGCTCGCGGGTGCTGACGCTGACTCAGCTGTTTGCTGCTGCCTATCTGAAATACGCCAGCTATTTCGAGCCCGCTACCGGTGCTGCAATGACGCTGCGCGAAGTCATTGAAAGATTGGGTCAGAGTGAGCCAAGCAGCGTCGAGGATCACGGTGCCGAGGAGGAGGCGACGGCCCCCTTGGTGAAAACTGTCGTTTTCTTTGGCGCCCCCTATTCTTACGACGTACTGCAGTCCTTGTTTGAAGACGCCGACATCCATGTCATCGACAGGTCGGTGACATCGGCGGTCTTCAAGAAAGCATGGGCAGGCAAGGTCTGTGTGCCGGGGGTCGACGTTTACGTGTGGGGCGGGCGGTTGCCTGAGCAGATCAGTCACCTCATCAAGCAGGCAGGCGGCAAAATACGGACGGTCACACCCGGTGTGGTGCACCAACTGGGTATCGGTAAAGGCGCCTTCACGCCAGCCGCCTGGAATGTGGAGAGAGACGTCACGGGCCGAGAGAGTGATGGCAGAACCCATCTCATGGAAACGCTGGATGAAGGCGATTTCGTGCACGACGAAGCCCTGATGGCGCAAGCCGATGTACTCCGCAAGGGCGTCTTGGAAATTCTGGATCGAAACTCGGCGGCACACGCGGCCGAAATGGACCCAAACCGACCTCAGCGGATTCTGGTCATTGGCCAGCCCGAAGATCACCCCGCCGTCAATTCACAAGGGCCGAAACGGTTTACCAGCAACGATCTGGTCATGATGGCGCGCATGGAGCATCCAGGTGCCGAGATCGTCTACAGGGTGGATATTGCCAATCTGAAGAAGAAAAGAGCGGCGCTGTCCGATCCGTCCCAAGTTGCCAGCTATTGCTCGATCCTCTCGCTCGCAGAGCCAATCAGCGCGCAAATTGAAGGCAGCGACCGCGTCTACACCATCAGCCACATCGGGGGCTTCGAAGCGCTACTGCGCGGTAAACCGGTCACAGTGTTCGGCACGCCGTTTTACGCAGGATGGGGTCTGACGGAAGATCGGCAGGCATTAGCACGCGGCCGCGCATTGAGCATCGACGAGTTGTTCGTGGGCTGTTGTTTGGCAGCGCCCATCTATGTTGATCCTTTATACAAAGTAGTCAGTGAAAACCCTGCGCTGATGCTGCAGCGGATGCTGACTTCGATGCAGCCCACCAAATTGCAACTGCCTGAACCGACAGCTGAGTCGAAATTGACTCAGAAACAGACGGTTACTTATCTCATTGGTGAGATTCCGTACAAATCACTGATGAGCTCGTGGTTTCCCAACAGAAGATTCATACATATTCCCCTCACCACGAATGCCAAAGAGTTTTCCCAGAAATTCAAGAAAGGCATCGACCAGAATCGGAGTTCTGAATTCATCACTTGCCAAGGCGCTATTCCCCTTCACTTAAGGCAATACATAAGATCGAGCAAGCGAAAAAATTTTTATCTGGGTGAGGGCTTCATTCGCTCAGTCGAGTTGCCCCAAGCAAATACGCCGCCCTATTCGTTGGTTCTCGATGGTGCCGTGCCATTTTTTGACAGTTCGACGGCATCCGATCTCGAGAACATAATCGCGCAATACGATTTTGATGCCGACATCGAGTTGATGCAGCGCGCCCGGCTGTCAATCGAGTTGCTGGTCGAGAAAGGAGTCAGCAAATTCAATCACTCATCCCGCGTTTCAGATGTTCAAGTTGTCTATGGCGTAAAAAACCGTCCCCGTGTGCTGGTTTTGGGCCAATCGGAATATGCGCCTTCAGTAAAGTTGGCTAATCCGCGTCACTACAGCAATAACGATGTGGTGATGATCGCCGCAATGGAGAATCCGGGCGCTCAAATCATCTTCAAGCCACACCCTGAAGTGATGAGTAAGGCCCGGCCTACTGCTTCCAATCCCGACAAAGTCCGCCATCTTTGCGATGTGCTGGCGCAGGACCTGCCGATCTCGCAGGCACTCGAAACGGTTGATCATGTTTACACGATCAGTTCGCTGGGTGGTTTCGAAGCCCTGCTGCGCAACATCAAGGTCACGACCTTGGGGTCGCCTTTCTACGCCGGATGGGGAATTTCCGACGACCGCCAGCCGCCCGAAAGGCGGCAACGTCAACTGAGTGTGGAGCAGGTATTCGCGGCTGCCTACATTCTCTACCCCGTGTATGTCGATCCGCTGTACAAGGTGCAGAGCACGATCGAAACAATGGTGCCGCGCTTGCTGCAAAGCAAGGCGTCGATGCCAGCACCCAAGCAGGACGACGACGCAATTCTTGCGAAGATCGCGGTTGCTGCTACGCAGACACTGCCCGAAGGCCCGATTCCCGAGTGGTTCAACGGCTTGCCTGGCGCCGAGCTGACCGCCGCGCTCAGTAGCGACAAGCCGGTTCTGCTGTACATCCCCTGGATTGCCGAACATGGCAACAAGCTGATCGCGAAGATCGGTGGCGGAGAAGATTACGTCTTAGCACCTCTCGACTTCGTGAAAAACCTGGACAAGGTGCGCTCTGAAGTGCTGCGGTTCGCGAGGGAGAACCCGCACACCTATCGCAAGATGATTCTGCGGCGGCTGGTCTCCCTTCGCGGGAAGATCAAAGGCATTGTCTTCACGTTCGACTGGGCGCCCGTCATGCGACTCATCGCGGGCGTCTGTGAAGACCTGGAGATTCCGCGCATTCTCATTCCGCACGAATCCGTCTTCGTCGACAGAGAAAAATACTATTGGGACATCACCGCGCATGCCTCGGTGCCTGTTGCGGATGTGATCCTCGGTTGGGGCCAGCTGCAGAAGGACATTTTTGTCGAAAGAGGCTACCCCGCAGAGCGCTTCATCGCGGTTGGCGCGCCGAAGTTCGATAGCTACTTCAACTATCAGCCCGAGTTGACGCGGCAGCAGTTCTGCCGGCTGTTCGGGCTAGATCCGGCTCTGAAGATCATCCTATTCGCATCACAGCCACTGGACTCGCAGCTGGATGTCAAAACGGCCCGTGAGTCGCAGCGCAAGGCCATTGCAGACCTTCTGGATTGTGCGGATGCCAAGAACCTGCAATTGATCGTTCGATTGCCGCCCTCCAAGGACAATATTCTCGGCAAGCCACTACAGGAGCGCATCGCGCAGTCCAGCCGCGCGGCTGTGGATGACGCGCTTTGCTACCTCGTGAGTGCCGAAGAAGCACTTTTCCATTCCGACATCGTCGCTTCCGTGAACAGCACGATGCTTTTCGAAGGCATGCTGATGGGGCGTATTCCGCTCTCGACGAAATACACGGACTTCACGCAGATCTGGGAATCTGCCGGCATTCCCGCTGTACGCAACGCTGAAGAGTTGGCTGTGCAGATGGACCAATTTCTGGCTGGCGAGTGGCAGCCGTCCGTAGAGGGCATCAATTGGGCCGCACAGATGTTCTCGACGGGCGCCTTCGACGGCCAGGCTTGTCGCAGAATCGCCGATTACCTCAAGCAGTTCGCCGCAAATCCAAGCAGCCTCACCCTGAGGCCCAGAGCGATCGACAGGATCTTCTCTCGCACCGATGCCTTGGACGTCATCGCCATCCCATCGAGCGAACACGTGTGGAACAACGTCCAGAAGTATTTGCTGCCCATGATCCGTGCGCGCAGGCGCGTGGTCAGCAGCAAGGGGCTCGAAAGTCTCAAGGAATTGGCGTCTGTCGATGTGTTCATCCAGTGGGGCATCACCCCCAACGTCGGCAAAATCAAGCAGGCGGCTGTGCAGCGTGCATTGGGCAAACCCTTGCTGATCATTGAGGACGGCTTCATCCGCTCTCTGGACATTGGTTTATCCGGCGAGCCTGGGCTGTCGATCATCATGGACGACACCACGTCTTACTACGACGCCACCAAGCCTTCGAGACTTCAACGGCTTTTGGAAGATGGCCCCGCTCTAACCAAGGCTGAGTTGGCACGCAGTAGAAAAGCCATCCAGAAAATAGTCGAGACGCGCGTCTCCAAATATAACCATGCCCCCAATATCCCGCTCAATATCGGCACGCCGGGTAGAAAGAAAGTGCTATTGGTCGACCAGCGATTCGGCGATCAGTCTGTGGCTTCAGGCCTTGCAGATGAAAAGACCTACGAGCGCATGTTGAACGATGTTTTGAGAGAGCACGCGGACTGCGATATTATGATCAAGCAGCATCCTGATGCGATTAAAGGGGGAAAATCCAGCTACTACAGTAACGAACGCCTCTACATGGGTGGCGCTGGAAAATACATCAACAATCTTTTTCTTATTAACTTCGATGTCAATCCCTACTCTCTGTTTGAATTGGTTGATGAGGTCTATGTGGTGACTTCAGGCATGGGGTTTGAAGCCTTGATGGCCGGCAAGATCGTACATTGCTATGGAGCTCCTTTTTATGCGGGCTGGGGAATCACCCAAGATAAAGTGGCTGTGAACGGGAGAACGAGGAAAAGGAAAATTGAAGATGTTTTCCATTACTCATATATTGAGTCCAGTCGTTATTTTCATCCAGAGAAAAATGAAACCGTTGAAGTAGAAGAATTGGTTGATTACATTGATAAAAAAAGAAAATGGTGAGCGCTTGTTAGACAATAAAATTAGAATTAAATATTTTGAGAAACTAATTCGTGGGGAAATAACAGCTGAGGAGCCATGTAATATTGCAGCTACTGTTCATGGGAAGTGCTCAATCGGCTTCCTTTCATACATAGGCAGAGGAAGTGAGATTTATAATGCTGATATTGGACGATTCTGCTCAATAGCCCCTGGATGTTTTTTGGGTCCGACAAATCACCCGCTGGATAGAATTTCAACGCATTTATTTTCTTTTAACAACGTTGGTCCTTTTAAAGGTGATCCTGATCTGAATAAGTGGCTGCGTCAAGAAAAGTATGACGGAAATGATGCCCCCGTTATTGTTGGTAACGATTGCTGGATTGGACGTAACGTCACAATTAGGCGCGGTATTGTGATCGGAGATGGCGCTGTAATTGGGGCCGGATCCGTTGTGGTTAGAGATGTGCCGCCATATGCAATAGTAGGTGGTATACCAGCGAGAATAATAAGATTTAGATTTGATGATTTGACTATTGCTGATTTGCTACGAGTGAAATGGTGGGAATACCAAATTGATAAAATTGAGTTTCCTGACCTTCAAATAAAAGAAATTAGCAAATCAATTTCAGAAATAGATGCATTGAGGGTGGCAGGCTACTTAAAAAAATTAGCGCCCGCGAAATTTATTATAAAATCAGATGGATTTCGAGCGCTATAAAATTGCTACTTTTAGAAATTATATATAAATATATCGGCCTTCTTTTTTGGTTTCAATAAATGAGCGTTGAAAATGCACATGCCAAGGCTTCATTGAATTCTTATTGCAAAGATAAGGGTTGGCTATTTTCAGACATGCAAAGTTGTTTTGCCGCGCGGGGAGTATGCACTACAGAAGTGCCGATTTTAAATGCTGATTTTTGGTTATGTGTACGCTCGTCTGAACTGCAACTTTCTCCGAATATACGGCGAACGGTTGTCCAAGTTCATAGTATGGAGCCCCATGATGTATCACTTTTTAACGCTGCGAAGGGTGTAATATTTACTCATCCAATGCAATTGCTCTTATGGCAAAAGGCAGGCTTTAAGGGTCACTATACAATTAGGCCAATCGGGGCGCGTAAAGGGATTATTTCGTGTAATGAGATTCCCGCCGCAATGACTCTTGGCTTTTTCTGCGGAGAGAACAGAAAAAAGTGGAAGGGTTCAAATAAATTTATGAAAGTTGTAGAGGTTGTTCGGCAAAGTAAGCCTCTTGAATGCTTAATGATTGGTCGTGGGCTAAGTCATGTTGCTCATTTAGGTGTTTATGAACAACGCGCAGCAGGTGTAAATGACTATGCCCGCATCGATGCTTTATTTTGCGCTTCTATAAGTCCTGGCGTTCCTTTGAGTGTTTACGAGGCCTGTGCAGCGGGAGTGCCCGTGATTACCACGCCTCGATGGTTTCCGCCGGGTAGATGGCGCGGAGTTCATTTATGCGAAAATCAAAGCGGCATGGTTAGAATACTGAAGAAAATAATAACAGACAGAATTGAAATTGGAAAAAGCAGAACCGATAGAGCTTGTGCGCCTTTTGTCTTTGAAGATTGGATAGATTTTTCGATAAAATATTCCTTGATAAATAGAAAAATAGCAACTTCTTTGGAGGCTATTTCCTACGGAAAAATGGAAATGGGGGCCTGCTGATCATTCTTGGCATGTGAAATGTGAGCCGCCGTATCGCTTCATTTTTTACGCGCACGCCGGCGTTTTATATTTTTTGGACTTTTCGTATATTGATAAATAAAACAAGAGAGCATTTTTGATTGTATGGATTTTTAACTTGGTCGTATTTGTAGTGCTCGAAGCTTTTTGCATTCTCGAACGCAAAATCTTTGCAATGAAAGTTTATGAGGGCGCGCTTGAGCAGTGTAAATATAGAAATTCCGTTAAAAAGCTCTTTGGGAAGAAGTTTTCATCTGCGCACTTTATTCTGCTTCGTGAATAGAATAATTTATGTCAATTTTTAAATAAATTAAGAAATTATTTTTTGCAGATAAATTACCTGTTTCGGTCAATAAAAATATCGTAAACGGCGCGTTCTGCTTCAAAAATAAGCACGCTTATTGGCATAAAAAATTAAACAAGTTAAATCTAAATGTGGGCTTTTAAGAGTATGAACTTCATAGTTGCAGCGCATTTCTATTTTGTAATAAAAGTTATTATTTTTAATATTAGGTAAAAAAGGAAAAGCATGAAAAAAGCACTTATTACAGGTGTAACCGGTCAAGATGGAGCTTATCTGGCAACATTACTTCTGGAGAAAGGCTACGAAGTGCACGGGGTGAAGCGCCGCACTTCACTTTTCAATACGGGTCGAATTGACCATCTTATTGACGCCAGCTCTGCTGGTACATTGCCGTTCTTTTTACACCACGGTGACATGACCGACTCATCGTCTCTTATCCGCATCATCCAACAGGTTCAACCTGATGAGATATATAACCTTGCTGCGCAAAGTCATGTCGGCGTAAGTTTTGAGGAGCCCGAATACACTGCCAACTCCGATGCAGTTGGAGTTCTACGTATCTTGGAAGCCATACGAATCTTGGGATTATCTAAAAAGACGCGGTTTTACCAAGCTTCTACGTCCGAACTTTATGGCCTAGTTCAGGAGATTCCGCAGCGCGAAAGCACGCCTTTTTATCCGCGAAGTCCATATGCCGTAGCGAAAATGTATGCCTATTGGATCACGGTTAACTATCGTGAGGCATATGGAATTTACGCCTGCAATGGCATTCTCTTTAATCACGAATCTCCCATGCGCGGCGAAACGTTCGTAACTCGTAAAATTACGCGAGCTCTGGCGCGAATCGCCATAGGCACTCAGTCTATGTTGTATCTTGGCAACTTGAGCGCTCGGCGTGATTGGGGTCATGCACGAGATTATGTCGAAATGCAATGGCTAATGATGCAGCAGGAAACCGCTGAAGATTATGTTATCGCTACTGGCGAGCAGCACTCCGTCCGCGAGTTCATCGAAAGAGTTGGAGAGGTGCTAGGCATGACTTTCGATTGGCAAGGCGAGGGGGCTGAGGAGCGAGGCATTCTCGCAAATACCACCATCGAAGGTCTGCGTCCAAGAATTGGTCAAGCGATTGTTGCAGTAGATGCAAAGTATTTCCGACCTACGGAGGTCGAAACTTTGCTAGGTGACCCGACCAAGGCCAAAGAGAAACTTGGCTGGGTTCCTCGCACTAGCTTCCAGGAGCTGGTGGTCGAGATGGCAGAAGCCGATCTCAGAGATGCCAAGGTCCATCAGCAGGCTCAATCCATGCGTCCAAACTAGGGGTCTTTGAATGGCTTTGCGCGTATTGATTACAGGCGCTGGAGGCATGGTTGGGAAAAACCTTCTCAGCCACAAAGGAATAGACCAATGGGATGTGCTTTCGCCGTCGCGGGCTGAGCTAAATCTGAAAAGTTTCGACCTCGTGAAAAGTGCAATTCAATCGTTCCGTCCAGATTTTGTTATTCATCTGGCAGGAAGAGTTGGCGGTATCGGCGCCCATAAAAAATGGCCAGTGGCTTTCTTCTTAGATAACTTGGATCTAGGACGCAATGTAATAATGGCGGCCTATGAGTCTGGTGTGCCGAAACTTTTAAATATTGCGAGTGCTGCAATCTATCCAGAAGCAGCGATCAGCCCATTATCTGAATCGACTATGCTGTCAGGCTCTTTGGATGCGGCAAATGAAGGGTATGCACTATCTAAGATTATGGCGGCTAAGCTCTGTGAATATATAATGCAGCAGAGCGGGAGTAATGAATTCTCATACAAGACACTGGTGCCTTGCAATATTTATGGACCGTATGACCATTTCAATGAAGAAAGCTCTCATCTTATTCCGGCGGTCATAAAGAGAATCCACTCTGCTTCGGTGGCCAGGGCGAATGAAGTTTCAATTTGGGGTGATGGCCAAGCCCGGCGCGAATTTATGTATGCAGGCGATTTGGCGGACGCCATAGTTCATGCCGTTAATAATTTTAATTCCATGCCTGCGCGGATAAATGTGGGTTGGGGAAGTGACCATTCGGTTCTTGAATATTATCAAGCTATTGCCAGCGAAGTAGGGTGGAATGGGGCATTCGTTTTTGATCGCTCAAAGCCAATTGGCAGATCACGTCGCCTTTTAGATGTCAGCCTGCAAACCGCGTGGGGCTGGCAACCTAGCATCAATTTGTCGTCAGGCATTCGTCAAACATATCAATATTTTCTTCAGGAGCTTGCTTAATGAGTGCGAAATACCCTCTTGCAACCGCTACTTGGGACGCAGCCGAATATGCTGCCATCTCCAAGGTTGTCGGTAGCGGAATGTTTACCATGGGACAGCAAGTAGCAGAGTTTGAAAAACTCTTTGCACAGTTTCAAGGTAGCAAGTATGCGGTGATGGTTAATTCAGGATCGTCAGCGAACCTTTTAATGATTGCAGCGCTCCGTTTTACTAGTAACAGTCAGTACAAGCTCGAGCCTGGTGACGAAGTAATAGTTCCTGCGGTTTCGTGGGCAACTACTTACTACCCACTGGCCCAATACGGTCTCAAGCAAAAATTTGTAGATATTGACGCCGAAACTCTTAACTATGACCTGGAATCATTGAGCAAAGCCATAACGGAGAAAACTCGGGCGATCATGGTTGTAAATCTGCTGGGAAATCCAAATGATTTTTCTGTCATAAATAAATTGATTGCAGGGCGCAATATTATTGTTGTTGAAGATAATTGCGAATCTCTTGGGGCGGAGTTTAACGGGAAAAAAGCGGGTTCCTTTGGATTAATGGGAACATTCAGTTCATTCTTCTCGCACCATATTTCTACTATGGAAGGGGGGGTAATAACAACGGACGATGAAGAGCTTTATCATGTATTGCTATCCTTGAGGGCGCACGGCTGGACTAGAAATCTGCCGAAATACAATAAGGTCACGGGGGTGAAATCTGATGACGCATTTGAGGAGTCCTTCCGGTTTGTTTTACCCGGCTACAACGTGCGACCGCTAGAAATGTCCGGAGCAATTGGCATCGAGCAAATAAAAAAACTGCCAATGATCGTGCGAGAGCGTAGAAAGAACGGCAATCTTATTCAAGAGAAAATGGCTAAACATCCATTTCTTACAATTCAGAAAGAAATTGGCAAGTCAAGCTGGTTCGGATTTAGTTTGTTGTTGAAGCCAGATGCAGGCTTTTCGCGCCGGGAACTAGTGGGAAAGTTGGAAGCAATCGGATTTGAATGCAGGCCAATAGTGGGGGGTAATTTCGCGCGCAACCCTGTTTTAACTCACATGCAGCATGAAATATTTGGTCAGCTCAAGAATGCAGATTATATAGATGCCTACGGCCTATTTGTTGGCAATCATCACTATCCTATTTCTGAAGCAATAGATATCTTAGCTTCTCTTAAGTGAGAAAGCGGGCTCCTGTTGTGGGACGGCCGCGTATTGAAGCTAATTATATTGTTTAATAAAATGTGATTGGAGTTACTTTTTGAAAAAAGAAATTAAGGTTGCTGCTGCTAGAGGAGACGGCCTCGGACAGAGACTTTACGCTATTATAAATGCAATATATATCGCAAAAAAGCTGAATGTGGACTACGGTTTTACGTGGAGCGAGCGGTTCGTCGGTGATAAGGATCATGCGATATCGCTCGCGGGCGAATTCTTTAGTAAGGAATATATTGAAGATCATCTTATAGCTAAAGAAGATCTAGCTGGGTTTAAGATTCCCGGCGGGCGCGGACTAACGAAGAAAAAACTGCTTACGCCTTTATCAAATGATTCGGTAAAAGGCTGGATAGCAACAAATAGCCATCTAAGAAATGTGCTTGCGACTGGGTTGTTGCCCAACGATAAATACAATCTTCTCGATGCATTTAATGAGATTAAATTTTCTGATCGCATAAACGAGTGCATTGAATTTGCCAAGACTATCGAATTGCCGGCAAATCCAGTGGCGATTCATCTGCGAGCGGGGGATGTGGTTTACGGGGATTATCGGAAATGGGGGAAATTCGTAAAGAAAACGATTCCTATATCTTTGGCCAAAATGCTTGTTGAATTTTTCAAAAAGAAAAATGCCACAGTTTTGGTATTTGGGCAAAATCAAGGTGCAATTAAAGAACTTGCAGCTGAACATGATATAATTCAGGTAAAGAATCTATATTCGCATAAATATACTTCAAATATTGAAGAGGCTATGCTCGATTTGATTCTAATGACACGGTGCAGCGAGGTCATTTCAGGAGCAAGCGGCTTTGCATTGCAGGCGAGTTTGATCGGTGGAATACCCAACAAGAGTCCGACGGATTATTTTTCTGCAGCCGACATCACCAATTATGTTGAAAACGATCTTAAAAAAGTAGGTGAGAAGAGGTATTCTCCACTTGATGTTGCTCATGGGTATTGGTTTTTATGGAGTCTGTCCAGAAAAAGTGTTTCTTTTGAAAGTGCTTTGGGATGGATCTCGTTGGCAGCCGCGCAAGACTCAGGCAATCCAATTTATCCGTTTAAAAAGGCTATAAGCCTAATTGGGCTGAAGAGTTACGAAGCTGGTGACATGGAGCTTGGGAAGGCAATGCTTATTGGCGGTTCTGAGGAAAAATTTAATTCTGAGTTGTTCAAAATACTTGTTGCAAAAACCCCGCCGACTTATCTCTTGGAATCAGATTTTAAATATGTTCATCATGCAGCCGCGCTTGGTTATTTAAACGCAATTGCTGTTTCTGCAATGATTAACCTTGTTCTTGGAAATGTGGCGAAAGCCCGAAGCTTGATAACAGATGCGCTTTTAATGTCGCCCGGCGCAGCGCATTTTGTTGACATCTTGCGGAAAGTCATATCTGCGGAAAGAAAGAAGCCGGCTAAAGCTGTGCCCGCCAAGTTTGATTAAGTGTTATTAAATTGTCATTTATAAAAATTCTTTTGGATAAATGGAAATATGAAAAATAGTAAAACTATTAATATTGGCAGCGTTGCACTTTCAAATCTTCTACCCTTTGTTCTTTTCGGCGGGGTTAATGTTCTCGAGGACGAAAGCTTTACTCTGCGCGTTGGCGAGCAATTCGTCCGCATTTCCCAGAAACTCAAAATCCCCCTTGTATTTAAAGCTTCTTTTGATAAGGCTAATCGCTCTTCCATCCATTCGTATAGGGGGCCAGGAATGGAAGAGGGTCTGCGAATTTTCCAGTTAGTTAAAAAGGAGTTTGGTGTGCCCTTGATTACTGACATACACGAGATCGAGCAGGTCGTGCCGGTGGCCTCGGTCGTCGACGTTCTGCAATTACCCGCTTTCTTGGCGCGGCAGACCGACCTCGTGACGGCAATGGCCAAGGCGGGCAAGCCGATCAACGTTAAAAAGCCACAGTTCTTGAGCCCGTTGCAGATGAAGAACATCGTGGACAAGTGCAAGGAGGCTGGCAACGAAGACATCATCCTGTGCGAGCGCGGCACTTGCTTCGGCTACGACAATCTCGTTGTCGACATGCTCGGTTTCAGCCAGATGCGCGCGGCCGGCAACGGGGCGCCCGTGATTTTCGATGTGACCCACAGCCTACAGAATCGCGCCCCGGGCGGCCTGGCCTCGGGTGGGCGCCGTTCGCAGATCGTGGAACTCGGCCGGGCCGGCCTGGCGGCGGGCCTTGCCGGTCTGTTCCTCGAAGCGCATCCGGACCCGGACAAGGCGAAATGCGACGGCCCCAGCGCCTTGCCGCTCGACAAGCTGGAGCCCTTCCTGAAGCAGATGAAGGATATCGACGATCTGGTCAAATCCTTCCCCGTGCTGGATATCGAATAGGTCGCCGCGCCGACTAGCCCGACACGAAGCGAGAAACGTCTTGAAAACATGTGTGGTGATTCCGGCTCGTTATGCCTCCAGCCGGCTACCGGGCAAACCGTTGGTGGATCTCGCTGGGAGGTCGATGATCGCGCGCGTTTACGCGCGGGTGCAGTCGGCATTGCCTACGGCGGATATCGTGGTGGCAACGGATGACGAGCGCATCGCCAGCCATCTGCGCGAGATCGACATTCCGTTCGCCATGACCGACCCCAAGCACGAATCCGGTACCGATCGTGTGGCCGAAGTGGCCGCCCTGCGCGGGTTGGCCGATGGAGATCTGGTCATCAATGTACAAGGCGACGAGCCGCTGGTGCCGGTCGATCTGCTGCAGGCATTCCTGGCCTACTGCCAAGGCAAGCCCGAGTTGCAGATGGTCACCATCAGCGCACCGGTCGAGGATGTCGAGCAACTTTTTAATGCCAACGTCGTCAAGCTCGTCACGGACCAAGCCGGCATCGCGCTGATGTTTTCGCGGTCCACCATCCCGTATTGCCGTGACAAGCCGCAGTCCGATTGGCCCTTGGCGGACTACCAGCGCCATATCGGCATCTATGGCTACCGCGTGGGGGCGCTCAAGCGCGTGGTTGCCACGCCGTTGTGCATGCTGGAGCAGATGGAGAAGCTCGAGCAGTTGCGCGCGATGTGGCTGGGTATCCGCATCGGCGTATTGCAATGGTCAGCCTGCCCACCGCATGGGGTGGATACCCCCGCGGATGTCGAGCGCGTGACCCGATTGATTCAAGAAATGGAGCAGCAGGCATGAGCGTGACCGCAGAGGCATCCCGCCAGGCAGATTTCATCGCCGCCGGGCAAAAGGTTTTCGAGATCGAAGCACGTGCCGTGCAGGCAGCCGGCCTCAGGCTGGACAAGAGCTTTTACGACGCCATCGAAGGCATCCTGAAATCCACCGGCCGCGTGATTCTGTGCGGCATGGGCAAGTCCGGCATCATCGCGCGCAAGATCACGGCGACGCTGGCCAGCACCGGCACCCCCAGCTTGTTCATGCATCCGGGCGAGGCTTACCACGGCGATCTCGGCATGGTCACGCCGTCGGATGTCTTCATTGCGATCTCCAATTCCGGTGAAACGGAGGAAGTGCTCAAGCTGATCAGCTTCCTGCACGACAACGGTAACTTCGTGATCGCCATGACCGGCAACCCGAAGTCCACTCTGGCCAAAGCCTCGCATTGCCACCTCAACGTCGGTGTCGATGAAGAGGCTTGCCCGCTGCAGCTGGCGCCGACATCCAGCACCACCACTACGCTGGCAATGGGCGATGCGCTTGCGGTGGTGTTGATGAAGGCGCGCGACTTCCAGCCGGAGCACTTCGCCCGTTTTCATCCCGGCGGCAGTCTGGGGCGCAGATTGCTGCGCAAGGTGGAAGACGAGATGACGAAGAAGAATCTACCGTTTGTGCATGAGACCGACAGCTTCACGAAGGTCATCGACATCATGACCAGCGGCATGCTTGGTCTGGTGGTGGTGCGCCGCGAGGCCGGGCTGGGGCTGATCACGGACGGTGACATTCGCCGTGCGCTGGATAAGTACGAAAAACAGGTGTTCGAGAAGACGGCGGGTTACCTGATGTCCAAGGACCCCATCGTGGTGCCCGCCGGTACACGCGTCTCGGATGCCATTGCGCTGATGGACCAGAGAAACATCACGTCACTGCTGGTAAGCCAGGCCGAGGAGATCGTCGGCATCTTCAAAAAGTAGGACTGCCAAGCGTGCTGCTGTTTTGCTACATGCAGCACGTTAGGTCTACAGACTGTCTGCTGATGTCCTGAAGTGTTTTTGCCTTGTAAAAGCAGTAGAACCGTCGCAGGTTCTGCGCTGGCAAAGGCAAGGCAAGGCACGCAGTTTTTTCTGCAAACTCTTGTGCGGTACGCACGGTATGGCATGCGTACTGGTATTCGGCGCGGCCGAACAGATAGACCGGCTTCATGTGGGCGAGTGCCTCTGCTCCCACGCCTGAGTTGGCAATCATCACGGCCTCGGCGTGTGCCATCAGCGTGTGAACGGATGCGGTAGAAATCTGCACGTGTGACCGCATGGCAAGCTCTCGCAAGGTGTTCGCCACGCCATGATCCTGACAAGCCGGATGTCGCTTGATCACCACATTGATTCCTGTGTCCTCGAAGCGGTTGACCACAATCCGCAGCATGTCCAGCATGTCGACATAGGCCAGCTCCTGTACCTTGTCCCACCGCGTTTGCAGTGCCAGAAACACATAGGGTTTGGGTGGCTGCCAGCTCGCATCCTGCTCGGGCTGTCGATACTTCGAAAGGTTGCCGCCCACGATGCGGGCGTGCTCGGCCTCGAAGAAGGCATTGGCCTCCTCATCCGAAATCTTCTCCAGCTCCGCGTCGATCCATTCTTTGGGCCGCAGCGCGAGGCTCGACCAGCCGGCATAGCCGTACGGGTCGATGTTCATCAGGTGGGGCAGGTCGGCCTCCTTGATGTGGATGCAGTTGGGGCGCGAGTCGATGGTGTGGTACGAAACCGAGAGGTGTGTGCCCGGCAACACCACCTGCTCGTTGAGCGCGAACTGCGGCACGATGACGGGGCGTATGCCCTTGGCCAATAGAGCCTGCAGCACCAGAGAGAACGTCTTGCGCTGGTAGTGGCGTACCTCTTCGAACTCGACACGGGCGGCGAACATGCCGGAATACAGGTGAAACGCGCACTCCTCGGGTTGCCGCGCGGCTCGCATCAATGAGGTATCGCCAGTGGCGAGGGTGCGCACGGCGGCAGCGGCTTCATCCAAAGCCCACTTCACCGGCGCAAAGGTCTGCTGGATGTCCATCAGCAAGGCCTCGTCGTCGCTGACGTCGAAACGCTTCAGGGCTTTTACCTGCAGCAGCAGAGTCCAGGCCTTGTCGAAGGCGAACGTCCGCAAATGGAAGTTCAGCAGTGCATCCCAGCCGGGTTCATCACTGATCCCGGCGGCTTCGAGTGCCTCGGCGGCGTCGAACCCGGCTTTGATTGCCTCGGCCATCAGCGCTTCTTCGCCCCACACGTAGCTCGCCATCTGGGCAATGTGCAGCATGCGGCTGGGCTCAGGCGCACTGCGCCGATCCAGCAGGATGCGCCCATAGCGACAGGACGCCGCAAAGTCCCGACGGGCATTGTGAAACTCGTAGAGCAGGCGTGCGGCGCGGTACCAGACCGGATCATCGGCAGAGAGCTGCGCGAACAGTGCCTCGGCCTCACTCAGCTCGCCGCGCAACGCGACCAGCCACAGTGCAAAAAACCGCTGCTCCGGGTCATGCGTGTTCAGGCTTTGCAGCAGCGGGGCTGCCAGGTCGATCTCACGCAGCTCCAGCAGGCGGCTCAGGTACTGCTTGCGCAGCTTGTATCTCTGCACGTCGGACAAGACAGCGCCGCCCAGCAACTGCTCCACTTCAAGCCATCGGCTGCGGCGGATGTAACGCTGCAGCAGTTTCTCTGCGGCGGCCCGCGCAACCGGCAGTCGCGTTTCGTCGATGGCGATCGTACCCAGCAGTAGCCGGGCCTGTTCCACCGAACCCAGCCGGTCGATCAGCCGCCAGCTTTCATCCGCCAGTCCCGCCTCGCTGCCACCCCAGCGTCGCAGCTCGTGTGACAACACGCAGACTGCAAGCACATCCTCTTGGTTCAGGGCCGAGCGCAGCTGCTCTTGCAAGCGTGCATGCAGGCCTTTGCCGGTCTCGGCATCGCCCAGCCATTGAGGCAGATGCACGCCAGCCAGACCGATGGCGGCAAGGGCATGCCCTGCCTGAAAAGCAGCGGCGGCGGCAGGCAAGGCGATTTGCCAATCCAGCTGCTGCGCCGCTTGCGGTTGCCAGCACAGCCAAGACTCGATGCCCTCCCAGCACGCGCGTGCGATCAGGGTGGGTAGCACCTCGCGGTTTTCGTCTTCGAGCGCGTTGGTGGCGCTGCACAGCGGCAGCTTGATCTGCCCCGTCAGAAGGCAGTAGCTGGCAATGGCGTCGCGCAGCAATGCGGCATCACCCGCCTGTGCGCTTTGCATGGCAAGTTGGCAAAGCCTCCGCCGCACTCCCTCATCGGTATGGCCGAGGCGAAACAGCCGCAGTGCCGCCAATGGCGAACCGGCATCGAGCAGGCTGATGGCAGCTTGGGTGGCAAGTTGCCGCATCGTCGGCGTCAACGGCTCGCGTGGGCTGCCGCCAAAGTGCTTGATCAGCGCCGCATCCGTTTCGCCGGCGAGGGCGGCGGTACAAATCGGGTGCATGCCTGCTGACGCGCTGCCGGCAGGTTCAACGATCTCTGCTGACTGCAACTCAGCAGCAGCCGCGTCAAGGATTAGCGCTTCTTTTGAGCGGCGTCCTGGCCGCAGCCATTGGCGAAAGTTAAACATGCGGTGCGCGCCACACGGTCTGGGTGCAATGCACAGTCTAGCGTGGTGCTGAAGGCATGCTCAGCGTCCCAGCCGCCAGCCGTAACGGTCGAAGGAAATGCCGCGGCGTCGGGTGTCCCCGGCGACGTCGCCCAGATCGGGGCCAGAGAGGGTCTCATCCAGAATCACGCTTAGGCCCAGTATCGACTGTTGCGGCTTGCAGTCGACGGCTATGAGGTCGCGATAGCCCTCGAGAGATTCGAAGCGATGGGGCTGGACGCGGCCGTCGCACTCGATGCGCAAGGTCTCGCGCTGACGTTCATGGGCATAGCCGTGCACACGAATCTCCGCGGTGATGCGCGTGTTCTTGGGTACGGCGATCCAGATCGTCATGCGCGGTGAGGGGCCGCTCCAGAGGCGGCAGTTGTCGCTGCCCGCCGCATCCCTGCCGTGCACGCCGCAGACCATCATCGGGCCGCGTACCGAGAACACGGGCGGACCATTGCGATTGAGCGGCACGATGTGACGCGATAGCTCCTTCGCCTGCTGCTGGGACCACGGCGCCGCAGCTGTGGTGTGGCGTTCAAAAAGCTTTGCGGCCTCCGCATACAGCAGATCATCCTGCGCCAGAAGCGGCTCAGGGATGGGGAAAGCGTCGTTATCTAGCGGGTTCGCTGTGTCATCGGCGATCGCAGGGTCCGGTCTGCCGAGGGCATGCGCCAGTGCGCGCCCCAGCAGCGTGCAGCCCTGCTGCCGCAACCCGACGAACTCGAACTGCTGTTTCAGCGCCTCGATGGCGATCGGCAGCAGGGGTTCGGCGCGGTCGACCTCGAATGCCAGCGGCCCCAATCGGCAGGCCGCCAAGGCGCGTACCAGATGGTTGTCCAGCCAGCGACGGTGTTGATGCTGGCCCGAGTGCAATAGACCCTTGGCGAGAACGGCAGTATCCGCTGGAGGTAAGGGCTCCAGGGGCAGCAGGCCCAAGGCACGGGCTGCCGAGATGAAACGCCGCCGGGGTTCGTCCAGCAGCACCATGCGGAAGCTCTCAGGCGGCAAGGCTGCCGGTGGCGGCATGCGGCTGTGCACCACCCGGGATGCAGTGAGACCACGCGCAAAGGCTTGTTCCAGCGCGCCGCCCAATCCGGTAAACGGGCTGTTGAAAGCAGCGGCGATCCGGTCTTCCAGGCTCAGGTCCCAGCACTGGGTATCAGCCACACCGAGATCCAGCCAGCGGTCGAGCCGGGCATCCCAACAATGCTCGATGCGGTACTGGTAGAGGTGCGAGTGCGTTGCTTGGTGCATCGCCGCAGTTTAGCGCCGCAGGGAATCGAGTAGCGCTTCCAGGCTCTCGTCCAGGCCGAGTTCGAGTTCGATGCCAAACAGCGTGCGCAAACGCCGGGTGTCTGCCTGCGAATGCAGGATGTCGCCGGCTGCTACCGGCTCATGGCGTATTTCCGAGTGTGCGCCGGTGCAGCGGCGCAGCGCTTCTGCCAATGCCATCACCGAGGTCTGCCGACCGGTGCCGACATTGCAGATGCTCAGCCGTGCGGCGGGCAACGCTTGTTGCAGGGCGGCCGCCAGCGTGCGGGCCACATCGCGCACTTCGACAAAATCGCGCGTCTGCGCACCATCGCCGCGAATGCACAGCGGCTCGCCGGCAAGTGCTGCCGCCGCAAAGCGTGACACCACGCCGGAGTACTCGGAGTGCGGGTTCTGCCGCGGCCCAAACACGTTGAAAAAGCGCAGTGCGATGGCCTCCAGCTGCCAGCGCGGCGCCAGCAGTGCGAGGTAATCCTCGCCGGTTCTTTTCTGTAGTCCGTAGGGTGAAACAGGGCTGGGCGTGAGGTCCTCGCCCAGCGGCAGGCTGGGTGGATCGCCATACACGGCAGCGGAGCTCGCATAAACGAACCGGCGGCAGCCTAGTTGCTGTGCGAGTGCTGCCATGTGCACGGTGTGGCTGAGATTGGCTTCGTGCGTGGTCAACGGCTGTTGCCAGCTGAAACCCACGGAGGGTATGGCCGCCAAGTGGGCGATGCCGGCCCATTGCTGGCCCGCAAGCTGATTGGCATCGAGCGCGCCGACGGAGCACTCCATTACGGTGAGCTGGGAATGCGTCGGTAGATTGCTGCGGTGGCCGGACGAAAAATCGTCGACCACGGTGACCTGATGACCTGCGGCGAGCAGGTGATCAACCAGATGCGAGCCGATGAATCCCGCCCCACCGGTCACCAGGTAATGGCGGGGCAGCGTAGCGGTCACGGGCGCAGAAGGCAGATCGCTATGGCCTGCCGGATATCAGGCGTCGGTCGTTACCGAAGTCTGGCGAGCGCCCTCGATGGTGGGCCGGAACACCATGAACTTCGGGGCGCGAAACCGCACGATGCGCCAGTACAGCGTGAAGCAGGCCAATACCGCGACCACACAGAAGCCCTGCAGCCAGGCGCCTTCGTCCCAGAAAATCACGGCAGGGATCGCCGTCATCAGGCTCAGCACCCAAAGATAGGGCGAGGTCGACGAGTTGCGCTTGAGCATGCGTTGGCGTGCAGTGCCGCCGTAGGGCGATTTGACCAGGCGCTTGTGGATGAGCATGTGCAGGTGCAAGCCATCGGGCTGGCTGGGCGAGGTGTTCTTGAGAATGGCCTTGCGATAGATCGCGAACAGCGTCTCCCACACCGGGTAGATCACCAGCAGCATCGGGAACCAGGCCGACACCTCGGGGTTGCGGGTGACCAGCAAAACCGAGAGCTCGCCAATGCAGAAGCCGACGAGGTAGGCGCCCGCGTCGCCCATGAAGATATGGCCGTGCGGGAAGTTCCAGAGCAGGAAGCCGGCCACCGAGGCCGCCGCCAGCAGCGCAATGCGCTCCACCAGCACGTCGCCGACCAGATGCCCGACGATGCCGATGGCGGCCAGCGCGACCAGCGCAAAAAAGGGAGAGAGACCGTTGTAGCCGTCGATGATGTTGACGGCCTGGGTGATGCCGCCGACGGCAATCATGGTGAGCATCAGGGCGAAAAACGGCGAGGCCTGCAGCCAGGCATCCACGGTGGGGATGTCCACCCGGAGCAGGCGGCCATCCAGCAGCCACCAGCAGAGTGCTGCCGAGAGCATGGGCAGAAGCAGGCGGCTGGAGATGTCGCATTTGGCGGTGACGTCTTCCACCAGGCCGACACAGAACACCGGCAGGATGCAGACGATGAAGGCCACGGCATGCTGCACTTCTGTACCCAGCAACCAGGTGACGGCCAGCAGGCTGGAGGTCAGGGCCACGAAAATGGCGATGCCGCCCAGGCGCGGAACCCAGTGGTTGTGAAACTTGTGCACGCCCACGGTGTCGTCCGCACCCAGGTCCAGCCTGCGGGCGGCGACGATAGTCAGATAGGCAATCAATGCGCTGGCTGCCATCGCAAAAACCGCGAAAATTACGACCATTGCCTGATATTCCTAGGCTTGTGCATCAAAATGGGGCGCGAGGGTAATACGCTATCGAACAGGGCACAACGAATGACAGGCAATTTATGGCCCAATTGAGCGCCTTATCCCCAAGGCAAGCTGAGTCTGCCCTTAAATGACTACCGGAAGTTGACAGCCAGTATAAAAAAACGAGCTGTACAGCTTTTGGGCGTGATCCATGTCTCAATTGAAGAACCCCGGCAAGCGGCCCAGTGATTAGCCTTCGAGCGCTTCTTTGAAGGCTAGGGCAGCAACCCTGCCTGCCGAGCGATTTGGGTGCAGCTTCGATGCGGGGGCCTGAAGCGCCTCGGTTGCCCAAAGACGCAAGGCCTTGGTGATTTCGGCCTGCGTGTGGCCGATGAACAGGGCATTGCCTTCGGTTGCCTCACGCAGGGCGGGGATATCCGAGGCAATCACCGGCGTGCCACATAACAGGGCTTCGCGTGCGGGCATGCCGTAGCCTTCGTAGACGGGTAAAAACAGCAGGGCGATGGCACCTGCATAGAGTCCCGGCATGTCTTCGTTGGCGACATAGCCGAGGTAGCGAGCATGGCCTTCGCGCGCCATTTCTTCGATTTCTCGTGCGATGTCCTGTTCCTTCCAGCCGATGTGCCCCGCAATGATGAGTTGCGGCAGTGCAAGGCCTTGGCGTCGCAGATCGGCATGCGCGCGTACCGTGCTGAGCAGGTTCTTGCGCGGCTCGACGGTGCCGACGGCGAGCAGGTATCGGTCAGGCAGCTGATGGCGCTGCCGCACGGCGTCGACCTGATCTGGCTCGACGGGTCCGTACTGGTCATTCATCAGCGGCGGGATGATGAGATCGCTTCTGCCCCGGGTGTGGCGGGCCAGATCGCTGGCGGTGCTGTGCGAGACCGTGATGATCCGGTCCGCCTGTTTGATCGCCAGCGTCTGGAAGATGCGACGCGTCAAAAAACTCACCGTCAGCATCGTCTGCGGCGCCTCGTGCGCCACCATGTCGTGGATGGTCAGCACGCGTCTAATGCCGCGCGGCACCGCCAGCGGCACGTAGCCATTGCCGCCCCAGAAGACGTCGATCTCGTTCTGTTTCAGCAGGGGATACAGGCCGGAGCTCAGCCATAGCGGCCCTTTGCGTATCGGCGGGCCGATATTCTCGACGACCTCGCCGAAATGGCGCGCATCCCCGGCAACCACGCGATCTGAGAAAAGGACGACGCGAGTGTCGCCCTTCACCTTCAGATACTCGGTCAGCAGGTTGTAGACGTAATTGCCGATGCCACTCCGCTGCGCCGTCAGCATGGAGGCATCGATACCGAGGTTCAGCATTTTCGAGAATCCGGTTTCGATGACGCGGGCTTGCAGCGACTCAAGGCTTGCGCCCCACCACCGTCACCACCGCTGCCGCAATCTGAAACGGCATGCCGCCCAGCTTGGCGCGCAGGTTCTCCGGCAATTGGCGGTCGTCCATGCGCAGCAGCGAAACCTGTGCCGCCTCATCGCCGATGCGCCCCTGCCAGGCCTGCACGGCGGGTGCGTTCGGCCCGAGATCAGGCGTGATGCCGAGTTGCGAGAGCTTGGTGGCATTGGGCAGCAGGGCTTTGGCACCTTCCACCAAGGGCGCGGTGGAGGCATGCAGCTCGAACCAGGTGTTGAGGTCGTGCCGCAGCAACGGTGCGGCCCAGCGCGCCAGACGCGGGGCGACCTGCTGGGCGCGTTGCTGCGCCCAATCGCCCAGCCAGCGACTGGCTTGCTGGGCCAGTGGCGCGAGGGCCGTGGTGGCTTGTGCGGCGGGCGCGGGCAGGCGGGCCAGGGTGCGCTGGCCCAGTGCGGCGAGCGCCGGTTTGGCGACACTGGCCAGATTGGTCTGCACATGGGCGCGCAGCCGCAGTCGCTCGCCGCCGCCGGGCGCGGGTTCGCTCAGGGCTTCGACGTGCAGTTTCCACAGCGGGCCGAGCGCGCCGCCGGGTATTTCGGCGGCGAAGCGCAGGCGCTGCGGCTCTTCCGGCGCGGGCACGCTGTTGCCTATGCTGCGTTTATTTTTTGGAGCGGACGGTTTCATGGCTGAAGACAACACTAACGCGATGCGTTTTGTCGTGCACGGTCGGGTGCAGGGCGTGGGGTATCGAGCCGCCACCGAGCGGCAGGCAAAGGCTTTGGGCTTGCAGGGCTGGGTGCGCAATCGGGACGATGGCGCGGTGGAAGGCGTCGCGGCAGGTGCCCCGGACGCGCTTGCGGCCCTGCACCGCTGGTTGGCGGTCGGGCCCGAAAAAGCGGTGGTGACGAGTGTGGAGTGGCTGCCGACGAATGAACATCCAGAGCCCGGCTTCGTCGTGCGTCGCTACTGAGCCTGCACGCTCAACCCCAGTGCGGCGATGCGATCTGCCGGCGCGAACAGGAGCAGGGTGTCGGGCCGCAACGCGCCGGGTGGGTCGAGGTGCAGCGTCAGGGCCAGAGGCTCCCGCGCAAAGGCGGTGAGCGATTCGCGCAGTTCCGCAGTGGGCGGCAGGCCCTGCTCTGTGAGCCATTGCGCCAGCATTTCGGCGAGCGCGGAATCGGCATTCTGCGGATCGGCCCCCAGTTGCAGTGCCAATGCCGCGCGCGCGCCCTGCGCCAGACCCTGATCGCGGTACTGCAGCGTGCCGCCGAGCAAGGTCGCACCCGTCAGACGCTGAGGCGCGGCCAGCTGCAATGACAGCGTGGCATCGGCGGCAGCCGCGCGTGGGGCATCGAGCGTGAGCGCCACCCGCAACGTGCCTTCGACGCGGCGGTACTGCCAGTCCAGCGTGCCGCTGGCTGTCCGCGGCCAAGGCGCGGGCAGCGGCAGCGTGGCGGTATCGAACTGCAGGCGCACGGCAGCGGGCCAGCCTTCGTCTGCCTGCCAGTCGCTGTAGTGCAGCTGGGGGATGTGCAGGGCGAAGTCGGCGGGCAGTGCATGCCGCGCAATCCAGTCGGCATCGGGCGCGAATCGTAGATTCTCGACGCGGCCGCTGCCCCAGAAATGTGCGCTGGTCGCGCCGTAGCTCAGGCTGCCCAGCGGTGTCAGCTGTGCGGTGAGCGAGCGCAGCAGCAACCGCTGCTCCAACGCGGCGCGCGTCTCGGCCTGCCAGGCCGTGATGGCGGCAGCCGCGAGCAGCATCGGGAGGATCAGACGAAAGCGCATGAGTCATTGTAATGAGCGCCGCCACACTGGAGTGCGTTCACGCTCTGCGGCTAGACTCGAAGCCCATGCGTTCCTGGAGACCTGCCATGCGTCCCGTTTTATGCCACCTCGCGCTTGCGGCGTCCCTGGCTTTCGCGGGCTTGCAGGCCGCGCATGCCGGCGAGCGAACCTACCGCTGGGTGGATGAAAAAGGCCGCGTGCACTACAGCGATGTCAAAAGCGAGAAGGGCCAGCAGGTCGAAGTGAAGCCTGGCAGCGGTGTCTCCGAGACGCCCAAGGATTCACCGGCCACCCTCGCCGCGCGCCAGCTGGATTGCCAGCGCAAGAAGGACCAAGTGTCGGTCTACAACAGCTCCAGCAAGATCAGCGAAACCGACAACCTGGGCAATACCCGTACCTATTCCGACGAAGAGCGCCAGAAACTCATCGACCGCGCGCAGCAGCAGGCGCAGACGGCGTGCAGCCAACCGGGTGCGGATGTGCCGCTGCCGACCAATGAACAGCGCTGACCGCCGCGGCGTCCCTCTGCGCGGCGCGCTGTTCTGCGGCGGCCTGCTGCTGGCGATGGCGGCACAGGCAGCGGGCGGCGTGTTCAAGTGGGTGGATCGCAACGGCATCACCCGCTATGACGACCAGAGCCTGCTCGCCGAGCGCATGACCCGCGCCACCATCGCGCGCGGCTCGGTCGCTGCGGACGCCCGCGCCACCGTGCCCTCTGAACTGGTCACCGAAGTCGCCCGCCAGTGCAGCGACTTCAAAGAGCTGAGCGCCAGCTACGCCGAGGCGCGCGATGTCTACGGGCGCGATCCGGTCGGCAACCAGTATCGTTTCAGCCCGAACCAGGTCGCGCTCGAAGTCGCACGCCTCAACGAGAAAGCCCGCCGCTATTGCCGCCCTCTCGCCGCGCAGCATCTGTTGGAGGAAGCGCGCGAGGAGATGCGCCGCGAAGAGGCGATCAGAACCGTGCAATCAGGCCAGTGATCGTCGTCCAGCGGTGATACCGGATGCCGAAATCGGTGTCGGATTCGACATAGCGCAGCTGCGCATCCAGCGAGAGTGAAGGCGTGATCGCGTAGTTGGCACCCGCAAGCCCGATGTGGGTCTGCGCCGGAAAGCTGAAGGCCGATTGCCCGGCAAACACGTCGTCCGCTTCCACCGCGCGGGTGTTGGCCAGTGCCGATGCGCCCGGCACGCCGATCGAGACGACCGTGCCATCGCGATATTGGTACGCCAGCGTCAGGGTCAGCGGCGGCGTCGCCTGCCAGTCCAGTGCCAGCTCGCCGCCCTTCATGTGGGCATCGAACGCCCTGCTGTCGCTGCCCCGCCAGACGGCGAACAGGCGACTGCGGGCCGTCAGGCGTGTCGTGAGCGCTTCACGTGCCAGCAGTCCCAGCCGTGCCTCTTGGGCGTCGCGCAGATCGCTCTGGAACTGGCTTGCACCCACACCCATCGAAAGCCCCAGTATCGGCGTGTAGAAGCCCTGGCCCGGCCGCAGCAGCAGCTGGCCTTCGAGGCCGCCCGCGAGTTCGTTGAGGCCCTGGTATTGCGCCTGCACCCGGGCATCGAGCCGCGCCTGCACGCGCAGCGACAGGCCGGCATCCAGCGGTTCGCTCAAGGCGGCCGCAAGGCCCATCTGCACGAACTGCTCGGCGCTGCGGGGCAGGCCGTTGCGTGCCACCTGGATGTTGTCGTCGCTGCCGAGGCCGAAATCCGCCGTGGTCACCACGCTGCCCGCCCAGGCGCAACCGGGCAGCAGCGCCAGCATCCATGCGGTTCGCAAACCTTGCATCATTGTCGGGAGTCTCTTGAACTGCGCCATGCGCAATACAGGGTAGCGTCCGTGTCGAGGAGAAAACAGTGAACGATGAACAAAGTGGCTTTGATGGCGACGGCTTCGAGTCGGACCCACGCCGTCGCCTGCTGCTGAGGGCACTTGCCGCCGGCTGGCTGGTGGGCGGCACGGGCTGGGCGCAGGCGGACACCTTCGGCGCCGTGCCGCGCAAGCTGCCCGCGGGCAGGAGCATCTTCGAGATCGACGGCAACGTGCGCATCAACGGCAAGCGCGCGCGGCGCGACACGCTGATCCTGCCCGGTGATGTCATCGAAACCGGCAGCGACGGCCGTCTGGTCGGCGTGGTGGGCAGTGATGCGCTCATCGTGCGGCCGCAGAGCCGCGTCGAGATCGGCGGTGCGGCGGGCGTGGCGCGCAGCTTCTTCCGCCTCGTCAACGGCGCGATGCTCAGCGTGTTCGGCAAGCGCGACGACCTCTACGAAATCCGCACGCCGGTCGCCACCATCGGCATCCGCGGCACCGGCGTCTACACCGAGGCCGATGCCGACAAAAGCTACGTCTGCCTCTGCTACGGCACCGCCGCACTCACGCCGCTGTCGCGCCCCGAGGAGCAGAAGCTGCTCACCACGAAGCATCACGATGCGCCGATGTTTCTCTACCGGGATGCGGTCGACGGGCGCTACACGCAGCCTGCGCCGTTCTACAACCACACCGACCTCGAACTGATGGCGCTCGAAGCACTGGTGGGTCGCACCGTGCCGTTCGCGGTGCCGGATGACCCGTATGCAGCGCCGAGGCGCGACTATTAAGCGATAGCTTTTTTCACGTAGGTCGGCAGCGCGAACGCGCCCGCGTGGGTGTCGCGGTTGTAGAACTGGGTGTCGAGGTCGTCGGCCTTGTCAAGGCGTGACACCTTGGTGCCGGCGGTCTTGAAGGCGATCGAGCCGCTCCACCAGCCGCTGGGGTAAATCACCTGCGGGAAGTGCAGCATGGTCGTTTCGGCAAAGCCCGCGTCCTTCATGGCCGCGTGCATTTCCTTGATCAGCTCCAGATGCAGCAGCGGCGACTCGGACTGCTGCACCAGCATGCCGTTGGGCTTGAGCGCCTTGATGCAGTCGAGATAGAACTTCTTGCCGAACAGGCCTTCGGCCGGGCCGACCGGGTCGGTCGAGTCGATGATGATGACGTCGATGGAGCCGGGGGCGACTTCCTTCATCCAGGCAATGCCGTCGCCGAAGAAGAGTGTGGCGCGCGGATCGTTGTTCTTGTCGCAGAGTTCGGGGAAGTGGATTTCGGAGAGGCGCGTGACGCGCTCATCGATCTCGACCTGCGTTGCCGACTTGACCTCGGTGTGCTTGAGCACTTCGCGCAGCGTGCCGCAGTCACCGCCGCCGACGATCACCACCGTCTCGGGGTTGGGATGAGAGTTGAGCGCCGGGTGGCTCATCATCTCGTGGTACAGAAAATTGTCTCGGGTCGACACCATCGTGCAGCCGTCGATGGTCATCAGCTTGCCGAAGGTCTCGGTCTGCCAGATTTCGATCTGCTGGTACGGCGTCTGTTCGCTGTGCAGCTTCTTGCCCTTGAGCGAAAAGGCGGTGCCGGTGGCTTCGATGGCTTCGGTGAACCAGGTGTTATCGAGTGACATATCGGGCCTTGCAGTCGTTTGTTCGTAAAATGAGGGCGCGAGTATAGAGGCTCGCTCTTCCTGTTTAAGTGAATCTCCTGTGACGAAAAACTGGTCTCCCGCCGCCGCCCGTGCCCGCTACAACATCCCGCAATGGTCCGAGGGCTACGTGGATGTGAATGCCGAAGGCCACCTCACCGTGCAGCCTTTCAAGAGCGGAGTGGCGGTGGACTTGCACGCGCTGGCCATGCAGCTGCCGAAGGAAGGCCTGGAATGGCCGGTGCTGGTGCGCTTCACCGACATCCTGCGCGACCGTGTGGATGCGCTGACCGGCGCCTTTGCGCAGGTGATTGCCGAATACGAATACCGCGGCCAGTACACGGCGGTGTATCCGATCAAGGTCAACCAGCAGAAGGCCGTGGTCGAGGCCATCGTGCAGCACGGCGGCGCGCGGGTCGGCATTGAGGCGGGCAGCAAGCCGGAACTGGCGGCGGTGCTGGGTGTGGCACTGCCGGGCAGCGTGATCGTCTGCAATGGCTACAAAGACCGCGCCTACATCCGCCGCGCGCTCATCGGCCAGAAGCTCGGCCACAAGGTCTACATCGTGGTGGAGAAACTCAGCGAGCTGCCGCTGGTGATCGAGGAGTCGAAGAACCTCGATGTCGCTCCGCTGATCGGTCTGCGCGTGCGGCTCGCCAACATGAGCGAGTCGACCCAGCAAAACACCGGTGGCGAGAAGAGCAAGTTCGGGCTGACTACCGCGCAGGTCTTGCTCGCGCTCGACATGATGCAGAAAGTCGGCTTGAGCGATGCCGTGCGGATGATTCATTTCCATTTGGGCAGCCAGGTCGCCAACGTGCAGGACGTCGCGCGCGGCATGCGTGAGGCGGCGCGCTTCTACGTCGAGCTACGCCGGCTCGGCGCGCCCATCGATGTGGTCGATGTCGGCGGCGGCCTGGGCGTGGACTACGAAGGCACCCGCTCGCGAAGCCACTGCTCGATGAACTACTCGGTGCGCGAATACGCCCGCAGCATCGTGCGCACCTTGCAAGAAATCTGCATCGAATCCGGCGAACCAGAGCCTGCGCTGATCAGCGAATCCGGCCGCGCGCTCACCGCCCACCATGCGGTGCTGATCGCCAATGTGGTCGACAGTGAAGTGATTGGCCGACCTACGATCAGCAAGCCGACCACCGATGCGCCGCCCGTGGTGCTGGAGCTGTTCGACTGCCTCAACGAACTGGTCGAGCGCGGCCCGCTGGAGAGCCTGCACGAGGCCGACACCCTGCTCGCCGAAGCGCATGCACACTATGCCGAAGGCAAGCTCACCATCACCCAGCGCGCCTGGTGCGAGCAGGCCACGCATGCCATTGCCCGCAGCGTGATCCCGATGCTCGATATCGACATCCGCGCCCATCGCGATGCGCTCGACATGCTGCGCGAGCGGTTGAGCTCGAAGTACTTCTGCAACTTCTCGGTATTCCAGTCGGTGCCCGACGCCTGGGCGATCAGCCAGGTGTTTCCCATCGTGCCGATCCACCGTCTGGACGAAGAACCCACCGAGCGCGCGCGCCTGTGCGACCTCACCTGCGACAGCGATGGCCAGCTCGAAACCTATGTGGATCGAGAAGGCCTCACGCCCACATTGGCGCTGCATGATTTGAAAGAGGACGAGCCTTATCTGCTGGGTTTCTTCATGGTCGGCGCGTATCAGGAAATTCTCGGCGACATGCACAACCTGTTCGGCGATACCAATGCCGTCAACGTAGTGCTCGATGCGAACGCGCCGAACGGCTGGCGACTCGACGACGCCGAATACGGCGATCGCACCGACGAGCTGCTGCGCTATGTGCATCTGGCACCCGAAGAACTGACGCAGAGTTATCGCAAGAAGTTTGCGGCGAGCGGTTTGCCGATGGGCGTGCGCAATGCGCTGTTGGCAGAGCTCGAAGCGGGCCTGAGCGGCTATACCTATCTGAGCTGAGCGCTACATCAAAAAAGCCCCGACGCGTCGGGGCTTTTTGTTGGCTCTTGATCAGAGCGAAGCGAACTTGTCGGTGGCTTCGATCAATGCCGACAGCGTGCCTTTTTCGCTGGCGGCATGGCCGGCATCCGGCACCACCACGAACTGCGCCTCCGGCCAGGCACGGTGCAAATCCCAGGCGCTCTTCATCGGGCAGACCACGTCGTAGCGGCCCTGCACGATCACGGCCGGAATGTGGCGGATCTTGTGCACGTCGCGCAGCAGCTGGTCTTCCGCCTCGAACCAGCCCTTGTTGGTGAAGTAGTGGCACTCGATGCGCGCGAAGGCGTCGGCGAACTGGTCGTTGCCGTAGCGGGCGATCATGTCGGTGTTGATGAGCAGCTTGCTGGTCGCACCCTCCCAGGTGCTCCAGGCCTTGGCGGCGGCAGCGCGAACGCCAGCGTCGGATGAGGTGAGGCGCTTGTAGTAAGCGGCGACGAAATCGCCGCGCTCATCTTCGGGGATCGCATCGCGATAGGCCTCCCACTGGTCGGGGAAGATGTAGCTCGTGCCTTCCTGGTAGAACCAGTCGATCTCCAGCTGCCGCAGCAGGAAGATGCCGCGCAGCACCAGCGCCAGCACGCGCGTCGGATGGGTCTCGGCATACGCCAGACCCAGCGTGGAGCCCCAGCTGCCGCCGAACACCACCCACTGCTCGATCTTCAGATGCGCGCGGATGGTCTCCATGTCCGCCACCAGATCCCAGGTGGTGTTTTCGGCGAGTTCTGCAAACGGGGTGCTCTTGCCGCAGCCGCGCTGGTCGAACAGCACGATGCGGTACTGGGCCGGGTCGAAGAACTGCCGCTGCCAGGGTTCGGTGCCGCCGCCGGGGCCGCCGTGCACGAACACCACCGGCTTGCCCTTGGGGTTGCCGCTTTCTTCGACGTAGATGTTGTGCAGCGCCGACACCTGCAAGCGATGCGTGGCGTAGGGGGCGATGGCGGGGTAGGCGGTGCGCAGGGTCATTGGCGGCATTCTTTTCGTCGGATTGCAGCCAGCTTAGCGGATGCAAGCGATGCGCCGCGACGTCGCCTGCCGCGCCGGTTCAGCGATCCCAGTCCGAGTGCCCGCCGCCGACATGCGCGCCCAGCCACACGGCCAGCGCGATGCTGGCGATGACGTCAAAGGTGAGAAAAAGGGTGAGGCCGAGTGAGGTGGTTTCCATCGTCTGCTCCTGTAGCCCGTAGAGGGCAATGGGTGGATTGCGACGCTGGCGGGCTGCTTGAAAGCCCAGAGCTGGCACGGACACGCTACGCGCCCCGATTCGCGGATGCAAGTCATTCGCATCTATAATTGCTGAACGCTGAGGGATGAGCAGAAACGCAGCGTCTCGAAGACCAACCCAAACACAGGGGCAAGCCGCCGCCAGCCTGAAAGGATGCCTGCTGCATGCGCGATTGTTTCGCCTCCACTGCCTTGCTGTTGCTTTGCGCTGCCCCGCTGGCAATGGCGCAGCACGATGCCGTCGTCGCCAGCATCCCGGTCGAGCAGCTGCCTGCGGCCACGCCCGAGCCGGCTACCGAGAAAAACGCGGATGCGGTGCAACTCGACGCCGTGCGGGTTAGTGGCGACAAACTCAACCGCCGCCTGAGCGAGACCACCACCAGCACCGCCATCGTCAGCGGCAAGCAGATCGAGCGCGGATCGAGCGAGAAGTTTCACGAGGTGATCGGCAGCCTCGGCAACGTCATGCGGGCGCAGAGTGATCGCCAGATCGCCATCCGCGGCGTGCTGCAAAACGGCAATGGCGGTGGCGACAGCGAGACGATCTCGGTCTATCTCGACGGCATCCCCCTGCCGCAGCGGGCCGCCAATTTCGGCGGGCCGTTGAGCGCCTTCGACATCGAACAGATCGAGGTGCTGCGCGGTCCGCAGTCCACCTCGCAGGGGCGCAATGCGCTGGCGGGCGCGGTGTTCATCAAGACCCGCGACGCGACGCCGGACTGGGACGCGAAAGCGCTGATCGGGCGCGGCAGTTTCAATGGCGAGCAATACGCCTTTGCGGTGGGCGGGCCGATCTTCAGCGACGACTTTGCGTTTCGCCTGGTGTTCGACGAGCGCAACAGCGATGGTGACATCACCAATGTCACCCGCAACGAGGACGACGCCGGCCGCGAATACACCCGCCTCGCGCGTCTGAAGCTGCGCTACGCCAACAGTGACTCGCCCTACACCGCGCAACTGCTGGGTATCGCGAGCCGCAACGTGTTCGGCGACAACATCCACGACGCCAGCAACGGCGAGCGCACGCAAAGTGCCGACATCCGTTACGACGAGAAATATCGCACCGGCATCGTCGGCCTCACCCAGGGCTTTGCGCTGGGCGAGCACTGGAGCCTGAGTTCGGCCACCGGCTTTGCCCGTGGCGTGGATTATCGCGATGCCGACTTCGATCGCACCGAAGCCTCCGGCGGCACCAGCACCTTCGCGCTCGACGACAAGAGCCTGACCCAAGAACTGAAGATGAGTTTTGCCGGCGAGACGGTGAAGTTCGTCGTCGGTGTTTATGGCGCGGACCTCGACCAGTTCTCGCGCGTCACCGGCGACGATGCATCGGTGGGTGGCGGGCTGGTACGGCTCGACGGCTTCGTCGACTACGACAAGGTGGTGAAGACCTACGCGGCTTTCAGCGAGGTTGAATGGCGCTTTGTCGAGCCGCTCTCGTTGACGCTGGGGGTGCGTCGCAACTACGAGAGTTTCAAGCGCCACAACGTCAGCGACGTCAGCTACGTGACGGGGCAAGGCGGCATCCCCATCCCGGATGAAGCCGTGGAGGCGATCAACACCGTCGGCACGTCGCCGCTGGTGCCGGCGTTCATCACCGATCAGTTACGCGCGACCGGCTTCATCCCCTTGCCGGCGGATTACGACGAGTCGGGCGACACCGCGTTTCGCGTCTGGTTGCCCAAGGCGGGGCTGACCTGGCGCTATCTGCCCGAGCACAGCGCGGCCTTCACATACAGCGAGGGCTATCGCAGCGGCGGCACCTCCATCAGCTTCTTCGGCGGCGAGAAAAACGACTACGACCCGGAGTTCACCAATAACTTCGAGCTGGCATTCCGCAACAGCTTTTTTGCACAGCGGCTCAGCGCCAATCTCAATGTGTTCTATACGAAGTGGCGTGACCAGCAGGTGGAGATCGGCAACAGAACCGACTACTACACGGTGATTCGCAACGCCGGCAAATCACACCTGTATGGCGCGGAGCTGGAAGGCGACTGGCGCGTGTCACGACCGCTGCGGCTGGGTGCCTCGCTCGGCTATCTGCACACCGAGTACGACCAGTTCCAGAATCTCGATGAGGACTACAAGGGCAACCGCTTCAACTACGCACCCACCGTCTCGGGCGGCGTGACGGCGTACTGGCGCTTTGCGCGCGGCTTCGACTCCAGCCTCAATGTCACCCGCACCAGCAGCTACTTCGGCAACCCCAGCAACAGCGACGACACCAAGGTGCCCGGCCGCACGCTGCTCAACCTCAGATTGGCCTATGCCGCAGGGCCGCTGGAGTTCGCCATTTTTGCGCGCAACCTCACCGACAACCTCAACATCCAGGACAGTTTCGTGCAGCGCGACCGCGCCGTGCGGCGCTATGGCGAGAGCCGCACGGTGGGCGTGTCGCTGGGTGTGCAGCTGTGACCCACCGCGATCCAAGACCTTCCACCGCGACTCGACCCATGACCCTCAAAGACCGCTTCACCCTCACGCCGCTCGCGGCCCTCGGTCTGCTCACCGCTGCCGCTGCATCTGAGGTTGAGACGCCCACTGCCGAAGCCGCAGTGCAGCTCGAAGCCGTGAAGGTCACTGCGAGTGCCGATGCCTCCGCACAAGGTCTGTCGAAGCCCTACGCCGGCGGCCAGGTCGCGCGCGGTGGCCGCGCGGGCATCCTCGGTACGACCTACGACCTGCCGTGGTTGCGCGCGCTCGCCCTCGACGCCCGCGTCGTGCACACCGGTGACAGCTACTACGACGCCGCCAACCAGACCGCCGTGCCGGACTGGACGCGGTTCGACCTCGGCGCGATCTACGACCTGCCCGTGGGCACGCGTACCGTGACGCTGCGCGGCCGCGTCGACAACGTGAGCGACGAAAACTATTACGCCTCCGCCGGTGGTTTTCCCGGCCAGGGTTATCTGGTTGTCGGCGCGCCCCGCACGTTTGCCCTCAGCGCCGCCATCGACTTCTGAGGCCTGGCGATGCGAGCAAGAAGAGGTGTCACCTCCGGCCTGCTGCTCTGCGCAGCGGCGGGTTCGGCATGGGCTCAGGCGGAGCCGGTGGAGACGATCCCGGTGCAAACGCTGCCCGAAGAAAGTGCAGCGCCCGCGACTGAAACAGACGCCAGCGCAGTGCAGCTCGATGCCGTGGTGGTCAAGGGCGAAAAACTCGGCCGCACGCTGAAGGACACGGCCAGTTCCGTCAGTGTCACCACCGGCAAGCAGATCGAACAATACGGCGACGAGTCGATCTACGACCTCACGCGCCGCGTCGGCAACGCGCTCTCGATCAACGAGGGCGGCTTGAGCCTGCGCGGGGTGAGCCAGTTCGGGGCCGACAACAGCAATTCCGGCGCGCCGGTCATCAGCACGTACGTGGATGGCGTCGCACTCGACAGCACCGCACTCGGCGGCAGCCTCACCGATGCCTTCGATGTCGAACAGGTGGAGATCCTGCGCGGGCCGCAGTCCACCAGCCAGGGCCGCAATGCGCTGGCGGGCGCGGTGGTGACCACCACCCGCAACCCGACCGATGACTGGGACGCACTGGCAAGGGTGCGGCTCGCCAACGATGGCAACCGCCAGTACGCGCTCGCCGGTGGCGGGCCACTCGGCGCGGGCTTTGCCTTTCGCCTCACCGGCCAGCGCGCGGGGCAGTACGGCGGCATCACCAACACCACCCGCGACGACCCCAAGTGGGCGCGCACCGAAGACGAATTGCTGCGCGGCAAGCTGGGTTTCAAGCCCGCTGCGCTGCCGGGCTTGAGCACGGTGCTGTCGTTTTCCACCGTGAAGAGCGAGCCCGCCACCGACTACAACCTCGAAGCCGATGACGACGGCGCGGCGGCACGCCGCACCGCACGTGACAACGAAGACACCATCGCCGCCAACCGCTCGAAGCTCGCAAGTCTCAAGGCCGATTACGCGCTGGGCGACACCTTCACGCTCAGCAGCACCACCGGCGGTGTACGGACCTTTGCGGATTTCTTCGGCGACTACGACCGCACCGCCGAAGACGGCGGCACGTATGAGACCCACACGCGCGGCAACACCCTCTCGCAGGAGCTGCGCCTCGGCGTGAAGGACGCGAGCCTGTGGCGCGGTGTCACCGCCACCGGCCTGTTCGGCGTCTACGCCAGCCGGTTTCAGGATGCCAGCGCATTCGACTTCCGCGATCTGCTGGTGCCGCTTTCCGCCGTGGTGCCGTTACCCGGCAGCGAGAACATCATCGCCCGCGTCGATGGCTTTTCAGACACCGACCGCAAGGGCCGCAACATCGCTTTCTTCACCGAGTTCGACTTCAAGCTCACCGCCACCACCACACTGACCACCGGCCTGCGCTACGACCGCGAGCGCAGCACCATCATCGCCAACTCCGATATCACGCGGGCCGATGGCTATCTGTTTGGCAACGAGACCGCGCCGGGCATTCCGCTGGTGGACGTTCTAAAAGGCGTCGGCGTGCTGCCCACCACTGATGGCGAGCAACGCGCCACCGGCAATTACTCGGCACTGCTGCCCAAGGTCGGTCTGCGCCAGGTGCTCAGCCCGGCATGGACGGTGTTCATCACCTACAGCGAGGCCTATCGCGCCGGGGGTGCCGAGGTGTTGCGTGGCAGCGGCACCATCAACCAGTACAAGCCCGAGTACACCCGCAACCTCGAAACCGGCTTTCGCGCCACGCCGTCGCAGCGGGTGGCCGTCAACTTCAATCTCTACGGCGTGCAGTGGCGCGACCAGCAGGTGCGGGTGCCGGTGGACGGCGACATCCTCAGCACCCGCACCGAAAACGCGGCGCGCTCCGAACTGTTCGGCGCGGAGTTGGAGACCACCTGGAAACCGCTGCGCGGCTTGAACCTCTACACCAGCCTCGGCTACGCCCACACCGAGTTCAAGGACTACGTCAGCGGCGGTATCGACTACTCCGGCAAGCACTTCGTGTTCAACGCGCCGTTCACCGGCAGCATCGGCGGCAGCTACAGCCATCGCAGCGGGCTGTTCGGCGCGCTCAATTTCAGCGCCAGCGATGGCTACTTCGTCACACCGGCCAACAACGAACGCGAGCGCGGCGAAAGCCGCCGGCTGGTCGATGCGCGCCTGGGCTGGCAGGGTCGTTACGTCGCGCTCTATGGCTATGGCCGCAACCTGCTGGGCGAGGACTACCGCACGCTCTCTTACCGCATCGAGCCGGGGCTGGGTTTGCCCACGGCAGGCTATGGCGTGAGCTACGGCGAATTGCGGCAGCTGGGCGTACAGCTGGAAGCGCGGTTTTGAAGCGCATGGCCGGGCTCTTGCTCGCACTCACCGTCGCATTGCGTGCAGCGGCGCAAGAGCAGCCCGTGGATGCAGGCAATGTCGGCACGATCCCGGTGCAAACCCTGCCCGAGGCCGAAGCCAAGGTGGCCCCCGGGCAGACGCCGACGCAGCTCGAAGCCGTCATTGTCACCGGCGAGCTGATCCGCCGCGAGGCGCGCCGCACCACCAGCAGCGTGGCGGTCTATTCCGGCGCCGAGATCGAGCGCAGCACGGCGAGCGATGTCTACGACGTGATCCGCGCCACGCCCAACGCGAGCCTGGACGACAGCGACTACGGCGTCGGCGGCATGACCATCCGCGGCATCGGCAGCTACGGCGCGAGCGGCTCGGGTGCCTATGCGGCTTATGGCACGGCGTCAGCCGTGGTCTACGACGGCGTCGGCTTGCCGCGCTCGGCATTGAGTTATGCCGATCTCTCGGCGTTCGATCTCGGCTCGGTCGAAATCCTGCGCGGCCCGCAGTCCACCAGCCAGGGCCGCAATGCGATGGCCGGTGCCGTCATCATCAACACCACCGTGCCGGAGCCGGACGCCGGCTTCGCGCCTGAGCTGCGCGGCCGCGTCGCTGGCGGCGATGCGAGCACTCGCGAATACGCCGGGGCGCTGGCGGCCACGCTGTGGCCCAAGGCGCTGGCGGCGCGGCTGGTGTACGACCAGCGTCAGGACGATGGCGATCACTTCAACGCCACCCGCAATGACGCCAACTGGGCCGGGCAGAAAAGCGGCAGCGCGCGGCTGCGGCTGGGCTGGCAACCGGGCGGCAGCGACGGTGCGTATCAGGCCCTGTTCGGGGTCTACCAGCTGCGCCGCACGCAGGGCAGCAGCTACGTGCCGATGGCCGACGAGCAAAGCCGAACCGCGCGCAGCGACGCACCGCAGGACTACCGCAACCGCGCCTGGCTCCATGCGCTGGAACAGCGGCTGTCGCTGAGCGCGGCCTGGCAGCTGCGGGCAATCAGCTCGTACGTGCGCTCCGATACCCGCAGCCGCTTCGACGGCGACTACACCGCCGAGGCGCAGAACGCGACCGTGCAGCAGGAGAACGCGAGCGCCTTTTCGCAGGAGCTGCGCGCCATCTATTCCGGCACGCGCCTGCAGGCCAGCTTCGGCGCGTATTTCTATCGCGACCGCACCCGCGACGAGCAGAACGGCTTCATCAACCTCAACGCGCTGCTCGAAATCTCCGGGGCCTGCGTGGTCGATCTCGCCTGTGCCGCACCGCTCGGCAACATCCTGTTCACCTCGGGCAGCCCGACGCGGGTGGAAGACGTCGCCGCCTTCGGCGAGCTGGATTTCGCCCTCACCCCACGGCTGACCTTGACCGCCGGCGCGCGGCTGGACCGCGAACACAACCGCCGGCGCATCACCAGCACCTACACCGGCGACAGCCCGACGGCTGCGGCAGCAATCGTGCTGCTCGACGCTGGTGGCGTGTTGCCGAACAACGTCGACATCCCGGTGTCGCGTCGCTTTTCGGAGTTTCTGCCCAAGCTGGCGGCGCGCTACGAACTTGCGCGGGACTGGTACGTGGGCGCCTCGTACGCCGAGGGCTACCGGCCGGGCGGCGACGGCTACAACCAAGTCTCGGGCCGCTACTTCAGCTTCGAGTCCGAGAAGACGCGCACCGGCGAGCTGTCGCTCAAGGGTCTCTACCGCCCCTGGAAGCTGGACGCCGCGCTGAACCTGTTCCACACCCGCTGGGACGACATGCAGATCCAGCAGGGCACGGGCACCGACAACTACATGGGCAACGCCGGGCCGGCCTTCATCCGCGGCGGCGAGTTCGAGCTGCGCTGGCGCGCCGCGAAACCGCTGCGGGTGATCGGCGGCTACGGCGTCACCTGGGGCCGCTTCGGCAATAACGTGCAGACCAGCGACGCCGTCGATCTTTCCGGCCACCGCCTGCCCAAGGCGCCGTCCTACGCCGGCACGCTGGCGCTGGAATGGATGCCGCTGCAAGGCCTGCTGCTGCGGCCCGACATCCAGTGGCACGGCCGCGCCTTTGCCGATTCCGAAAACACGCCCGCCTACGAGCTGCCTTCGTACCGGCTCATCAATCTCGCGCTGCGCTGGCAGTATCGCGGCGTCGGCGTGTTCTTCGCCGGCCGCAATCTCGCCGACGCGCGCTACCGCAAGGACGCCAACGGCTACGCCTTCAGCGGTGTCGATGTGGTGAGCCTCGGCGATGGTCGCCGTCTCGTCGGCGGCGTCGAGTTCCAGTTCCACTAAGCCTGATCCCCCATGAAAGACCGTCTCACCTGCCGCCTCCTCACGACCGGCCTCTGCGCCGGCCCCATCGTGCTCACCGTCGGCTTCACTGCGGCGCTGACGCGCGAGGGCTTCAGCCTGCACCGCAACGCCAGCAGCCAGCTCGCACTCGGCGACTCAGGATG
Source organism: Stagnimonas sp. (assembly GCA_030652575.1). GTDB lineage: Bacteria > Pseudomonadota > Gammaproteobacteria > Nevskiales > Nevskiaceae > Stagnimonas. Next base: position 75,517 of record JAUSQI010000063.1, on the reverse strand, counting down.
GGTGCAGTCGATCAACTTCGTCGTCGCGGGCCTGCTGCTGCTGGCCTTCGCCATCGGTGCGCGCCGCGTGCTGCGCGGGCAGGTCGGTGGACTGTGGGCACCGCTGCTGCTCGGCGTGTTCGCGGTCTCGCATGTGATGGTCGGTGTGTTCGCCACCGATCCCGCCTTCGGCTATCCGCCGGGGCCGGCAACACCCATCGGCGCGCCGGACATGGACACCGCGAGCCTGTCGGCAAAGCTGCACAGCTTCTTCGGATTTCTCGGCTTCAATGCGCTGGCTATCGCCAGCTTCGTGCTGGCGCGGCATTTCGGCACGCGGCGGCCGCTGTGGCTGACCAGCTCGCTCGGCGTCGGCTTCGCGATTCTCGCCATCGGCGCGTATGCCGCGCACTGGGAGTCGCAGCATCAGGGTGCGGCGCGTGCGACGGCGAGCTTCGACTTTCTGCCGATGTGGCTGCTGCTGCCGGTGGTGTGGGCTTACCTCGCGGCGCTCGCCTGGCATCTGTTGCAGCAGGCGCGGAGCCAGCCATGAAGCGCACCACGTGCTGCCTCACGGCCGGCCTGCTGCTGGCGATGACCTTGGCTAGCCAGGCGCAGGAAGCTGCACCTGTCGAAACCATCCCCGTACAGACGCTGCCCGAAGAAAGCGCAGTGCCCGCGACCGAAACGAACGCCACACCCGTGCAGCTCGAAGCGGTGGTGGTGAAGGGCGAAAAACTCGGCCGCACCTTGAGTGAAACCACCACTTCGGTGAGCGTCTTCAACGGCAAGAACATCGACGACCAGGGTGACGGCTCGCTCGGCGAGCTGCTGCGCCGCGCGGCGAACACGACCGCCAACGAGGAAGGCAACATCTCCATCCGCGGCGTATCGCAATCGGGGGCGGCGGGCGGCACGGGTTCGCCGCTCATCAGCGTGCAGGTCGATGGCGTGACGCTCGACCGCACCTCACAGCAGGGGGCGGGGGACGAGCTGTTCGATGTCGATCAAGTGGAAGTCCTGCGCGGTGCGCAGTCCACCAGCCAGGGACGCAACGCCCTGGCGGGCGCGGTGGTCATCAACACTCGCGAGCCGACGCGTGAGTGGGAGCTGCGCACGCGGGCGATTCTTGCCCAGCGTGATGGCCGGGAACACTCGGCGGCGGGCGGCGGGCCGCTCAGTGAGTCCTTGGCCTTCCGTCTGGTCGGCAGTTTCCAGAACGATGATGGCTTCATCACCCACGAACCGGACGGCTATCGCGACTTCGCCCGCACGCAGAAGGCGCTGCTGCGCGGCAAGCTGGCGTTCGCGCCCGAGGGCAGCGCGTTCGACAGTCTGCTGACGGTAGGAGCCGATCGCGCCAACGGCCAGCCGGACTACAACATCGAATCGGGCGAGGCCGGCAGCGACCCGGCGCAGCGGCGTACCAGTACCGTCAACGAGCAGACCGGCGATCTCACCCGCAGCGGTTCGGCCAGCTGGCGCAACCGCCTGCGGCTGGGCGAGTACGCGACCCTCACCGCGCTCACCGCGCACATGCGCACGCAGCAGGATTACCGGCGCGACTTCGATGGCCTGGCGGAAGACGGCGGCACCAACGTCATTTACAGCCACGGCTTCAACGTCTCGCAGGAGCTGCGGCTCAACCTGAAGGACATCGGGCCGTTCACGGGCGTCGTCGGTGTTTATGGCGGGCGCTTTCGCGACGACAACGTGTTCTATTCCAACGATGTGTTCGTCACCGTGCCGCAGGCGACCGGCGTGCCGATCCCGATTGCAGGCGATCTGGTGGGGGTGGAACTCGATTTCGTCAGCCAGGCCAACAAGGACGCGCGCAACCTGGCGGGCTTCACCGAGTTCGACATCCAGTTGCCCTGGCGCCTCACCGCCACGCTCGGGTTGCGATACGACCGCGAGACGCTGCGCAACAGCAATCTCGCCGCGACCACGCGCGGCGATGCGCTGGTGGCCACGCCGGCCGGATTGGCGCAGGTGCCCCTGCTGGGCGGTGTGGTGGACGACGTGCTGGCGCTGCAGCCCGGTATCAACGTCCTGCCTGCGTTGCTGCTTGCCCCCAACCTCGTGCCAAACACCAATGGCGAGCAGCTCGGCCGCACGCGCTACTCGGCGCTGCTGCCCAAGGCGGGTCTGCGCTGGGCCGTCACGTCGCAGTGGTCGGTGTTCGCGACCTATGCCGAGGCTTATCGTGCCGGCGGCGTGGATGTGGATACCCAGACAGGCGAGTCAGTGCCCTACAAGCCCGAGTACACGCAGAACTACGAAGTGGGCACGCGCGGTGATTACGGCGTGTTCGATCTCGCCGCCAACGTCTTCTACACCGACTGGCGCGACCAGCAGGTGCCGGTGCTGCGCGGGCAGTTCTTCGTGACGCAGAACGCCGCCCGCTCGAAGCTGTATGGCGGCGAGACGAGCATCGGCTGGCGGCCGGCGAGAACCCTGCGGGTGCAGCTTGCGGCAGGCGTGGTACGCACCCAGTTCGTCGACTACCAGACGCCTGGTGCGGACTACAGCGGCAACCAGTTCATCTTCGCGCCCCGTGTCACCAGCAGTCTGGGCGCGGTGTGGCGGCCGCAGCGCGCAGTGCGGGGTTTGATGGCCTCCGCCAATCTTTCGCAGCGGGGCATGAGCTTCACCAGCCCGGCCAACATCCGGTCGGAGCGCAGCGAATCCCGCGTGTTGCTGGATGGCCGCATCGGCTACGAGCGCAGCGGCTGGCGCGTGTATCTGTTCGGCAAGAACCTCACCAACGAGGACGTTGTGACCGAGACCTACCAGTTCCCGAACGGATACATCGGTGCGCCCGGCGCACGTGGTTACGCGGCCTACAGCGTGCCGCGCACGTTGGGCGTGCAGCTGGAAGGCCGTTTCTGACGGGGCGCACCTTGCTGCATGCAATTGCGAATCCTTATCAACTAAAATCCCGCCCATGACGACTGTTGCAGCCCTCCCCACCCAAACTGGCAACCGCCGCCGCGCCTGGTCGCGCGGCATCCTGGCCGGCCCCGTGTGTTTTCTGGTTTCCATCCTGGTGATGGCCGGCGCCTCGCTCTGGTATCCGCAAGGGCCGGCGCAGATCAACAACATCGCGGTGCCCATCGCGGTGTTCCCGGCGATCTGGGCGGCGCTGTTCTTCTACCTGATGCTCGACAACAAGCTGGGCCGTGCCTGGGTGGTGGCCATCGTGCTGCTGCTGGTGCATGCGGGCGTGATCGGCCAGCACGTGATGGCCAGCATGGCGGCCAAGAAGGCTGAAACCGCCGCCGTTGCAACACCTGCCGCCGGAGTCGCCAAATGATTGCCCTGAGCCAGCCCCGCACCAAGGATCTGCTCGCCATCCACGGCTGGAGCGGCGTGTTTCTCGGCCTCTTGCTGTATGCGGTGATTCTCACCGGCGTGGTGTCGGTGTTCGCGCACGAGATCGGCGAGTGGTCGGCACCCTTGCCGCATGCCACCCACGAGTTGCCGGCGCAGGGTCTCGACGCGGCGATCCGCAAGGCCTCGGCGGAGGTGCCTGCCGAGTTCCACGAAGACCTGTTCTTCTTCTCCGACACCGCCGGCCGCATCCGCGCGTTCTTCCACAAGGATGACCACCGCAACGGCCAGCCGGAGGCGCGCGGTGTGGAGTTCGACATCGACCCCGTCACGCTGAAGGTGCTCGACCGCCGCGAGGGCTGGGCCGACGACATCCGCGACCACAACGTGCCGAGCGCGCTGGCGGATTTCTTCGTCGAGCTGCACGTCAGCCTGCACCTGCCCAATCCCTGGGGCCTCTTGGTCACCGGCATTCTCGGTCTCGCCATGCTGGTCGCAGCCGTCACCGGTTTTCTGGTGCATCGCCACCTCATCCGCGAGCTGTTCACGCTGCGCAAGAAGAAAGACCCGCTGCTGGTCAAGCGCGATGCGCATGTGATCGCCGGCACCTGGAACCTGCCGTTCGCCTTCGTGCTCGCCTTTACCGGCAGCTATTTCAGCTTTGCGGGTGCGTTCACCATCCCCGCCGTGGCGATGGTGGCCTTTGGCGGCGACCAGGAAAAGCTGATCGAAACCGTGGTCGGCGTGACGGTGCCGGAGGACAAGACGCCCGCCACCTTCGGCAATCTCGACGCCATGCTCGCCGATGCGCGCAGCCGCTCGGGCGCCGAACCCGGCTTCGTTACCGTCGAGCACTACGGCCGCGCCGATGCGCACGTCACCGTCTCGATGCTGCCGCCGGAAGGCAAGCTCGCGGGCGCCACTTTCATCTACGACGGCGACAGCGGTGCCTTCGTGCAGCAAAAGCCGACGCTGGGGCTGGTGCCCTCCATCGGCAACGACCTGTTCGTGCTGATGGGGCCGCTGCACTTCGGCAACTTCGCCGGCCTGTGGAGCAAGGCGGTGTGGTTCGCGCTCGGCTTCGCAGGGGCTTACGTGACGCTCACCGGCATGCTGCTGTGGACCACGCGGCGGCAGGAGCAACCCGGCTGGGGCAAGCTCGCCCGCGCTGCGCACTGGATGGGCTACGGCCTGCCGCTGGCGCTGGCCACCGTGCCGCTGGCGCGCTTCGCCGCACCGCTGCTGGATGTCGACGTGCGTGCGCTGCAGAACGGGACCTTCATCGCCGCCGTGGTGCTGGCGAGCGGCATTGCCCTGCGGGTGCGGAATCTCGACAGCCTGCGGCGCGTGCTGCTGGCGGGCACGGGCATCGCACTGCTGGTCGCCCCCTTGCTGCGCTGGATCAGCGGCGGCCCCGGCTGGATCACCGCGTTCGAAAATGGCCTCGCCACCGTCATCGCGCTCGATCTCGCCGTGCTGCTGGCGGGTGCGCTGTGCCTACTGGCGGCGCGCCGTGCGCCAGCCGTGATGCCGGTGTCGCACACGACACTCAGCGACGAGGCGCACGCATGAGCCTGACCGCCATCGCCGTGACGCTGGCGCTCGTCGCCAGCCTGTTGCCGCTGGTGCTGCTCGCGCGGCGCGACCCCAAGCGGCTGCGCTCGATCACGGCCAGCGCCGTCGCGCCGCATGCCAGCCGCACACGCCAGGCTCTCGCCGCCGTGGTGCTGCTGCCGGGCGCGATTCTGATCGGCCTCGGCTACTGGCCGGCCTTCCTGATCTGGCTTGGTGGCCTGGCAGCGCTGGGCTGGCTGCTGGTGCAGCTCCTGGCCGCGCGCCGTTGAGTCGAAGGGTCGCCACCCTGCGGGGAGGACCCGAAAAAGTTTGATGTCCGGCACAGGGACGTGCCGGTTTTTGACCCCACAGCAAGCCGAAAGCTAGCCCCCACTTTCGGAGATTGCCGTGTCTGCATTACCTGTCATTCGTGCCCGCTGCCGGGCGCTCGCTATCGGCTTGATAGCCACCCTGCCTGCCCACGCGCAGATCGCTGCCGAAGCCGAAACCCCGCCCCGGACGGCGGAACCAGCCAGCCCGGTCACGCTGGCACCGGTCGTCGTCACCGGCGAACGCAACACCAGCTACATCGAAACCAGCAGCGTGAGCGGCACCAAGACCGACACGCCGCTGATGGATACCCAGCAGGCGGTTTCGGTCATCAACCGCGAGCAGCTCGATGCCCAGGGCGTGCTCAGCGTGCAGGATGCGCTGCGCTATTCCGCCGGGGTTCGCTCTGACGCCTACGGTATCGACAGCCGCAGCGATGATGCCTTCATCCGCGGCACCAGCTTCACGCAGTATCTCGATGGCCTGCGCCAGTACTTCGGCTTCTTCAGCGTCGGCCGCACCGATCCCTACACGCTGGAGCGCCTGGAAGTGGTGCGCGGCCCGGCCTCGGTGCTGTTCGGGCAGGGCACCACCGGCGGGCTCATCAGCCTCGTCTCCAAGCGTCCGCTGAGCACGCCCAGGCACGAGGTGGAATTGCAGCTCGGCAACTACGCCCGCCAGCAGCTCGCCTTCGATTTCACCGGGCCGCTCAGCAAGAACGGCGTGTGGAGCTACCGCCTGGTCGGGCTCGCGCGCGAAGCCGATGCGCAGCTCGATTTCTCCAACAACGACCGCCGCCTGTTGCAGCCCTCGCTGTGCTGGCAGCCGAGTGCCGACACCCGCTGGACGGTGATCGGCAGCACGCAGCGCGATGGCGGCAGCACCACCCTCAACTTCCTGCCGCACGAGGGCACGCTGCTGCCCAATCCCAACGGTCGCATCCCCACCTCGCTGTTCCCCAGCGAGCCGGGCTTCGATGCCTACATCAGCGAGCAGCAGAGCGTGACGTCGCTGTTCGAGCATCGCTTCGACAAGACCTGGAGCGTCGCGCAGAACCTGCGCTACAGCACCGGCAACGTCGACTACCGCACGCTCTACCCGGATGTCTTCAGCAATCCCGACAATCCCTTTCTCGATGCCGACCGCCGCACGGTCGCACGCTACAGCTACATCGGGCAGGACAAGAGCAAGGTGCTGGTCAGCGACAGCCGCGCCGAGGCGCGCTTTCACTTCGCCGGCCTGAGCCACCGCCTGCTGGCGGGCGTGGATGTGTCGCGCAGCGACAACGACAGCGCGCGGGGCAATGGCTTCGAGGCCTCACCGTTCGATCTCTACGCGCCGGTCTACGGCAACTTCACCGTGCCTGAAGTCATGGCGGTGCCCGGCACGGCGACGACGCAGGCGGGCGTGTATCTGCAAGACCAGCTCGAACTGGATCATTCTGGCGGCCCGCGCTGGGTCGGCACGCTGGGCGTGCGCCGCGACCGCGCGACGACCGAGGTGGAAGGCAGCGACAAGATCAAGGACAGCGCCACCACCGCGCGGGCAGGCGTGATGTACCGCTTCGCCAGCGGCGTGCATCCGTACCTGAGCTACAGCGAATCGTTCCAGCCCTTCACCTACACGGATTTCTTCGGCAACCCCTACAAGCCGCTGCGCGGCAAGCAGACGGAGTTCGGCGTGAAGGTGCAGCCCGCCGGCAGCAAGTCGCTCATCACCGCCACGCTGTTCGATGTGCGCGAGCAGAACCGCTTGAGCCCCGACCCGACCGAGCCGTTCAATTCCATCCAGCGCGGCGATGCCAAGAGTCGCGGAGCGGAACTGGAAGCCAGCGCGCAGATCGCACGCGACCTCAATGTGACCGGCAGCTATACCTACACCGACGTCACCGTTTCGGACGGCAGTCTGGTTGCCGGCCTGCCGCTGCACCAGGCCTCGGTGTGGGGCAGCTACAAGTTCTCGCTGCTGGAAATCCCGGGCTTCAACCTGGGTGGTGGCCTGCGCTACATCGGCCAGACCACCGACGAGACCGGCGCACTGGTGACACCCGATCTGGCGCTGATCGACGCCGCCGTCGGCTACACCCGCGGCGCGTGGACGCTGGGCGTCAACGCCGCCAATCTCGAAGACAAAACCTACGTCGCGACCTGCCTCTCGCGCGGCGATTGCTTCTACGGCCCGCGCCGCAGCGTGGTGGGGCGCGTGGTGTATCGCTGGTAAAGACGTGCGCTACAGCCCGCGCAAGAAGCCCCACAGCAGAATCCCGAAGCCGCCGATCTCGGCAATGGCGAGCGCCCACATGAAGCCGTGCAGCAGCACGCCCGGCAGGGTCGCCTTGCCGAGGCGGTGCGGCGCGCGCAGCTGGTTGTCGGTGTCGCGCAGCAGGCCGTGCAGCACGTAGGTGCTGATGGCGAAGGCAAAGAACAGCAAGGGGGCTGCGGTGGCGATGAGCGTGCCGGTGGCATCCAGCGGCGAATACGGCACGAAGGCGCGCAGCACCAGCGCGCTGAACGAATACATCAGGCTGGTGCGGTGGGCGATGTCGACGTAGACGGGTGCTACGGCCTCCGGTGATCGGGCGATGCAGAGGTATTTCCACAGGCCCGTGAGCAGGCCGGTCATGAAGAACAGGCCGGCGGCGAGCAGGCAGAGGGTGTCGGCGGTCATGGTGCGTCCTGAACGGATTTTGCCGCGCAGTGTGCCGCCAAACGCCGGGGTTTTGCGATTGCCGCACCGGGCGCTGGCGGCTAGCATCTGGCTTGCGCTACCCCATGCCTTCACCTGTCGTCGCCCGATGCCCCAGATCCACTCGCTGTGCCTTGCGGTTTTCCTTGCTGGGTGGGTTGCCACCAGTGCCGCGCAGTCTCCCGCCGCCACCGCTACGCCCACGCTCGAAGCCATCACCCAGCCGGTGGCCGCGGTCATCGACGCCGCCGACGAGGCCGGTGCCGAAGCCGAGTCCAGCGACAGACTCGCGAAGGAGCGCAAGCTGTTCGACCGGCCGGCGGTGCTCAAGGGCAACATCCGTTTCTGGCGCCGCGTGTTCGGCGAGTACTCCGAGCACCAGAGTGCGATCCACGACATCCGCAAGCCCGACCGCATCTACACCGTGCTCGACTTCCGCGCCGATGTGGACACGCTGCCCAAGGCGCAGCTGGCGCGACTGAAAAACGAGCAGGAAGACGCCACCAAGGCGCGCATGGCCGTGCTGCTGCGGCAGACCGCCGAGCTGGTGAACATGCCGGAGCAGATGAACAGTGAGCAGCGTCGCCTCGCCGCCCTGTTCTCGGGTGATGAGGACGCGCTGGCCGATGCCGCCAGCAACATCCGCACCCAGCGCGGCCTGCAGGAGCGCACGCGGCTGGCCATAGAGATCTCCGGCCAGTACCTGCCCGAGATGGAGCGCATCTTTGCCGACGCCGGCTTGCCGCGCCTGCTGACGCGCCTGCCCATCGTCGAGTCGAGCTTCAACATCAACGCCTACTCCAAGGTGGCCGCTGCCGGGCTGTGGCAGTTCATGCCCTCGTCGGCAAAGATGTACATGCGCCACAACCAGATCGCCGACGAGCGTCGTGACCCCTGGACCTCCACCCGCGCTGCCGCCGCGCACCTGAAGGACGACTACGACCACCTGGGCAGCTGGCCGCTCGCACTCACCGCCTACAACTACGGCCGCGGCGGCGTGGCGCGTGCGCTGAAAGAGGTCAACGGCGATTCGCTGGATGACATGGTCAAGCGCTTCAACGGCCCACGCTTTGGCTTTGCCTCGCGCAATTTCTATGCGGAGTTCCTGGCCGCCACCGATGTCGAGCGCGATTACCGCAAGTACTTCGGCGAGGTGCAGCGCAAGGCCCCGGTGCGGTTCGAGACGGTCACCGTCGAGCGCTACACGCCGTATCGCACGCTGGTGCAAACCGCCGGCATCGATGCCGAGAGCTTCCGCGAGCTGAACCCCTCGTACCACGACACCGTGGTGAGCGGGCGGCTCTACGTGCCGGCCGGCGACACCATCCGTTTGCCCGCAGGGCAGGCCGCGGCCTTCAACGTGGCGTATTCGCGTCTGGGCAACGGCGAAACGTTTTCAAAACAGCGGCAAACGCACTTCAGCTACAAGGTAAAGAAGGGCGAGAGCCTCGCCACCATCGCGCAGCGCTACGGCGTCAGCGAATCCGGCCTGCGCAGCATGAACGGCTTGAAGAAGGGCAAGCTCGCCGCCGGTAAGGTGATCCGCATCCCCAACAACGGCGACAACGAGCCGGCGGACACCGTGGTGGCAGATGCCGCCGACATGAGCAACGTGCGCTCGGAGACGCCTGCCAACAAGAAGCCCAAAGCCGACAAGCCCGGCAAATCAGCCAAGGCTGTTGCAACGGCACGCACCCACAAGGTGACTTCGGGCCAGACGCTCTCCGGCATCGCCGCCAAGTACAACGTCAGCGTCGCGCAGCTCAAGCAGCACAACAATCTTTCCAAGTCCGGCGTGATCCGGGCGGGGATGAAGCTGAAGATTCCGAGCTGAGCGCCTGCCTCAAGGCGCAATCGCCAGATACTCCACCTTGACGCCATGTGATTTGCTGACGGCCTTGTTCAAAGTGAGGGTGCTGGCATGCCTGACGATCAGTGATTGCTCATCAACCCAGACAAAATCAACTGCGGCGGTTTGAGAGGCCCAGGAGCTCAGTGTGTTTTTGGGCACGGCAATCAGCAGCGTGCCCTCTTGATCGTCGATGCTCTGACCGGTGCGGAGAATCGAAGCCTGAATGCTGCCCGTGACTGTGGGTGAGCAGTTGCGCGCAAAGACGGACACTTTCTGTTTGCCGTCGGGCGACAACACTTCGCTCATCAAACTGTTGCCGCAGCGATCAAGCTGAAGCAGCAACATCAGGCCGCCAAAGAACAAGGTCAGCACCGCAAGGGCAGCCGCTGCGCCATAAGCCCCGATGCGCAAACCGAGCCAATCAATCTTCACCGTCACGGCCCGCTTTTTTTAGTGGGTATGGCCGAAACGATGGCGCTCGCCAACTGCTCGTAAGCGCCGTCGAAATGATGCCCGCCCGCCATCTTCACGGCGGTGGCGCTGCCGCCCGCGGGCAGCTTGGGGCAGATGCTGTCTTCCTCTTCCTCACCGTAAACACAGAGAAACGGCAGGTCCTTGATCTTGGCGACTTCGGGCAGTGTCTCGGGGCCGTCGTTGTTGTCAGCCACCCAGTTGCCGAGTTGAAACTCGAACACGGCGTGGTCGGATAAACCCATCGCCGCGACGAGTGCAAGCTGTGAGCGCAACGCAGGCTTCAGCTGGTTGACGGCGAACGGCAGGATGTCCGCGCCCTGCGAGTAGCCGATCAGAATCACCTTCTGTTTCTTCCAGGCCGTCAGGTAATGTTGGGCGATCTGCTCGATGTCGCGCGCAATGCCCTCGGGCGTGCGGGCGGTCCAGAAGTAGCGCAGCGAATCCACACCCACCACCGGGATGCCCTTGGCGTTGAGCGCGTCGGAGACCTCCTTGTCGATGCCGGCCCAGCCGCCGTCGCCGCTCCAGAAAATGGCGAGATACGGTTCGTTGGCCGGGCTGCCCTTGTCGGCGGGCTCCTCGATCACCGGCAGGTCGCCGAGGTCAGCGGGCGCTGGCGGCACCGTCGCCTTTTGCGCGGCGCTGAGCGAGCTGAAGGCGGCGGCGAGTGCGGCGCGCGCGCGCGCGTCATCGCCGTAGTCGTGAGCGACGCCGCGCAGCAGCTTTTGGCGTGCGGCGGGCATCTGGCTGATGAAGGCCTGCGTGCTCTCGGCATCGCAGACCGGGTCGCGGTCGCCGAGCAGGGCCACGAAAGGCACGGCGAGGTTGCGGCGCGCGAGGTAGTCCACACCCTTGCTGACGCCGTTGATGGCCGGCAGTGGCTTGTAGGCCAGGCCATCGCCGGGGCAGATCGGTTTTTTCAGGTCGAGGTCAGGGCAAAAACCGGTGACTAGCCCTGCTGAAAACGTGCCGGTCGGTGCCTGTGCCAGCGTCGCGTAGGCGAGCGTGGCGCCGGCCGAATAGCCGCCGATGATCGGTGCGCGATAGCTGTTCAACTTGGCGTAGGCCTGCACGAAGTGCGAGAGGTTTTCGAGATCGCCGTCCGGGAACACGCATTCGCCGCCGTCGGCTTCGAGTGCGGCCATGAACTGCACGCTGTCGATGCCGACGACGACTGCGCCCTCGGCCATCAGTGCCTCCGCCTGCTTCTGCTCCTGGCGCTGCCAGCCGCTGTCGCCAGAGAGAAACAGCACCACATTCCTGGGCGTGCCGGCCGGCAGGTAGAGCCGCAGCTTCTCGAAACGGCCGTGATCCAGCACCTGCGGATTGGCAACGGCGGCGGGGTGAGCTGGTGCTTTCTTGGTCGCAGCCGGTTTGGCGATGGCGGCAGTGGACAGCAGTGCGGCCAGCAGCAGTGCCGTGCAGCGAATTGGATGACTCATTTCGTCAATACACCCTTGATGCCGCCGCTGACCAGCGCAGCGATGTCGGTGAACACGATCAGCGGCTGTATGCCGCCCTCGGCGCAGAGATAGCGCGGCTCCCACACCGGGTCGAACTTCTGCTTGAAGGCGCGCAGGCCGCGGAAGTTGTAGAAATTCTCGCCGTGGCGGTAGATCAGCCTGCCCAGACGCTGCCAGTGCGGTGCCTTGTGGTGGGTGCTCATGCCGGACATCGGCGCCATGCCGAGGCCGAACTGCGCGTAGCCCGAGTCCTTGCAGTGCAGCATGAGCTTGACGAAGAGATAGTCCATGACGCCCTTCGGCGCATCGGGCGTGTAACGCATGAGGTCGATGGTGGCCTCCGCCAGTTCCGGCGTGGTCATCAGGTTGGCGAAGGCGACCGGCTTGCCGTGCAGGCGCACCACGGCAATCGGCGTGCAGGCAAGATATTTGGGGTCGAAGGTGCCGAGTGAAAAACCCTTCTCGCGGGTGGCGTGTTCGGCGAGCCAGGCGTTGGAGATGCGTTCCAGCTCCGGCAACAGCTCGACGCCGGCGTAGGCCGGCAGCACCTCGAAGCTCAGGCCATCGCGCTCGCCCTTGTTGACGGCCTGCCTCAGGTGCGCGCGCTTGCTGCCCTGCACGGTGAAATCCTTCAGCGGCACCATCGCGTATTCGCCGAGTTTGTGGGCGGACAAGCCCACATCCAGATACAGCGGGATGGTGCGGCTGTTGGCCTGGTAGAAACAGGCGCGGCCACCGTGGTCGTGCGCGTGCTCGACGAAGCGCCAGATCAGCTCCGGCCATTCGTGCTCGGGGCCGATCGGGTCGAACAAGGCAGCCCAGGTGCGGCCGCGCTTGCCATACATCAGGAAGCTCTTGCCGGTGGCCGAGAACAGCAGCGACTTGTCGCCGCTGAGCGCCAGCAGTGCATCGGCGCGCGGCTGCCGCTGGATGATGTCGTAGGCGCGCGAAAGATCATCCGACAAGGCCGGCAGGGCCTCGCCCGAGGCGGGGCGAAAGGCCTGCCAGAGCGCGAAGCCGAATGTCAGCAGCACGGCGGCGACCGTCACGCGCAAGGCGCGCGGGGCATGGGCGTCGAAGGCGAACTGCCACCAGAGGTTGTCGGCGTAGGGCACGTCGCGATAGACGAAGAACATCAGCCAGGTCACGGCACCCAGCACCGTGCCGATCATCATCAGCCACTGCGGCGAGAACGGCTGCGCGAACAGCGAGGCGCGGCGGTCGAACTCCTTGCGGCCGGCCACCAGCAGCATCAGCAACAGACCCAGCGCACACATCTCGCCGATGGCAACGCCCTTGGGCAGCGTGAACACGAAGCTGATGCCAGCAAGCAGGAGGGCTGCCCACCAGGCCGCGTCGAGCCGCAGCATCAGTCCGCGCGCAACGAACAACAGACCCAGGCCCGCGATGCTGCCGATGAAGTGCGCGCTCTCGACGAACACCAGCGGGATGTGCAGCGCCAGCAGCTCGGTGGCTTCGTCAGTGGAGGGCGTCACACCCGAGACCAGCAGCATGATGCCAACGGTGATGGTCGCCGTGGCCAGGAACATCGGCGACAGCTCGGCCGCCTTCTGGCGCGCGCGGCTCTGGGCGATGGCGCGCCATTCGCGCAGCACCAGCAGCGTCACCGCCAGTGCCAGCGGGGCGAGATAGTAGATGGCGCGGAACAGCACCAGCGCGCCGGCCAGCTGCGAGGGCGGAATCGAATCGCCGTAGGCGAGCAGGATCATCGCCTCGAAGATGCCGACGCCGCCGGGGATGTGCAGGATGATGCCGAGCGACACGCCGATGACATAGAAGGCGAGAAAGCCCATGAAGTGCAGATCGGCCTCGGGCAGCAGCGCCCAGAGTGCCAACGCGGCAAACAGCAGGTCGAGTGCCGACACGCCGATCTGGATCAGCGCCAGCCGCGTCGAGGGCAGCATCATGCTCCTGCCGAACAGTGCCAGCGGCCGGCCGCGCATGCACAGGTAGATCACCCAGCTGATGAAGCAGAGCGTGAAGATGCCGACGCCGTGCATCACCCAGGCCGGCACGCCCACCGCCGACTCGACGCGCTCGGCACCCCAGAGCAGGCCGATCGCGCCGATGAAGGTGATGCCGAGCCCGAAGCCCGCGCTGATGAAGCCCATGAGCTGCGCGACCTGTAGCGTATCCATGCCCGCCGCGCCGTAGACCCTGAGCCGCACCGCCCCACCCGTGAGCACGCCCATGCCGACGGTGTTGCCCATCGCGTAACCCGCGAACGAACCGAGCGCCACCGTGCGCCAGGGCAGCTTGATCTTGAGATACGCCAGTCCGGAGAGGTCGTAACAGGCGAGTGCCACGAAGCTCAGGAAGGTGAACAGTGCCGACAGCAGCAGCGCATCCACCGAGGTGCTGCGCATCTGCACCAGCACGTCCTTGTAGTTGATCTCGCGGGTCAGCTCGCGCAGCGCCAGCAGCGCGGCACCCAGAAGCAGCAGGGCCACCAGCGCCGGCAGCCAGGGCTTCACGCGCACGAACAATTTCTGCAGGGACTCTGGCATCAGTGGGTCAGGGCTAATTGGACGGCTAGTTTAGCGACGCCAAAGGCGCGGTAGTTCGCGCGCGCCGAGCAGAATCAACGCCAACATGAACGGCAGCAGGAAATAGCAGGCCCGGAACGCGAGCGCGCCGCCGATCAGCTCGGCCTTGGGCACCTCCGGCAGCGTCAGCAGCAGCATGGTCTCGAACACGCCCAAGCCACCCGGCACGTTGCTGATGATGCCCGCCGCCATCGCCAGCACGTAGCTGCCGAGAAACGCCGCAAAGCCGACGCTGCCGAGATCGGGCAGCAGCCAGTAGAGCGCTGCCGCCGAGCAGCTGAGGTCCAGTGCGCCGACCACGATCTGCCGCAAGGTGAGGCTGGCGCGCGGCGGCGTGAAGCGGTGGCCACCGAGCGTGAAGGGCTTGTCGCTGCGCGCGGCGGTGAGCCAGAACCAGCCCAGCAGGAAGCCGATGTTCGCTACGCCCAGCCAGCGCGCGGCGGCCGGTTCGATGTGCAGTATCTGCGCGGCCAGCTGTGGCTCGAACAGCAGCGAGAAATCGAGTAGCAGGTTCACGCCCAAGGCAAAGGTGATGGCGCACATCGCCACGATGCCGCCGACCTGCGCGGTGGAAAGCCCCTTGCGGCTGTAATCATGCAGCCGCACCGCACCACCCGTGAGCGTGGTCACGCCGAGGTTCTGCCCCACGGCGACGGCGATGAAGGCGGTGGGTGCCACGGCGCGCCAGCTGAGCGTGCTGCCGACGAAACGCACGGCGAGAAAATCGTGAAAGCTCAAGGCCAGATAACTGCCCATCACGAACAGCAGGGCCATGCCCAGATGCGAAGGCGGCAGCGCGGAAATGTGCGCGCGCACGTCGGCCCAGTTCATGTCGGCCAAGCTCTTGTGCAGCACCCACAGTGCGGCGATGAAGATCAGCAGCGTGACCAGGGCAAACAGGCGCGACTTGAGTTTGGACGACATGTTGTAATCTTTTGAGTGTTGGCAAGAATAACTACTCAGCTAGGTTGGCATGTCGAAAAAACTCATCGCGAGCCGCCTCAAAGATCTCGCCGCCGCCGCCGAGTACCGCGTATGGCGTGAAGTGGCGCTGGAGCTCGATCGTCTCGAAGGTGCGGAGGCCTGGAAGCAGGACGAAACCAGCGACGAGTACGACTACCTGTTGATTCGCGAACGCCTTCAGCTGATGCGCGAGCTGCGCCGCAGGGGCAACGTGCGCGAGCTGACCTTTCATCTCGCTGAAGGCTTGCACGGCAATCTCGCCAACACCTCCAACCCGCTGCTGTACGGCTACGCGCGCGCCGGCACCAAGCGCCTGATCGAGGAGTACGTGGACGAGGCGACGCGCTGCCTCGACTACATCTGCGTCGGCGAGTTCAAGGAGTTCGGCGACGACGAGAAGGTGCTGTTCTTCAAGCGCACCGGTGCGAGCTTCGGGCGCTCGGCGCTGCTGCTGTCGGGCGGCGCGACGCTCGGCATGTTCCATCTGGGCGTCATCAAGGCGCTGTGGGAACACAACCTGCTGCCGCGGGTGATCTCGGGTTCGTCCGCTGGTTCGATCATCGCGGCGATGACCTGCACCCGCACCGATGCGCAGCTGCCGATGCTGTTCGACCCCAGCAGCATCAATCTCGCGGCCTTCCAGCGCCTGAGCTTCGTCAAGCTGTTCAAGGGCGGCACGCTGATGGACTCGGCGCACCTCGCGGCCTGCCTCAACGCCAATATCGGCGAAGAGAGTTTCGTGCAGGCCTTCGAGCGCACGCGGCGCATCCTGGGTGTCACGGTGTCGCCAGCCGAACTCAACCAGCAGCCACGCTTGCTCAACTACCTGACCGCGCCGAACGTGATGGTCAAGAAGGCGGTGCAGGCCAGCTGCGCGATCCCCGGCGTGTTCGAGGCGGTGATGCTCGAAGCGCGCGACTTCAACGGCGACCCGGTGCCCTACATGCGCAGCAAGCGCTGGGTCGATGGCTCGCTCGCCAACGACCTGCCGCTGCTGCGGCTGGCGCGCCTGCACAACGTCAACCACTACATCGTCAGCCAGACCAACCCCCATGTCGTGCCGTTTTTGCAGGACAACGTGCAGCGCAGCAAGGGGCTGGGCAATCTGGCCGGCAGTCTGGTCAAGGTCGCCGGACGCGATGTCATCAAGGTCGCGCGCGAGCATTTCAACGGCTACGCCGCCGGCCGGGTGGTGGACAAGCTCAACGACATTCTCCAGCAGCGCTATTCGGGTGATGTCACCTTGTTCCCGCAGCAGTCGCCGCGCCAGCTGATGCGCATGCTGGCCAACCCCTCGGCCGCTGAAATTGCCCAGTACATCAAGGACGGCGAGCGCGCGACCTGGCCCAAGCTGGAACGCATCCGCATGCAGACGCGCATCTCGCGGGCTTTTGAAGATTGCCTGCAATGGCTCAAGGAGCGCGCCGACGAACGCCAGATGGCGCGCATGCGGCCGCGCATCAAGGCGCAACGCCTGACGATGGCGGCAGACGCCAGCACGGCGGGTTAAGCTATCTGAACGGCTGATTGTGGCGAACAGGAGTTTGCCCAGCGCTGTAACCGTTGCGCTCTACCCACAAGGACTGTGCCTGCAAGATGAACACCAACGCCCCTCTCAAGGAACTTGTACCCGTCACCGCGCGTGGCGAGGCAACCCGTCGCAAATTGCTCTCTTCCGCCGAAATCGAGTTCGGAAGCAAGGGGTTTCCAGCAGCTTCCGTCAGTTCCATCACCCAGCGGGCGGATGTCGGCCAGGGCACGTTCTATCTCTACTTCCACAGCAAGGAAGAAGTGTTTGCGACGCTGGTGCGCACCCTGGGCGCAGAGCTGTGCAAAAGCATCGAGGCGTTGAGCACCGAGGCGGCGGCTGGCAAGGATGGCGAGCGCCGCGTGGCAACGCTGCTGCTGGAGTTCGCCGCCGTCGATATCGGCCGTCACCGGATTCTCAGCGAGTCCCAGTTCGTCGACGCCCCGGTGTTTCGCGAAGTGCATGAAAAATTGTTCGCGGCTGTCGCCAAGGTGTTGTCGGTCGGCGCACGCGGCATTGCCGGCGGTGACACGCTGCTGCGTGCGGCGGCCTTGGTGGGCGCCTGCGCTAGTGCTGCCCTGCAACACGGCCAGTGGGCCGGCAAGCCGGTCGGCAAGCCGCTGGTTGATGCGGTGATCGGGGCCGTTTAGATCGTCGTTTGAGCCACTGACTGGATGGGGCGGGATGCGGTAATGTTTGGCGATAGGCGGCGCAACCGAACGCCGTCATCACAAGACCATGCTCGATCTCATTCAGTGGCGCGCACGTAAAACGCCGGAGTCGCCGGCACTGTTCTTCAACGGGCGCTGGTACACCTTTCGTGACATGGAAGGCCGCGCCAACCGGCTGGCCAACCGCCTGCGCTCGCTCGGCATCCAGCGGGGTGATCGGGTCAGCGTCATCGCCCACAACCATCTGGTGCACTTCGACCTGCTGCTGGCCGCGCCCAAGATCGGCATCGTCTACGCGCCGCTCAATCCGCACCTGAGCGCGCAGGCGCTGGCCGCGCAGGCGGCCCTGGTGAAGCCGGCGATGGTGTTCGTCGACAGCCGCCACCATGCCTCCGCCGCCGCACTCGGCGTGCAGTGGGCAAGGCTCTCGGAATATCGCGACTGGCTCGTCGTGGGCAGCCTCGATGTGCCTCCGCCGCCCGCGCTCTCGGTGGATGACCCGCACATTTTCTATGGCACGCCGCGTGGCGTTGCAGTGCTGCCGTATCGGCAGGTGCTGCTCAACGCACGCCATTCGGCCGACGCCTGGCAGTTGTCCGCGCAGGACAGCACCGTGCATTGCCTGCCGTGCTTTGGCCCCGAACTGAATCTGCTGTGCCTGCCCATTCTCTATCGCGGTGGGCGGGTGGTGCTGATGTCCGGCTTCGACACCGACGAATATCTGGGGCATCTGGCGCTGCACCGCATCACCGTCTCGGCACTGACGCCGTTCATGCTGCGGCAGCTCACCGAGTACGGCGACTTCGACGAAGCCGATCTCTCCAGCCTCAACTGGTTCGCCAGCGTCGGCAGCCCGGCACCGTTGCCGGTGCGGCAAGCCCTGCTGGATCGCGGTCTGAAAGTGCGGACGCTGTATCCCATCGCCGAGGCCGGCCCCAACCTGTTCAACGCGACGCTCGATGACGTCGAGTCGCGCCCGGAGTTGCTCGGCCTGCCGTTGCCCGATGTGCAGCTGATGCTGCAAGACGCAGACGGCAGCACCGTGACGCAAGGTGATGCCGGGCAATTGCTGCTGTCGGGGCCGATGGTGTTTTCGGGCGCTCTGCAAGCTGCCGATGTGGCGATCGAGCCCGCGCCTACGCCGTTTGCCAGTGGCATTGCCGTTGTGCAGGATGCCGACGGCCAATACCTCTATCGCGGCCGCAGCGAAGAGGCGTTCGTCAGCAGGGGCACGCTGATTTATCCGGGCGAGATCGAGGCGGCCCTACTGCAACTCGAATCGGTGATGGATTGCGCCGTGGCCGGCGTCGCGGATGGCAATGGCGACCTAGCCATTCTCGCCAGTGTGGTGTTTCAGGATGGCGTGCAGCGCGATGACGCCTCACTGGCTGCTGCGTTGTCGAACTATCTACCCGAGACTCGCGTCCCCGCATTCTTCCATCGCAGCAAGATGCTGCCGCGCGATGCCTGGGGCGTGGTCAGGCGTGATTTGCTGGTGCAGCAGTTTGGGCAGTTGCGGGCGCGCTGAACAACTTGGATCAACGCTGAAGCTCACGCGTGTCGAAGGTTGTAGCGCGGATGCAATCCGGGGTTTGCGATCACTCGTATCAGAAGCCCCGGATTGCATCCGGGTTACATCACTTGAATACCTTGTTCGTTTTGGCACGATCAATGAGCGCCGTTCCAGCGTTTAGTGCAACGGCAATAAAGCCGCCCAAACCGACACCTACAGAAAGCCAAATTTTGTGACGAACTGTTGCAGCAGAAATCTGCTGAAGGGCACCGCCGATCTCTGGATTGAAGGCTAGACCCACCGCAACCGTTAGGAGTACGGATAATGCGCAAGTAACTAAGGCTATGGCACCGACCCATGCAGAACGGCTTGCATGCCAAAGCCAGAGCACAACGCCGGCACCAACGAAGGCCCAAGCTACGAAAAGCAGATTCATAAATAGCTAATGCTAGTTAGGCGTCAAACCGCCGCTTATTGCGGCAACAGTTTGACGATCCAAACCAAAAATCCCGTCCATCTCCATGATTCCCCTTGATCATCGCGAGCCGCATTCAAAATTGTCAGTCATCGAAGGCCAGAGTTTGCCAGCGCATTCCTACAGCAACGACCCACTGGTATAGACCGCGAACCCCGCCAGCAGCACCAGCAACGCGCGGGTCTGCATGCGTAGCACTTCATGCAAGGCGGCGGCGAGATTGGGGGCCACGCTGATGCCGCCGTCTTCTTCCTCCATCGCCAGTGCGCCCGCGCCGACCTCAGCCAGCACTGCCCAGCTGTGGCTGCGCCAGGCTTCGCGGTAGTGCAGTTCACCGATGCGCTTCCAGGCTGACAAGGCGTCATCCATGCTGCCCGCGAGAGCAAACAAGGCAGCCGTGATGCGCGAGGGCAGCCAGGCGGCGAGGCCGTGCAACTGGTCGGCGGCGTGCCGCGTGTGGGTGCCGTAGCCGAGTTGCTCCAGCAGCAGCGGCAGGCGGCTGGCGAGGCGATAGCCCACCGCTGCCGCAGGCCCCAGCACCATGAACCACAGCAGCACGCCGAACAGTCTTTCGTGCGACTGGATGAAGAGTGCGCCGATGAGGCTGCGATGGCTTTCGTCCGGTGCGGGGCCGCTCTGTAGCACGCGGCTCAGGCGCTCGGCCTCGGCAGCATCGCCACGCGCCTTGGCGGCGATGAGGCGGTGCACGTCGTCTGCGAGATCACGCGGACCGAGGCAGGCAAACAGCACGGCGCCGCCGAACAGAATCTCGGCCAGCGCGCCGGGCAGCAGGTGATCGAGTGCGGCGGTGAGGGCGATGGCGACGAGTGTGAGCAGCCAGGGCAGGGCGGCGTTGTCGAGCTTCTTCAGGCCACGCAGCAGTGCTGCGAGCAGGTGCGATTCACCGAGCGCCGTGCCCTGCGGGAAGGCGCGTTCCACACCGAGGGCGAGCAGGATGGCGAGAAAGTTCATGGCACAAGGCTCGCACGAAATCGCAGCCAGTCGAAGTGCTCACCCGGATCGGTCTTGCGACCCGGCGCGATGTTGCTGTGGCCGACGATGCGCTTGGGCGTGATCTTGAGATACACCTTGAGGATGGCCTTGGTCAGCGCGGTGAGTGTGGCGTATTGCGCATCGGTGAAGGGCTGGTCATCGGCGCCTTCCAGCTCGATGCCAATCGAGAAATCGTTGCAGCGGGTACGGCCTTCAAAAAGACTCTCGCCCGCATGCCAGGCGCGCTGGGTGGTGGGCACGTATTGGGTGACGCGGCCATCGCGAAAGATGCAGGCGTGCGCCGACACCTTGAGATGCGCGATGCCGGCAAAGTAAGGGTGCGCCTTCGCATCGAGCCGGCCCAGAAACAGGTCGTCGATGAAGCCGCCGCCGAACGCGCCGGGCGGCAGCGAGATGTTGTGGATGACCAGCAGCGAGACTTCATCGGAGGGTCGCGCGTCGAAGTGCGGCGATGCAAGTTGCCGCGCGTTGGACCACAATCCGGTGGCGGTATCGAGCCACGACTGCGGTTGCTGCAAAGGCAGCGTGGCTTTGGAACTTTGTTTGGCGCGGCCGCTCATAGCAGTGCGTCGGCAGCGGCGCTGCCCCGTAGACTCTGCACACCACAGCAACCGAAGTTCATGGCTTTCATGCTCATCCGCTTCTCTGCGTTCCGCTGCACTGTCCGTTCCGCCTTCCGTTTTGCGGCCCTGTCTGTTGGCTTCATCGCCGTGAGCGCTTGTGCGGCCCAGCCTGTCACGACCACCGAGGCCACCACCATGCCGCAAGCGACATTGAGCTACACCGCTGCACCGCTGGTTACCACCGCCTCATCACAGCCCAACGCCGCGGCTGTCGACCATGATTTTCCCGATGCACCGCTGACCTATCGCAAGCATATCTTGGCCAATGGCCTGACGTTGCTGGTGCACGAAGACCACAAGGCACCGCTCGTCTCGGTGCAGGTCTGGTACCACGTCGGCAGCAAGGACGAAGTGCCGGGCAAGACCGGCTTCGCGCACCTGTTCGAGCACCTGATGTTCAACGGCAGCGAGCACCACGACGACGAGTTTTTCCGTCCGTTAGAGAGCGCCGGTGCCAGCGACATCAACGGCACCACCAACGTCGATCGCACCAACTTCTACGAAACGGTGCCGACCGGCGCGCTGGATCTTGCGCTGTGGCTCGAATCCGACCGCATGGGCAATCTGCTGCCCGCCGTGACGCAGGCCAAGCTCGACGAGCAGCGCGGCGTGGTGAAGAACGAAAAGCGTCAGCGCGAAGCCGCGCCGTATGCCAAGGCCGACGAGCTGATCGTGCAGAACAGTTATCCCGTCGGCCACCCGTATTCGTGGACGACCATCGGCTCGATGGAAGACCTCGACCGCGCCAGCCTCGACGACGTGCGCGCCTGGTTCAAGAAGTACTACGGCCCCAACAACGCGACGCTGGTGATTGCGGGTGACATTACGGTGGAGGCCGCCATCGCCAAGGCCGAGCAGTACTTCGGCGGCATCGCACCCGCCGCCGGGGTGGCGCGCCGCGAGCAGTGGATCGCGGCCTTCGATGAGCCGCGCCGCGTCGAGCTGCGCGACCGGGTGACGCAGTCGCGCATCTATCGCCTGTGGAACGTGCCGCGTCGCGGCAGCGAAGACGCGCTGCTGCTGAGCTTTGCCGCCGAGCTGCTGGCGGGCGACAAGGCCAGCCGCCTGTATCAGCGGCTGGTCACCAAGGATGGCCTCGCAACGTCGGTGCAGGCCGATGTCGATGCCAACGAACTCGGCTCGCAGTTCGGCATCATCGTCACCTTGAAGCCCGGCGTGGATGTGGCCAGGGCTGAGGCGGTGATGGATGAGGAGATCGCCAATTTCATCAGGAAGCCCGCTGCGGCCGATGACGTGCAGCGCCGCAAGACCGGCTACTACGTGGCGCGTCTCGCAGGCCGTGAAAGTATCGCCGCCAAGGGTGCCGAACTCGCCGGTTGCCAGGTGTTCGAGGGCTCACCCGAGA
This sequence comes from Stagnimonas sp., assembly GCA_030652575.1. Lineage (GTDB taxonomy): Bacteria > Pseudomonadota > Gammaproteobacteria > Nevskiales > Nevskiaceae > Stagnimonas. The sequence goes on along the minus strand of JAUSQI010000063.1, from coordinate 53,127 downwards.
CCTGCGAACAGGAGTGGATCACCATCCGCGCGGCGACGCCTGCCAGCATCCAGGCCGCTGCCGCGCGCTGGCTCACGCCGAATCATTTGACGCTCACGGTCGTGCCGGAGCTGGACCTGAAAGCGAGCAGCCCGGTGCAGAAAGTGGATCGAAGCAAGCTGCCGACGGTGGGCGAGCCTAAGGGCATTCATCTGCCGCCGCTGACCACGTTCAAGCTCAGCAACGGTATCGAGGTGCTGCTGGCCGAACGTCACGAAGTGCCGCTGGTGAATCTCGAAATGTTCTGGCCGTACGGCACGGCTGCCCAGCCGGGCGCGGGCCAGTTCGAGATGCTGATGGGCATGTTGTCGGAGGGCGCGAACGGCCTCGATGCCGAGCAGCTCACCGCAGCCTACGGCGCACTCGGCGCGAGCTTCGGCGGCGATCTGGATGCCGACAGTGTCGGCGTGACACTCGCCGCACCGCGCAGCAAGCTGGCGCCTGCGCTCAAGCTGTTCGCCGACAACATCCGCAAGCCAGATTTCCCCGCCGAGGCGCTTGCGCGTCGCGTGCAGCGCAAGCTTGCCAGCCTGCGCGCCAACGTCGCCAGCCCCGGCGGCATCCTGAGTCTCAACCAGATGCGGCTGATGTATGGCACGCATCCGTACGGTCGCTACAACAGCCTGCCGGTGCTCGAAGCGGCCTCGCAGTCGCTCACAGCTGAAACGCTGCGCGCCTTGGCACCCCAGGTGCTGCGCCCCGATGGCGCGCGTCTGCTGGTGGTGGGCGACACCGATCAAGCCAGCTTGCAGCCGCTGCTCGAAGCCGCCTTTGGCAACTGGAAGCCACCGGCAACCGCCGCGCTGGATCGTCAGCTGCCGCCGGTGACACCAACGACGGCGCGCGTGTTCCTGTTCGATCTGCCGGGTGCCGAGCAGTCGCTGGTGTCGGCCGCCGATCTGTCGATGCCCGTCAACGACCCGCAGCACGAGGCGGCGGACCTGGCCAATGCCGTGCTCGGCGGCCTGTTCACCTCGCGCCTCAACATCAATCTGCGCGAGAACAAGCATTGGACCTACGGCGCTTTCAGCGGCCTGCAGGAATCGATCGGCCCCGGTCTGTTCGGCGCGCGTGCCGCCATCGAGACGCCGCACACGGCAGCGGCGATGGTGGAGATGCGGCGCGAGATTGCCGACATGGCGGGCAAGCGTCCGCCGACCGTGGCTGAACTCGACGCCGCGCGCAAATCGCTGGTGCGCGCGCTGCCGGGCCAGGCCGAAACCGCCGCCGGCGTGATGGCGCTGTATCAACGCCTGCTGAGCTACGGACTGCCCACCGATACCTACAGCGGCTACGGTACGCGGCTGGCGGCATTGAGCGGCACCGATGTGGCGCGCGCCGCCGCCAAGCTGGCGCGCCCCGAGGCGCTGACCTGGTTCGTGGTGGGTGATCTCGCCAAGATCGAGGCCGACATCCGCAAGCTCAAGCTGGGGCCGGTGACGGTGCTGGATGCCCGTGGAGAGAAGCTGCGCTGATGCTGCATCTGGTTCTGCACCAGCCCGAGATACCGCCCAACACCGGCAACCTGATGCGGCTTGCCGCCAACACCGGCGTGCAGCTGCATCTCATCCACCCGCTGGGTTTTTACCTGCGCGACAAGGAGTTGCAGCGCGCCGGGCTCGATTACCACGAGTGGGCGCGGGTGCAGGAGCATGCCGACTGGGCCGCGTTTCGTGCGGCGCTGCCGGGTGCGAGAGTGTGGGCCTTCACCACCAAGGCGCAGCGGCTTTATACCGACGCGGCGTTTGCCGATGGCGATGCGCTGCTGTTCGGCAGCGAGACACGCGGCCTGCCGGCGGCGGTGATCGACACCATCCCACCCGAGCAACGCCTGCGCCTGCCCATGCAGGCCAACTCGCGCTCGCTCAATCTTGCCAATGCGGCGGCAATCGCCACTTACGAAGCGTGGCGGCAGCTGGGGTTTGCTGGCGCGCTCTAGTCCTGCTCGTTGCGCAAGGGCCGCTGCGCGAGTGTCGTGAACGCTTCCACCGGCTTGATCTCGCCGGAGATGACTCTTGAAATCACTTCGGTGATCGGCACCTGCACGCCCAGCTTGCCGGCGAAGCGCAGCACCTCCTGCGCGGCTTTGGCACCCTCGACCACCTGGCCGATCACCTGCCGCGCTTCGTCGGGCGTCTTGCCCTCGGCCAGCAGCAGGCCAAAGCGGCGGTTGCGTGATTGGTTGTCGGTGCAGGTGAGTACCAGATCACCCAAACCCGCGAGACCCATGAAGGTTTCGGGCTTGGCACCGGCCGCAACGCCCAGCCGCATCAGCTCGTTGAGGCTGCGGGTGATGAAGCCCGCGCGGGTGTTGGCACCCAGGCCAAGGCCATCGGCGATGCCGACGCCGATCGCCATCACGTTCTTTGCCGCACCGCCGATCTCGACGCCGATCACGTCGTCGCTGGGGTACGCGCGAAAACCATCGCCGTGAAACGTGTGGGCGATCTTTTCGGCAAAGGCGGCGTCGCTGGAGGCAATCGCCACCGCCGTCGGCAGGCCCATTGCCAGCTCTTTGGCAAAGGTGGGGCCTGAGAGAATGGCAACCGGATGACCCGCCGACAGGCCATCGGCGATCACCTCGTGCGCCAATCTGGCCGTGCCGGGTTCCAGCCCCTTGCAGGCGCAGACCAGACCTTGGCCGGGTCGCAACAGCGGTGCAATGGCGGCAATGGTTTCGGCCAGTGCGGCGCTGGGGGTGGCCAGCAGCAGGTCTTCAGCACCGGTCACTGCCAAGGCCAGATCGCTGGTTGCAAAGAGCTTGGCGGGGAATGGCGTGCCGGGCAGGTAGCCCGCGTTTTCACGGCTGTCTTCCATCGCCGCCATGCGGGCCGCATCGCGTCCCCACAGCAGCGTGGGGTGGCCGCGACGGGCGAGATGGATGGCGAGTGCGGTGCCGAACGAACCGGCACCCAGCACCGCGAGTCGCGCATCCATGAGCTTGGGCCTAACCGATCAATGCGTGGTGGCAGGTGCGGCGGCTGCGGCCGCAGCGCGCTGGTTGCGGTGCTGTACGTACAGCGCGTCGAAGTTGACCGGCTGCAGCAGGATGGGCGGAAAGCCCGCGCGCTGGATGAGGTCGGCCACGCTCTCGCGGGCGAACGGAAAGATCTGTTGCAGGCAGTAGGTGCCCAGCACCGCTTCGACTTCTTCCACGTTGGGGAAATTGCGGATGCCGAAGATGCCGCACTGGTGCACCTCGATCAGAAAGGCGACTTCGCCGGTGGCGAGCTTGGCGGTGACGGTGGCGGAGATGGTGACCTGATAGTTGTCGCTGCCGAGGTTGAGCGCGTTGGTGTTGAGTTGCAGGTCAATGTTCGGCTGCTCCTGCTTGGTGAAGATGCCCGGCGCGTTGGGCAACTCGATGGAGCCATCCTTGAGATAGATTTTTTGCAGCACGACTTGCGGCCCGGTGGCGGTGTCGGCAACGGCAGGTGCGGGGGCGGCAACGGAGTCAGTCATGGTTTTCTTTACGTGGAGGTTGGAACAATCAAAAGCCGCCGGGCGGCAGCGTGGGGTGCTTCTTTAGTCTTTCAGCAGCGTTTCGAGACGGCCGGCGCGGTCGAGCGCTGCCAGGTCATCGAAGCCGCCGACATAGGTCTCGCCGACATAGATTTGCGGTACGGTGCGACGACCGGTGCTGCTCATCATGGCCTCGCGCAGGGCCGGGTTCTGGTCAACACGCAGCTCTTCGATGGCCGCCACACCGCGGCCCTGCAGCAGCCGCTTGGCCATCGTGCAGTAGGGGCAGACGCCGGTCGTATACATGCGCACCAGTTTCATGGCTTGGCACCCTTATTTCGCGGTCACGGGCAGGCTGGCGGCGAGCCAGGCGTTGAGGCCACCACGCAGCGGCAGCGCTTCGGCAAAGCCATTCGCGCGCAGGGTCTTGGCGGCTTCGCTGGCGGTGCCGCCCAGCGCGCAGTAAACGATCACTGGCTTGGCCTTGTCTTTCTCGATCTCGCCGATGCGGGCCTTGAGCTTGTCGCTGGGGATGTTGATCGCACCGAGCAGATGGGCTTTCTTGAAGTCTGCCACCGGGCGCACGTCGATCACCCGCGCATCGCGGTCGTTGATGAGTCGCACCGCTTCGGGGGCCGAGAGTTTTTTGCCGGCGGTGAGGTTGCCGTGCACCTCGTTGGCGACGATGGCAAGGAAGGCCGCAGCCAGCACCACCATCAGCAAAGGGTGTGCGTTGGCGAATTGCAGATACTGATCCATCAAAGATTTCCGTGGTTCACTCAAAATGAGTTAGCTTCGATTATCTCACTGCTCCCCCGACGATGCGCGCTCGTTTCCCCTTTCGCCGATTCCGCCTGCTGCTGGCCATTCTGCTGCTGCCGATGAGCCTCGCTGCGGCGGCCCCGGTCAGCAAGCCGCGGCAGAAAGAACTCGACCGGATCCAGCTGCGAATCCAGGCGCTCAACCGCACGCTGGAGCAAGACCGCCAGAAGCGCGATGCGCTCGATGCGGACATGGAAGACGCCGAAAAAAAGCTCGCCGCCAGCCGCGCCGAGCTGGAGCGCATGGCGGGCGAGCTGAGCGCGCGCCAGGCCGAGCTGAGCAAGGCCGAAGCCGCCCGCAACCACGCCCGCGACAATCACGAAGCCGAGCGCACCGCCTTGGGCCAGGAGCTGCGCGCCATCTACATCACCGGCCAGCGCGAGCAAGCCAAGCTGCTGCTGTCGCAAGACAGCGCAGGGCCGGTCGGTCGCCTGCTGACGTATCAGGATTATCTGAGCCGCGCCCGTGCAGAGCGCGTGACACGGATGCGCGACGAAGGCCTGCGCCTGTCCACCGCGCAAGCGCGGCTGCAACAAGAAACGGCGCAGCTGAAGCTATTGAAGGAAGAAAACGAAAAAATAGTGGCGGAAGACACGCGCCTCAAAGTGCAGCGCGCGACGCTGCTCGCAAAGCTCAATGAGCGCATCGACGACGAAGAAGACCGTCTGAAAAGCCTTCTGCAAGATGAAAAAGACCTCACCCGCGTCATCGACAACATCAAAACCGTATTGGCTGACGAACCCGTAAAAACGCCCGCAGTGCCAGAGCGCGACGGCACGCCCGCACGCGCCTTCGGCCAGGGCCGCGGTCGCCTGGCCTGGCCCTTGCGCGGCGAGCTGCTGGCCAACTACGGCGACCCCAAGGTGGGCGGCAAGCTGGCGTGGAAAGGTCTGTGGATCGCCGCCAGCCGCGGCACGCCGGTGAAGGCCGCAGCCCGCGGGCGCGTGGCCTACGTCGGTTTCATGCACCGCTACGGGCTGATCGTCATCGTCGAACACGAAGACAGCCACTTCACGCTCTACGGCCATCTCGACAATGTGGCGACCACGGCGGGCGAAACCGTCGGTGTCGGCGAAACCATCGGCCAGGTCGGCGACTCTGGCGGCCACGACCAGACCGGCCTCTATTTCGAGCTGCGCAAGGGCACCGAGCCGCTCGATCCGCGGGGCTGGTTGCAGCCTTGAATATCGACACCGTGCCTACGTGTTAAGGCACGCAACGAAACCCTAAGTGCTATTGTCAAAACCGCGCTTCACTCCTCCCTTTCTGTCGATGCCCATGTCCTCCAAAGTCCGTGTCTCTATTGCGATGCTCGCCAGCGCCCTCGTGGGTGCCGGTATTACCCTGACCACCGGTGTGTTCGCGGTGAAGGAGACGCCCAGCGACACACTGCCGCTGAAGGACTTGCAGGCGTTCGTCGAAATCCTCAATCGCGTCAAGACCGATTACGTCGAGCCGGTCGAAGACGACAAGCTGCTCGAAAACGCGGTGCGCGGCATGTTGAGCGGGCTCGACCCGCACTCGTCCTATCTGGACAAGGAAGAGTTCAAGGAAATGAACACCGCCACCACCGGCAAGTTCGGTGGTCTGGGCATTGAAGTGCAGATGAAGGACGGCCTCGTGTTCGTGGTCAGCCCCATCGACGACACCCCGGCGTTCAAGGCCGGCATCCAGGCCGGTGACTACATCGCCAAGATCGGTGCCGACCCGGTGCGCGGCCTGAGCCTGAAAGAGGCCGTCGACAAGATGCGCGGCGACCCCGGCAGCAAGGTGCAGCTCACCGTGCTGCGCAAGGATGCCGAGAAGCCGCTGGTGTTTGATCTCAAGCGCGAGACCATCAACGTCGCCTCGGCCAAGAGCAAGCTGCTCGAACCTGGCTACGGCTATCTGCGCGTCAGCCAGTTCACCACCACCACCGGCAAGCTGATGCTGGATGAACTGAAGAAAGTGAAGAAGGACGGCGAGCTGCGTGGCCTGATCCTGGACCTGCGCAACAACCCGGGCGGCGTGCTGAATGCGGCCGTGGATGTGTCGGACGCCTTCATCGAAAAGGGCCAGATCGTCAGCATCAAGGGCCGCGATGCCGATTCCAACCGCATTTTCAGCGCCACACCGGGCGACGAGCTTTCCGGGCGCCCGATCGTCGTGCTGGTCAACGGCGGTTCGGCCTCCGCCGCCGAGATCGTGGCCGGTGCGTTGCAAGATACCCACCGTGCGGTGATCGTCGGCAGCAAGACCTTCGGCAAGGGCAGCGTGCAGACCATCCTGCCGCTCGCCAACCAGTCTGCGATCAAGATCACCACGGCGCGCTACTACACGCCCTCCGGCCGCAGCATCCAGGCCGAGGGCATCGAGCCGGACATCACCTTCCAGCCGATGAAGATCAGCCGCGCCGATGCCGATCCGTTCGAGTCCGTGCGCGAGAAAGAGGCCGACCTGAAAGGCCGCCTCGACAACCCGGAAGCCAAGAAGCTGGTCGAAGAAGCCGTGAAGGCCGAAGGCAAAACCGCGACGGATACCAAGAAATCAGAAGAGGCCGAAAGCAATCTGGCGGAAACCGATTACCAGCTCTACGAAGCACTGAATCTGCTCAAGGGCCTGACCATCGCACGCGGTTATTGAGAGTCTCACGCGACACAAAAAAAGCCCGGCGCCGCCGCTAGCCGTTGGTCAAAGGTGTTGGAAATTGACAGTGCCTATTTGATCGAATGGGGAAGTAATTGCACGTTGCGATTGCCTCCCCAAAGTAGATTTGAATGAACAAATGAGGTGCGGGCAACACGAAGGCAGCCCCGATTCGGCAGTTAGGGCGGCTGAGATGCGCCTCCCTGCTTTTGAGTGGCGATCTGGCTTGTTGCAGCGGCTATGTGTCCAGCTGGCGGCGATCGCCGCCGCCAGCTCAAACTTAGCACTGGTGCCAGAGGTGATACACCGCTATATCGGTTGCTGGCCCCTTGCCATCTAGCCACCTAAAGGTGCGGCGGTGAAGGCTGATGTGAACAGCCTCAGCCTCGGGACACGCTGCGGCGGCAGGCATGAGACAAACTTCAGGAAGCTGGATGGTATCGAGTGAGTCTATGCGCGTCGCCTCGCTCATCGCAGAAACTAAATGACCAGCGATAGTTCTGGCGTCGCGCGAATAGGCGAGCATCATCGCTTCTTGCATTGCCCAAGCGTAGTCGCCGCGCACAAAGCGGATGAGGCCATCGTCGCAGTATTTGCTGCCAGCAGGGTGAGTAGAATCAACGGGTTTAGCTTCGATGAACAGGCCGTCGAACTCGGAAAGAACGGGCTGCGGTTCAGATTCGTCGTCGCGGAGTTTGAAGAAGAGGTCGGGGGCCTTGGTTAGACGCGTGCCATCGTAATTGGCCCACTGGCCCTGACGAATGACGGTCTCGAATCTGCGTTTGTTGAAGCCCTGGACTTCGCCGCTCTGGCGCAGATTGTTCTCAATCGTGCTGCGAAGCGCAGCGGTGACTTGGTCTTCGCTGGCCTCAGAGAGATTGTATTTCTGTTCGCGCAACAACTCGAAGGCGCGGAGGAGCACGCGGCGAATAAGTAGGATGACTGGGAGACCGAGGCGCGGATGCGGGAGATGGTAACGCTCTGGCGGAACGCCGAGCGTGAAGAAGCCCGCTGTATCCGCTGGGCTCATGCGTGCTCGGGGAGACCGCATGCGCCTAGTCGTTCGCGGATGATGTGTTGAGCGCAGAGACGGGCACGGGTGGCTGTCCACCAGCGACGCTGGTTGAGCAAGCCGATGAGTAGACCACGCTTGCCTGGCGCGTGGACAATGATACGGCTGCATCCCCGCTGATTGGCTGCTTCCATAGCTTTCCGCATCAGGCTGGGATTGATTGGCACCGAAACGGCGGCTTCACGGGATAGTGCGAGGAAGAACCACGGTTCACGCCAAGTGTCCGGCTGGAATTCCGCCTCGCGCACGACCACGTGTTCGCCGCAGACATCGAAATACGGCTCCAGCTCGTTGCGCAGCGTCTGAACGAAAACGGTGCGGGTTTCGCGGGTCGTGCGGTCGAGTGCGGCCTTGCCTGCCTTGCGATACGAGGCGGCTGCGAAGAGGGTGTCCTCTGCAACCTGCACTGTGTCTGCATCAAGGCCGTATAGACGAAAGATGAACTCGTTTATCTCGCGCCACGGCTTGCTTGCGTCATGTTGAAGCTGCGCCGCTAGATTACGGATAGAGGCTTTGGTTGCAGAGGTAAGTTTGTCGAGGTCTGGAAATGGCAGTGCATCGAAATCCTGCTTCGTAAAAATCATGTGGTCGGCTCCCTGCGACACACTGACCATCAAGGCGAAGTATCTAAAAAGAGTGCTGTGTGCCAAAAGGAAGATTAGAGACGCAAGCGTCTGCTCGTCTGGATGTCCAGTACAGGAGTAGCCGTAATAGCTTTGCGAGAATGCCAACGCCTGCGTGGAGAGATAGGCCTTTGGTGAATATGGATCGTCACCCGGCGCCTTTGGAATGATGACGAGCGGCGATTGGTAAAGGTCTTCACCCTTGGTCCAATAAACAGTCTCCCTCCCATACCTCGATTTGAAAGTTGTCAGTTCGTCATATTGGATTGCGAAGTCACCTTCTGAGCGAGCGAAGTCTTTCAGTTTCGCCAAAAACGGTGCCGCCATTTGCTCAAGCTCACTAGACAGGTTGTAACCCTGTCCGGTTTTGTTCCGACTCTTGTTCCATGCCTTCCATGTCGCTGCGAGGGTGACAGATGACTTTTGAGTTAGTCCTTCCATCACTTCCACATCCAGCCAAGTTCCGAGCGAAAGCGTCTTGAGCAGCCACGGCTGCTTCTCCAAACGTGCAATGCTGAGTGGATTGGCTGATTCGTAATCAATGCGGAAGCGTCCGCCTCCATTGAGGTCAGGTTCGTAACTGGGCGCGGCATATTGGAAGCGGTGGTCTGGACCGGGTTTTGAATTGCGCGCAAAGAACAGGCAGAACGGCATGTCCACGCCTTCCCACACGGCAGTCTTCCTCAAGTCAGCTCCGTTGATAAGCCCTGTAATCTCAACGCTATGCAGCACGGCGCGCCAAGCCTCGAAGCCTTTCCCCGATGTTCGCCCAAACAGTCGGGCAGGCATGGCGAGGGCAATAACGCCTCCATCTGTCGCCCACTCCATTGCACGCCATAGAAATGGCAGGTCAGGATTCTTGTCTGGGTTTTGAAATCGTCTAGCAAGATCCGCTAAACCGCGTGCGGCAAGCACTCTTTGGCCAATGGCAGTGAACTCTTTGTTTAACTCATCGCTGGCGGATTTCGCCTCATTCTTAACTGCATTCGTATCTTTATCGTCTCGAAGGCGAGTCCACGGCGGGTTCCCGATAACGATGTCAAAGGTTTTGTTGAATTTCGGTGAAACTTCCGAGCCGAGACTGCCAAGTGGGAACACCTTCTTGCCATCGCCCTCCTCGCCACCGAAACGGTATAGAACTTCACCGCGCAGGTTGCGCGGGAACTTGAGCGCCTGCGGGGGGCGCGGGCTGGCATTGAGTTCGATAGCGGTGATGTAGAGCGCGAGTGCAGCGAGGCGCAGCGCGGATTCGCTAATGTCGAAGCCGCGGACCTGTTTGTAGAGAATGTCTTGGATGACCGAGGTTTTGGGGCGCTCACCGCCATTCCATTGCTCGCGGACGAGGCGGCGGAACGCGAGCACAAGAAAAATGCCCGCTCCGCATGAGCTATCAAGTACCTTTGCACCCGCCTTGTCTTTCGTGGCGGCAAAGGCTTCCTCGACCATCAAGCTGGCGATGGTGCGCGGGGTGTAATGGACGCTCGTATCACGCGCCGTGAGTGGGTCGGCACGATGAGAGAAGCTCTCATACACCTGACTTAGCACGCCTACAGGAATGTGCGCAAAATCAAGGTCGCCCCAGTCGAGTTCGGTTTGGACAAAGTCTCCAGAGGCACGCCAGCCCCTGAGAATCGCATCGAGATGGGTGAAAATTCGTTTTCCAACGAGATGCTCAGTACGCTTAAAGAAACGAAGGTAGGCCGTCTGACGAGCATCGTGATTGTCGGCGGGGATGGATTCGTCGATGAGCGGGAGGAAGTCACCGTTGAAGGTCGCATCGAGCCAAGCTGATGTTTGTGCGGCTCTCTCTGCCGAGGAGAAGGCGTCTTTAAGTTCGCTCGCTGCTGGACAGATTTCGCCACGCTCGTTTTCCAGCACGATGCGCCGATCGATGAGGAAGCGGAAGAACAAGGCACGTCCGGCCATCGAGAGAACTTCGAGTGCGTCCAATCGACCTTTACCATCTTTCGGAACGAACTCATTGGTCGTGCGTGTGAGCAGGTCGAAGATTTTTTGGAAGACGTAGTCGGTGCCCCGCAACCGATGGTTTTCCTCAAAGGTGCCATGCACAAGGCCCTGGAAAAACAGCGGTGCCGTTGCGCTGTTTTCCTCAATAATTCTGACGGGAAGCGAATCGGCAGTTTCGTGGAAACCGATGGGGAAAATTTCCAACGAGCCACTGCGCACTACGCCGAGCCACGCTGGGTCGCTACGATTGGCGAGTTGGCAGCGCACTTTAGCCAGTGAACCCGGATCGCTTTTCACGTCGCCGCTTACATCCACGAGATAAAGCAATGCGGTGCCTTGATGCTCAGCAACAGCTGAAAGAACAGGCGTATGGTTACTCTGCTTGGGCAACAGGTCGAGGTAGTCAAGCTGAAGAGGGCCAGAGAGCTTTTCGTCTAGGCGAATGACGCTCGTACACCCATAAGCAGCGAGACGCTGTGCCAGCGGACGAGTATCAGTGGTGTAAGTCGTTGCCGACATCAGGCAGCTCTTACTTGCGGCTTCACACTGACCGATGTCGCATCTACCCAGTACGGATTTTTCGGAAGAAACCAGAACATCGACACCATGAAATCAGCCACGGGGGAAGGCGCAAAGAATGGCGCTTGCTCTTCGCAACTACCTCTCGAAGTATCTGTGGCCGCAATTTTCATGTTTTCAGGCTACCGAGTGTTGCTGCCGACTCAAAACTGACTATCGCTGCCGATTGAGAATTGACCAGAGCTGGAGGCCAGAGGCGGTCGCCCTCCAGCATATTTGAATTGTAATTCAAGGCATCGGCACCCTCTTTCACATTGCGACTCTGACCTAGTTGGTTACCTGTAGGAGGTACCGACTGATTGCTTGAGCTTTCACAGCACCTACATGCGTTAAAAATAGATGATGTCTTCGAGGCTCACCTTGCCCTTGGCAAGGCCAAGCCGCATCGCGTGGGTCTGCTTGTCTTTGCCCACGATGCAGTAGTTGTAGAGGGAACTGACTTCAAAAAAATCAACACCTTTAACCAACGGCTAGGCACCGCCGGGCTTTTTTTGTGGGCGGCGCATAAGGTCATTCAAGCCGTGCGACTGCGAAAACGCGACAGCAAGCCCATCACCCGACTGGCAATACTCAAATCATCGGCGGACTTGCTGGCCTGCACGGCATAGCGCGCGGTGAAGGCCTTGGGCGCGGCTTTCAACAGGCGGTGCTGCTTGAGGGCCGAGGCGAGGTTCATCGCCAGCGGTCCTTTGCGGATGGGCTTGGGGATGAGGCGAAAAATCTGCCCCTCGTTGATGAGGCCGATCAGCAGACCCGCATCGTTGAACGGTGTGATGACCATGCTCACCACCTCGGGGTGCTGCCGCTTGAGCACCTTCAGCGCACCGGTGAAGCGCTCGCCGCCGACTTCGATTTCGGCCACCACCACGCCGATGTTGTCCTGCGCGATGATGGTGAAGGCTTCGTCGATGGAGCGCGCCCAGCGCACGGGTTGATTGGGGCCGGCGACTTCCTGGATCACCCGTGCGACCTCGGGGTCGTCGTCCACCACCAGGATCATTTCGCCCGACATCGGCGAGACGAAGCTGCCGGTGGCCGTCATCAGTTGCGCGGCCGATGGTGCGATCGACGGTGCCGACTCAGGCATGGTGCTGGCCATTTGCGGCGGTGCTGCGAATGACGCCTGTGCAATTTCCATCGCCTGCGAAACGGTTGTGCGCAGCTCCTGCGCATCCCAGGGCTTGTTGAGAAACCGGAAGATCTCGCCCTCGTTCACCGAGTCCACCACGGCGTCGAGTTCCGAGTAGCCGGTGAGCAGCAGGCGCATGGTGTGGGGGCTTTTCTCTTTCACCTGCCTGAGCAGGTCGGCGCCGCGCATGATCGGCATCTTCTGGTCGGAGACGATGACGTGAATCTGCTCCCGTTCGACGATGCGCAGCGCCTCGTGGGCATCGGTGGTGGTACGCAGGTCGTACTGCGCGCGGAACAGCATGGCCAGCGAGCGCAGGATGCGTTCTTCGTCATCGACCAATAGCAGCTTGGGCTTGACGATGGCGGGGCCGCTGTTGGCATCGGCGAACCGCGCCGCCGCACCGAGTCGTGCCTGCAGGGGATACGGCGTGCTCATGCGGCTTCCTCCGCGAAACTCGAAACCGGGATTTTGCTGGCGGTCAGCGGCAGGCTCAGCGTGAAGGTGGTGCCGCGCCCGACTTCGGAGCGCACGCCCAGGCTGCCGCCGTGCGCCTGTGCGATCTGGAAGCTGATCGAAAGGCCCAGTCCAGTGCCTTCGCCTTGCGGTTTGGTGGTGAAGAAAGGGTCGAACACGCGAGGCAGATGATCGGCGGCGATGCCCTTGCCGTTGTCGGCCACCGAGAGATGCACGCTTTTCGCGTCGCTCCAGGTCGTGAGCGTGATCTCGCCATCGCCATGACCAATCGCCTGCGCAGCATTGGTGACGAGGTTGAGGATGATCTGGTTGATCTGCGAAGGGCCGCCCTTGAATACCGGCAGTTGCGCGGCGAGCTGCTTGACGATGCGGGCCCTGTCCTTGACCACGCTGTTGGCGATGGTCAGCGTTTGTTCGATGCAGTCGTTCAAATGCACATCGCTGGTCTGCGCGGCATCCAGACGCGAGAAGTTGCGCAGGTTGACCACCAGGTCTTTCACCTGGTCGATCCCGTAGAGCGTGTCGCCGAACAGCGATTGCGCTTCTTCCACCATGCCGCTGCCACGCAGGTCTGAATCGAGGGCGGCGACGACCGAGAGCAGTCTGCCCAGCATCTGTTCGTCGGCGTTGGGGTCGGTCAGCAGCTGGCTGAGTGCTTCATGCTGCGTCAGCGCCTCGTTCATTTGCGCGAATACGCCTTCGAGCATCTCGACGTTGTTGCGCACGTAGCCGAGCGGCGTGTTCATCTCGTGTGCCACGCCGGCCACCATCTGGCCGAGCGAGGCCATTTTCTCGGCCTGCACCAGTGCAGCCTGGCTGGACTTGAGCTTGCGGTAGGCAACGGCGGTCTGCTGCACCTGCAAGGCCAGCCGCTTCTGCATGGCCGCGAGCAGATCGACCACCACGCCCATGCCGATGTAACGGCCCTCGTGGGTGATGATGTAATCCTCGGTGATCGGTGCGGCCAGTTGTGCGCCCACCAGCTCGGCGGCGTTTTCGAGCGGCAGGTCGTATTCGACCGTCAGCGGCGTCGGGTTCATGAATCGCACCACCGGCTTGCGGCCATAGATCTCGCGGCCGAAGCGGGTGAGGAAAATCTCGTTGAAGCGATGCCGTGAAATCACGCCTACCGGGCGACCCTCCTCGACGATGGGCAGGCACAGCATCTCGGCATAGCCCTCCGACAGGATCTGGTCTGCGGCCTCGCTGACCGTGGTGGTGGGGGCAATCGGCTCCACGCTGCGGCGCAAGGCCAGCACATTGAGGGCGGGTTTGGCAGCGGGGCTTTCCATGACGGAGGACGGCGAAGGTCGGTTCCGAAAGTTAAGCAGCGGCGATGACAGGCTGATGCAACTTGTGTGAAACCGTGACGCTGACGCCGATAAAAATCAGCTGCCGCCGATGCGCGCCCAGGCAATACCCAGCCACTCCTTGAACATCTTGCGCGAGAAGTCGAGCGCCTCGGTGTTGGGCATGAGCCGGCTGCCGACGAAGCCGACATCCGCAAACGTATGCTGATCGCAGCCTGCGGCGATCCATTCGATGTCGGGCGCCGCGGCCTCGAAGTTTTGCAGGGCACGCGGCAGGTGCCATACCGAGGTGACCAGCAAGGCGCGCTTGATGCCGCGCGCACGCAGCAGTGGCGCGCTCAAGGCGGCATTGGCGCGCGTGGTGCGGCTTTCGCCCTCTTGCGCGATGGCGTTGGCCGGCACGCCCATCAGCACCAGCAACTCGGCGGCCACAGCGGCCTCCGACGGCTGGTCGGGCAGCGCGCCGCCGCTGAAGAACACCAGCGGCGCCTTGCCCGCATGCCAGAGCTTGGCGCCAAACACGATACGGTCAGCGGCCGCGCTCAGGTTGGGCTCGGGGAACCAAGGTGGCACCGGTGCATCCACCGCGCCGCCGAGAATGACGATGGCATCGGCGCCGGGTAGTGCGGCGATCGGCTGGATGACGTGCTGGTATTCCAGCGTGCCGCCCAGCCACTCGGCCGCCATCGGCGTGCTCCATACCCAGAGCCAGATCGCGGCCAGAAACACCAGGCTACGGCGGCTCAATGCGAGCCCGATCAGGATCAGCGTCAGCGCCAGACCCAGCGGCGTGAGCAGCACGGTCAGCGCCTTCAGTAGTTGGACGCCGACCTCCATCGTGCGCTCAGCGCTGCCGCCAGAGTGCAATGCCGCCGGCCACCAGCAAACCCCAGGACAGCGGCGGCAGGCCAAGCCAGTGCGACTGCGAGGGTGTGTAGCCGTAGAGCAGGGCGGCGGCGATGAGCGCGCCTGCGGCAAACACCACCGCGCGGGTCTTGCGCTGGCTGCCGAGCAGCTCGGCCTTGAAGCCGGCCAGCTCCTTCGCGGACACACCACCGCCCAGGGGCTCGCCGCGCTCCAGCCGCTTGAGCGCGTTCTCGGCCAAGAGCGGCAAAGTCTCGGCCAGCGCCGGGGCCTGGTTGCGCAGCTTCATGAAGGCAGTGGACGGCGCCAGCCGCTTCTTCATCCAGTCTTCCATGATCGGCTTGGCCGACTTCCACAGGTCGAGATCGGGATAAAGCTGGCGGCCGAGGCCTTCGACCTGCAGCAGGGTTTTTTGCAGCAGCACCAGCTGCGGCTGCACCTGATACTGGAAGCGCCGCGCGATCTGGAACAGGCGCAGCAGAAAGAATCCGAACGAGATTTCCTTGATCGGCCGGCCGAAAATCGGTTCGCAGACGGTGCGGATCGCGCTCTCGAAATCTTCGACGCGGGTGCCGGGCGGAATCCAGCCGCTCTCGACGTGCAGCTCGGCGACGCGCTTGTAGTCGCGGTTGAAGAAGGCGAGGAAGTTCTCGGCCAGATAGCGCTGATCCTGCGGCGTGAGCTGGCCGACGATGCCGAAATCGAGGGCGAGATAACTCGGCTTCTTCGGGTTGCTGATGTCGACGAAGATGTTGCCGGGGTGCATGTCGGCGTGAAAGAAGTTGTCGCGGAACACCTGCTTGAAGAAGATTTCCACGCCGCGTTCGGCCAGCACCGAAAAATCCACGCCCTGCTCGCGGAAGTAATCCAGCTCGCGCACCGAGTGGCCGTAGAGCCGCTCCTGCACCATGACGTTGGGGCGGGTGAAATCCCAGAAGATCAGCGGGTGGTAGATCAGCTCCGAGCCCAGCCAGTTGCGACGCAGCAGCCCGCAGTTGGCGGCCTCGCGCATCAGGTCCAGCTCGTCGCGCAGGCTCTTGGCGTACTCGGCGACGATGGCCACGGGCTGGATGCGATGGCCCTCGGGATGCAGGCGCTCCACCAGCGAGGCGAGCGTGTGCAAGAGGCCAATGTCCTTCTCCACATTGATCTCGATGCCGGGGCGCAGCACCTTGACGATGACCTCCAGCCCCGGCTCGCCGTGCAGCTTGGCGGTGTGCACTTGCGCCACCGAAGCGGAGGCGAGCGGTACGTCGTCGAAGCGCGCGAACAGCTCCGGCAGCGGTTTTTCCAGCGCGGTTTCAATCAGCTGCTTCGCCACTTCGGTGGGGAAGGGCGGCACCTGGTCTTGCAGCTTCTGCAGTTCCAGCGCGATGTCGGGCGGGATGACGTCCGGCCGCGTCGAGAGCGCCTGCCCGAACTTGATGAAGACCGTGCCGAGCTCTTCCAGCGCCAGCCGCAGACGCTCGCCGCGCGGGCGTGGGTCGCTGGCGGGCTTGCCGTTCCAGAACTCCTGCAAGCCGTAGCGGCGGATGACGCGGTGGATGGTCCAGAGGCGGGCCAGAGACTTCATTGGAAGATTTTTTTAAACATCGCTGAGGCACTGCAAAAGCGAAATTTACAGCTCGCTTGGCTAATCATCCTGATCAGAGGTCAGGGCGGAAATGGGGCGAAACAATTCGCTGGACATGGGTTCGTAGTCGCTCGGAAGCTGTCCTTGTAGCTCGATCAGCAACCGCCTTTTTTCGGGTGCTGGGGCCTCGTTGATACGCACAACAGTTGCTTGCAGTTGGTGCTGATTGGCAATCGCCCTGAGCAGATCGTTGACCAGGTAGCGCGGTGCCCAGCCAATCATCTGGTAGTCAGAGGTCAGCAATTGCAGTGCGGTTCGGGTAGCCGGATTCGTCAGCTCAATGGATACCCCCAGCTTCTCAGCCGGGACAAGAGTTTCGGCTCTTCGCTGAGCGCTGGCCGCTGTATGTCGCAATCCGTGCAAGAAAAAACGGCATTTGAAGCTGCCGTCAGCGAGCTTGCTGATTTTCGGGAATACCTCGAAATTGTCGGTCGCCCGCTCACCACCCGTCACAGCAAGAACTTCGAGCGGATCGTATGAGGCGCTATCCAGGTTCAGGCTGGACAGGTAAGCATCAAAGTCCTTTCTTTGCGGAGTCATCACCCGGTTCTGGAACATGCTGAACAATTCCGGGGAATGATAAATCTGCTCAAGATCAGGGAACACGGGCATCGGTTTGAAGCCTTCGCTTAGCTTCGCAGAGCGGGCACCCTCCAAATAGCGGAAGTAATAGTCTTTCCGGTTATCGGAAACATCGAGACGGCCAATCGGAAACCATGCCCGCTTGGGGTCTGGTGCCTGCCAGGCCAGAAAAAGAGTGTTCATGGCGCGAGCTTGGACAATGCGGTGTGCGAGTAGGACAACATGGCTTTGGCAAATATACGGTTGGCATTCCCGATGAGTCCATCGGGAATCAAATCAAGGGGCTGCAAGAGGTCGACGAGCGGTATGTCTCTCAACCGGCTTAATGTCGGCATGAAATAGGCCGGATATTGCACAGCGGATGCTTCGACCAAGGCCAAAGGGTTTGCGCCGTGTTGATCAGAGGCATCAAGGTAAATGCCACCACGGCCGCGACGGATGTATGTGGGTATAGCATCTTTCCGGGCCAGATTCGTTTCGCACGCCGCTTCGGTGAGTTCACGTCCCAGCGATGAGGCGTGATCGAAGGTCGGAGCAACATCCAGTTCGATGTGCAACGCGTCTGTCGCCGCTTCACTCCAAAGTAGGCCCCAGTTTTCGTGGTGGCGATCCGTGTTGCTGATGAGGGCATCGAAAACGACGTAGCTTGCAAGCAGAGGCAATACGTAATCACGAACGGCATCTTCAGGGAATGGCTTGAGATGAGCCAGCGATTTAGCGATGTTCGCAAAAGTGTGATCCGCCTGCCGCTTTTTCTTAGAACCATCATAGACGCCGAGCTTTGCCAACACCTCGTTGCCGTGGATCAGCGTCCAAGATTTGTCACGATTGAGAAAGGATTGGCAAAGGCAGCCTCGCTTGCCTGCGAACTCCGCGAGTTCAACCTGGGCAGTGTTGATATTGAGTCGCTTGGCGATTTCAGAGGCGACTTTCTCGGCCCAGTCTTCCCCGGTATTGGGGCGAGCCTCTTTAAAGAGCCAACGATCTTCGCCGCGACGGATCCAGAACTTGGTTTTGCTACCGAGTTGCTCGTCTTGGTCAATCTCATTCGCAAGCACTGAGATGACTGGATATGAGCTCATGGATCGCCCCAAAATTTCAGGATGCGACGGGTTTGTTCAATCTATTCAGCCGTGCTTCCAGCCGCGCCACATCGTCGCGCAGGGTCTCGACGCCAGCGCCCCATTCTTCGGCGTCGATCTTGCGCGCCAGGTCGTAGGTTTCCTCGCGCAGGTATTCGGAGGCATTGAGCGTCATCGTCTTCGCACTCTTGCCGCCCCAGCCGAACAGCCCTTGCAGGCCGCCGACCAGACGTTGCGCGACGCCGTCGCCGGTGAACCGGGCGATCAGCTCGGCCGGCTCGAAGCCGATGCGGGCCAGGAGTTTGGTGAAGCGGTGCAGCAGTTCGGCATCGCCATCCACCGTCACACCCGGCGGCAGATGGGTGTCGCCACTCTTGAACTGCCGCGCCAGCTGCGCATAGCCGATCGCGCCGCCACGCACATGGGCATCGGCCTTGCGCTCGAAGCTGGGCAGCACCCGCACGCCGGTGGGAATGCATTCGATGAAGAAATCCCATTCGAGGCCATCCACGGTGAAGGCCAGCACGCGGCCATCAAGCGTGGCGAAGTCTTCCAGCACTTCCGGCTCCAGGCGCAGCGTGCGGTTCAGCGCCACCTCGACGGCAGCGCAAATCAATGCGGGGGTCATTCGAGGCGAAATCCGCGATGCACCGCGACGATGCCGCCGGTGAGGTTGTAGACCTGCACGCGGCTCAAGCCTGCGCGCTCCATCATGCCCTTGAGCGTGTCCTGATCGGGGTGCATGCGGATCGATTCGGCCAGATAGCGGTAGCTGTCGGCGTCGTTGGCAACCAGCTTGCCCATCAGCGGCAGCAGCTTGAAGCTGTAGGCGTCGTAGATTTTCGACAGCGGCTCCAGCAGCGGCTTGCTGAACTCCAGCACCAGCAGGCGCCCGCCGAGCTTCAGCGACTTGGTCATGCTCGCCAGCGCCTTGTCCTTGTCGGTGACGTTGCGCAGGCCAAAGCCGATGGTGATGCAGTCGAAAGTGCCTTCGGCAAAAGGGATCTGCTCGGCGTTGAGCTGCACGGCGGGGGCTTGCACGACGCCCTTGTCGGCAAGCCGCGTGCGGCCTTCGCCCAGCATGGCGGCGTTGATGTCGCTCAATATCGCCAGGCCCTTGGGGCCGACGAGCTTGGCGAACTCCTTGGTCAAATCGCCGGTGCCGCCGGCCACATCCAGCACCTTTTCGCCGCTGCGCACGCCGGCGAGGTCGATGACAAAGCGCTTCCACAGCCGATGCACGCCGAACGACATCAAGTCATTCATCACGTCATATTTGCTGGCCACTGAAGTGAAAACGCCCGCGACACGTTTTTGCTTTTCGGTAATAGGAACGGCGGTAAAGCCGAAATGCGTCTGGTCGGGTTTATCCGGCGTAATGGAATGCGCGCTTGCCGACTCGGACGCTGTGGGATTGTTGGGGCTGCTCACAAATACACTCGAATGGGCGCTGGCATGGGTCAGTTTTTTGAAATTAATCTTTAGAAACTGGCATGATTCTATCGGTGTCATCGCAACGGCGGTTGGCAACGAATTTATCGCGATATATTCAACCCACTTGGAGAACAACCTAATGCTGAAGAAATCTGCCTTGGCACTCGCTGCCGCGACATTGTTGATTGCTGGCTGCGATGGTGGTACCGACCTCCCGGCCGTCTCGAACGTGACCTTCTACGTCACCGACGGCACTTCGATCTACACCGGCAACGGCCTCAACACCCTGCTCGCTGACGAAAAGGCCCTGACCGGCCTCAACAGTGGCACTCTGTTGTACGCCATCGACGTCAACCCCAAGGGCGGCGGTCTGAATGGCATCGGTTCGGATGGCCAGTCCTACCTGATCAACCCGGCCACTGGCGCTGCCACCAAAATGGGCGCGCCTGATACCACGGAGCCCTTGACCAACAAGGCCGTGGAAATCGACTACAACCCCACCGTCGCCAACCAGCAGGTCTATCGCGTCACGACCAGCACGGGCCAGAACTACCGCCGCAACGACACCACCGGCGCCAAACCGGGCACCGACAGCCAGTTCTTCTACAAGACGGGCGACGTCAATGCCGGGAAATCGGTCGTGGTCTCCGGCATTGCCTACACCAACAGCCAGCTGAACACCGCAGTGCCCGCCTCGACGACTGTCTATGCCATCGACAGCCAGAACGCGGTGCTGACGATTCTCGGCGGCAACCCTGCCGATGGCGCGGCCTGCCCCAACAGCACCAACCCCAACTGCGGTCAGCTGACCACCGTTGGCCCCTTGAACATCTCCGTGAACGGCGTGGTCGGCTTCGACATCCTCGGCGCCAACACCGCCTACGCCACCGCGTTCAAGGACGGCACCTACAATCTGTATTCCGTGAGCCTCACCACGGGCGCCCTGACCTTCCTGACGGCAATGAACCCCAAGATCGTCCCCGTGCGCTCTTTCGCGGTGAAACAGTAAGTAGAAGCAAGCTGCACTGAAAAGCCCGCCTCGGCGGGCTTTTTTTATGCTTGCCGTACGCGTGCAGCCGGTTGTGCGTAATGCAGCACGCTCTCCACCGCCGCACGCCAGCCCTCATGTGCATGCCGGGCTTGAGACGCCGACATGCCCGGCAAGAAGCGGCGTTCTTCGGCCCAAAGCGCCGAAAGTTCATCCAGAGAGGCATACACCCCCGCGCCCAAGCCGGCCAGAAAGGCGGCACCCAGCGCGGTGGTTTCGGTCACGCGCGGACGCACGACGGCGGTTTGCAGGGTGTCTGCCAGAAACTGCGTCAGCCAGTCGTTGATGACCATGCCGCCATCCACGCGCAGCTCGGTGGGGGCCAGGCTGTCGGCAGTCATCGCCTCCAGCAGATCGCGGCTCTGATAGGCCACGGATTCGAGCGCGGCGCGAACGATGTGTGCCAGGCCGGTATCGCGGGTGAGGCCCAGAATCGCCCCGCGCGCTTGCGGGTCCCAGTATGGAGCCCCCAGCCCAGTGAAGGCCGGCACCAGGTAAACGCCTTGCGAATCTTCGAGCGACCGCGCCAGCGCCTCGGTTTCGCCGGCTGACTTGATGAGGTGCACGGCATCGCGTAGCCATTGCACGGCGGCGCCAGCAACGAAGATGCTGCCCTCCAAGGCGTACGTGGTTTTGCCACCCAGCCGATAGGCGACGGTGGAGAGCAGGCGGTTGGCGGAAGCGACACAGGTGCTACCCGTGTTGAGCACCACGAAGCAGCCGGTGCCATAAGTGGATTTGGCCATGCCGGGTGTGAAGCAGGCCTGGCCGACGAGTGCCGCCTGCTGATCGCCCGCGATGCCGCGGATTGGTATGGCATGGCCGAAGAGTGCGGCATCGCTGCTGCCGAAATCGGCGGCGCAATCGCGTACTTTGGGCAGCAGGCTGCGCGGCACTTTGAAGAAGGCCAGCAGCTCGTCGTCCCATTGCTGGGTGTGGATGTTGAACAGCGCCGTGCGGCTGGCGTTGGTGGCATCGGTGGCGTGGACGCTGCCGCCGGTGAGATTCCACAGCAGCCACGCGTCGATGGTGCCGAACGCCAGTGCGCCCGCTTCGGCTTTTTCGCGCGCACCCGGCGTGTGGTCGAGCAGCCAGGCGATCTTGGTGGCCGAGAAATACGGGTCGAGCAGCAGGCCGGTCTTGCTGGCGAGCCAGGCGCTGCGGCCGGCGTGCGCGGCGCAGAAATCGGCCGTGCGTCGGTCCTGCCAGACGATGGCCGGGGCGATGGGCTGGCCGCTGGCGCGATCCCACAGCACGGTGGTCTCGCGCTGGTTGGTAATGCCGATCGCGGTGATTTGCGATGCCGCGAGTGCAGCCGCATGCAGTGCGCCTTTCACGCAGGCCTGCACATCGGACCAGATGTGCAGCGCGTCGTGCTCGACCCAGCCGCTGTGCGGGAACGATTGCGGCAGCTCCACCTGATGGCTGCCGAGCTTATTTCCATCGCGATCGAAAATGAGGGCGCGCGTCGAAGTCGTGCCCTGGTCTATCGCCAACAGTGCCGTCATGGTGTTCTCCTCTTTTGAGTAGCATCGCGGCACAAGAGGAGAACAAGCAACATGGGCGAAACAGCGCAATTCATGACTCTGCCGGAGGGCCGCCGCGCCTGGCTCCATGCCTGGCTGCCACAAACCCAGCCGAAGGCCGTGGTGCAGATCGTCCACGGCATGGCCGAACATGCGGGCCGCTATGCCGCACTGGCGGCAGCACTCAATGCGCGCGGGTTTGCAGTCTATGCACAGGATCTGCCCGGTCACGGCCAGACCGTCGAGAGCATCGCCGCACTCGGCCATGTGGCCGACGAAGGCAGCTGGGAAACACTGCTTTCGGCCGTGCATGGCGTGCGCGCGCACATCGAGCAGCGCCATGCGGGCCTGCCGCTGTTCCTGCTCGGGCACAGCATGGGCAGCTTCATCGCGCAGCACCATCTGGTGGAGCACGGCGCGGGGCTGGCGGGCGTGGTGCTCTCGGCCACCAGTGGCACCCTGGGGCCCTTGCGCGCAGTGGGGCTCGCGCTCAATCGTGCCCAGATCAAGCTGTTCGCGCCGGATCACCGCAGTGCCTTGACCGAAGCGCTGACCTTTAAAACCTTCAACAAGGCGTTCAAGCCCAATCGCACCGCATCGGACTGGCTCTCGCGCGACACCGCGGAAGTCGATGCCTACCTGGCCGATCCCTACTGCGGATTCCGCTGCTCGGCATCCTTGTGGGCCGGGCTACTGCAAGCAGGGTCGGTGTTGCTGGATGCCGAGCGCCTGAAGCGCATCCCCGCCTCCCTGCCGGTGCTGTTGATTGCGGGCAGCACAGACCCCGTGTGCGACGGCGGCCGCGGCACGCATCTGCTGGCCGAGCACTATCGCAAGCGAGGGCTCACCACGGTGACCACGGTCGTCTACGAAGGTGCGCGCCACGAGCTGTTGAACGAAACCTGTAGTGCGGAAGTCACAGCGGACTTGCTCGATTGGTTCGACGAGCGCCTGCAAACCCCGTGATACCGATGCGCTTCGCTTCCCTGCTGCTGTTGTTTCTGGTCACCTGCGGCGTGCACGCCGCGCCAAAGGCGGATTTGTGGCCGCGCTGGCAGGCGCACGATGACGCCAACGCCGAGCGCATCGGCCACGAAGAGTGGGATCGTCTGCTGGCGCAGTACGTGAAAGTCGGCGCCGACGGCATCAACCGCGTGGCCTACAGCCGCATCAGCGTGGCCGACAAGGCGGCGCTCGCGGCCTATCTGCAACGCTTGCAGTCGGTGCCGATCAGCCGCTACGCACGCGCCGAACAGCGGCCGTACTGGATCAACCTCTACAACGCCCAGACGATGCAGCTGGTGGTCGATAAATATCCGGTGGCCAGCATCCGCGACATTCGTCTCGGCGGCGGCCTCCTGGCGCAGTTTTTCGGCGGGCCGTGGGCGGCGAAAACGCTGAAGGTCGAGGGCACGCAGGTGGCGCTGGACGATGTCGAGCACCGCATCCTGCGCCCGATCTGGCGCGACCCGCGCATCCACTATGCCGTCAACTGCGCGAGCATCGGCTGCCCCAATCTCGCCACCCAGGCCTACACCGCCGAACGCACGGAAACCTTGCTCGACGCCGGTGCCAGGGCCTATGTGAACCATCCGCGCGGCGCCAAGGTGGAGGGCGGCAAGCTGGTCGTCTCCAGCATCTACGTCTGGTTCATGGAGGATTTCGGCGGCAACGATGCCGGCATCCTCGCGCACCTGCGGCAATACGCTGCGCCCACCAAGCAGATGGCACTGGCGCCGTTCAAATCACTCGGCGACAACAGCGACCGCTACGACTGGGCCTTGAACGACGCGCGCTAGATCGGCCGCACGGCAGGCACGGCACCCAGCACCTTGCCGGTGGGCAGGCCGGTGGGTGAGCCGCCACGCGGCTCCTCGCTGATGGCCAAGGTCAGCGCCGCACCCATTTCTTCCGCCGGAATGGTCGGCAGCGGCATGTCGAAAGAGCGGCTGCCGGTCACCGGCAACAGACCCAGCGAATGCGGCTTGCCGTGCGAGTCGAGCAGCCAGAGTTCGAGGCTGCGGGCTTTCACATCGGCCGGCATCTTGGTGCCCGAGAGCACCACGCGCATGATGTTCTTGTCGGTATGCAGGCTGATCGCCCAGCGCGCATCGCCGCCGGCAGGCTGGATCACCGCCACATAAGGCAGCACCTTGTTCTGCGCGGCTTCGAGAGACGCCGCCAGTTGGTTGCCGCGGCTCTGCTCGCGTTGCAGGCCGATGCCCATCGCGACGGCCGCCACGGTGGCTGCCGCTGCCCAGGTCTTCCACATGAGCGCGCGCGGGGGCTTGGTCTCGGTGGCGGCCGCAGCGCGACGTGACGAGATCGGCACGATCTTGTGGGCTTCGGTCATCTGACCTTGGCTGATGGTGCGTTCGAGCGCGGTCCACACCACGGCGCGGGGTGCCACCGGCTTGAGGCGGGTGGCAAACTCGCTGAAGCGTTCGTGCCAGAAAGTGACTTCTTCGCGCAGGGTCGCGTCGCCCCGCAACAATTTTTCAAAGCGCGCGCGGGCCAGGCCGCGCAAGGTGCCCAGTGCATATTCGGCGGCGAGCTGACCGCGCATCTCGGGGTTTTGATAGCGCATGGTCAGTTTGACTCCAGGCAGCTGCGCAACTTGGTCAGGCCGCGCCGCACCCAGCTCTTGACCGTACCCAGCGGTGCCGACATCGCGGACGCGAGTTCGGGATGCGTATAGCCCTCGTAATAGGCCAGCATCACACTCTTGCGTTCGGTGTCCAGCAAGCCTTTCATGCACCGCTCCAGTCGCCCCATGCCTTCGCCTTCCATCGCGCGTGCCTCGGGGTTTTCGTCCTCGTCCACCACATCCATCATGGTCGACGAGCCGTCTTCGTCATTCGTCACCGTCATGCTGTCTTCGGGGCGCTTTTGCCGCAGCAGGTCGAGTGCGCGGTGGCGGGCGATGGTGAAGAGCCAGGTCGATGGCGAGCCTTTGCCGGGGTCGTAGGTTTCAGATTTGCGCCAGACTTTCAGCAAGCAGTCCTGCAACGCTTCCTCCGCCCAATCCCGTCGCTTCAACATACGCAACAAAAGTGCAAACAGATGCGAACTGGTCTCGGTGTAGAGCTGGCGGAATGCAGCGGCATCACCGCCAGCGGTGGCAGCAATCAGGGATTCGAGGCGGGCGGCGTCTTGCATGGCGCTTTGAATAATAGGAGTCGCTAGGTTACTGGACTGGGCGACGGTGGAAAGGTTCTAACAGCATTTTGGCAATAGTTGTTTGTTCGAGCAGGTTTGCGACGCCCAGTTGCAACGCCTCGCCAGCACTCGAACGGGGCTTGGCGCTGCCGAACAGGTGATCCCACACCCACAGCACCGAACCGAAATTGCTTTGCGTTTCCGCTGAGACGGTCGAATGGTGGATACGATGCAGCGCCGGCGTGACGACGAGCTTGCGCAGCCAGCGCTCCACCCGCGAAGGCAGCCGGATGTTGGCGTGGGTGAACAGGCTGCCCAGCAGGGTCAGCAGGGCAGACAGCCCCGCAGCCGCGACCGGCGCGCCCAGCAGCAACACGACGAGCGATTTGTAGAGTGCGGAGGCACCCGCCTCCAGCGGGTGAAAGCGCACGCCGCTGGTCACATCCAGCATCGGGTCGAGGTGATGCACGCGATGCAGCGCCCACAGCGGCCCTGTGTGCAACGCGCGGTGTTGGGCGTATAGCGCCAAGTCGAGTGCGACGACGGCCAGCGTTATTCGCAGCCACTGCGGCATCGCCAGCTGGTTGAGCAGGCCAAAGTCATGCGCCGCCGCCCACTGCGCAGCGGCAGTCATCGACGCCAGGGGCAGCACCAGCACACTCAGGAACGACAGCCCGCCCAGCAGCAGATTGCCCGCCCAGTGCCGTGGCAGGGCAGCACGCCAAGGCCAGCGCCGCTCCGCAAACAGTAACGCGGCGAGCACCAGCAGCACGGGCGCCGTGCGCAGCATTGCCGCCATCGTCATCTGCACCGCGCCTTCGAGTGTCATGGTTTCTATAATCGCCGCTCCAACACGTCTTACTGGATGACCGCATTGAACGCTGGACAGTTTCCCCACGCCCGCCTGCGCCGCACCCGCCAATCTGCCTTCATCCGCGACATGGTGCGCGAAACGCAGCTTTCGCCCGAGCATCTCATCCAGCCGCTGTTCGTGGCGGAAGGGGATCTGGCCGGGCCGATTGCCTCGATGCCCGGCGTGTCGCGCCTGGCACTGGCGCAGCTGGTGGACGAGTGCCGCGCCCTGCACGCGCTCGGTATCAAGCTCGTCGCCCTGTTCCCGGTCATCCCGCAGAACCTTAAAACCGATGACGGCCGCGAAGCGCTGAATGCCGATGGACTGGTGCCGCGCGCGATCAAGGCGATCAAGGCTGCCGTGCCGGAGTTGGGCGTGATGGTCGACATCGCCCTCGACCCTTACACCACGCATGGCCACGATGGCCTGCTCGACGCCCGCGGCAATGTCGACAACGACCCCACGGTCGAAATCCTGCGTCGCCAAGCGCTCTGCTACGCCCGCGCCGGTGCCGACATGGTGGCTCCCAGCGACATGATGGATGGCCGCGTCGGGCAGATTCGCAGCGTGCTCGAACGCGATGGCTACAAAGACGTGCTCATCATGAGTTACGCCGCCAAGTACGCCAGCAGCTTCTATGGCCCGTTCCGCGATGCCGTCGGCACCACCGGCGCGCTCAAGGGCGACAAGCGCAACTACCAGATGGACCCGGCCAATACCGACGAGGCGCTGCGCGAAGTGGCGCAGGACATCGCTGAGGGCGCTGATCTCGTGATGGTGAAACCCGGCATGCCCTATCTCGACATCGTCAGCCGCGTGAAGCGCGAGTTCGCCATGCCGACGGCGGCGTATCAAGTGAGCGGCGAATACGCGATGTTGCGCGCCGCCATTGGCAATGGCTGGCTCGATGAGAAGAAGGCGCTGATGGAAGCGTTGCTGTGCTTCCGCCGTGCTGGTGCCGATCTGGTGCTGAGCTATTACGCCAAGCAGGCGGCGCAATGGTTGCGCGAGGGCAAGGCATGAGCCAGCTCGACCGCTACGCCGTCATCGGCCAGCCCATCGCCCACAGCAAATCGCCCTTCATCCACGCGGCCTTTGCCCGGGCGGCCGGTGACAAGCTGAGCTACGAGGCGCTGGAGGTGATGCCGGCGGCGCTGGCTGAGACGCTCAAGCAGCTGCACGCCGAACCCTACCTCGGCATCAACGTGACGCTGCCGCACAAGACCGCCGTCGCGGGCCTGTGTGAGTCGATCAGCGAGCGCGCCGAGCGCGCCGGGGCCGTCAACACGCTGACGCGCACCGACAGCGGCTGGGCCGGCGACAACACCGATGGCGCGGGCTTTCTGGCCGATCTGGATCGCCTCGGCATCGCGCTTGAAGGCAAGACGGTGCTGCTGCTGGGAGCGGGTGGTGCCGCGCGCGGCTTGATCGCACCGCTGCTGTCGCGCCAACCCAAGGAGCTGGCGATTTCCAATCGCAATCCCTGGAAGCCCGAAGAACTCGCCGAACGTTTCAAGCCGCTCGGCAACATCGTGCCGCGCACGCATCTGGCGCTAAAAGGCGACAGCTACGACCTCATCATCAACGCCACCAGCGCGGGCCACGCTGGCGCGATACCGCGTCTGCCGGGTCAGTTGCTGGCGGCGGGCGGTGCGGCCTACGACCTGAGCTACGGCAGCGCCCACGCGCCGTTTGCGGCCTGGGCCAAGTTGCAGGGCGCGGCGGTGATCGCCGACGGTCTGGGCATGCTGGTCGCGCAAGCGGCGGAGGCCTTCGCGCTCTGGCGCGGCAGCAAGCCAGATGTGGACCCCGTGCTCGTCAGCCTGCGCGAGCCGGAGCTGGCCGGCTGCGGCGAAACCCATCGCCAGCCACCCAAGCCGGTGCATCCCAACCGCATCGGGCAGGACTAATCTGGTAACGGCAAGTGGTGCGTGTGCCCGCCGGGGATGTTGCGCAGCGCCAGCGTCACCATCGCGTCGGCCACGTCTTCAGCCCGCACCGTGCGGTAAATGGCGAGCCTGCCCGCGAGCAGCGGGTCGACGAGCGGCGCGATCTTCTGCGCCAGCCATTCGCCGGGGCGTCTTTCGCCGCGGGCCGCGATGAGCAGCGAAGGCCGGAGGATGTGCGCGCTGCCGTAGCCGAGGTCGAGCACCGCTTGCTCCATGCGCGCTTTCACACGCAGGTAGAACGACGAGCCCTTGAGCGACGCGCCGACTGACGACACCACCAGAAACTGCCTGGCGCCCTGCGCCAGCGCGGCGCGGGCGAGTTCCAACACCAGGTGGTAATCAATGCGCTCGAACGCGGCCTTGGAGCCTGCTTTTTTCTGCGTGGTGCCGAGGCAGCAAAACACGTCGTCTGCCACGAGCTTCGCCCCCAGCAGCGCCGGGCCGGTGTCGTCGAGCAACAGCTGCACCAGCTTGGCGTGCGACTGCGCGAGCGGCCGGCGCACCAGCACCTTGACGCTGCCGTAACGGGCATCGGCCAGCAGGCGGGTCAGCAGGGCGCTGCCCACGGCACCGGTGGCCCCGGCAACAAGGGCGGTGCGGACTGAAGGCGTGGTAGTCATGGCAAAGTGGGCAGCAGCGAGGCGGGCAGTTTAACCAAGCAACTGTGATGCCGTTCGCACTTTCAATCCACGGAGAAGGCATGAGCATCTGGAAATGGAACCCCGGCCTCGAAGCCACGCAGAAACTCTCGGCCAAGTCGATGAGCGCACACATCGGCCTGGTGGTCACCGAAATCGGCGACGACTTCGTGCGCGGCACCCTGCCGGTGGATCACCGCACCGTGCAGCCCTGGGGTCGCCTGCACGGCGGTGCGAACGTGGTGCTCGCCGAAGAGCTGGGCAGCCTTGCCGCCAACATGTGCCTGGATCCCAACGAGTCGTTTGCGGTGGGGCTCGACATCAACGCCAACCATCTGCGCGGCGTCACCAGCGGCATCGTCACGGGCACCGCGAGGCCCGTACACATCGGCCGCACGACCCAGGTGTGGGAAATCCGCATCGAAGACGACAAGGGGCAGCTCGCCTGCATCTCACGCCTGACGATGGCCGTGGTGAGCAAGACCAAGGTCTAATCAACTGCGCCGCACCATTCAGGTGCGGCGCAGTTGAGGTAGACCATTCGCACGGCGTCTTGTCAGGAGGGTGCGATGCAACAGTTCTACAGATCGCCAGCGCGCAGCGCATCCGCGCGGGCAACAAGGCACAGAGCCTGGTGTGGGAGCGCATGCGGCGGCGCGATCGCATGCCGCCGATCGCCAGCCATGTCGTCGATACTGAAGGCCTGGTCTTGATCGGTCAGTGGATCGATGCGGGTGCCAACTGACTCCTGTTCAGAAAAAACAGTGGGAAACAACAGGCCATTTGGCACATCGCTTGATAGTAGTTTTCGAGTAACTTGTGGCGTAGATTCGGGTCGAGTGGCCGTGTCGGTGATTGTTTGACGTGCTTGAACGCGGGGTTGCCACCCAGCGTTTCGGCACGCGACGAACGGCCTGTAGAACCCAGTAAACGCGTGCCATATCCGTGCGAATGAATCGCCGGCTTCGTCATCTCAGGGAGAGAGAAAATGCTCAAGCAGTTCTGCGTGGCCTTGTTCGCGGCACTCACCACGGCGTCTGCCGCACTGGCAGGCCAGGCCGGCCAAACCCATGCCTTGCCCGGCTTTGCGGCGGTCAGTGATCCGGCGCTTCTGAAGAGTCTCAACGGCAAGTCGCGCGATGCCAAAACCGGCGCCGTGCGCCGCAGCGTGAGCCTCAAACTGCCCGCAGCCACGCTGCCGTCACTGAGCGGCTACCGCTCGCAATGGGATGCGAAACAAGGCGCAAGCACTTTTCTGTGGAGCGATGCCGGCATCAAGACCGCTGCGCTGGCACCGCTGAAGGCCGAGCTGATGACCGATGCCGCCGCGCGCGATTATCTCGGCCGCCAGGCCACCCGCTTGAATGTCAGCAAGCGCTCGATCGCCGATGCCAAGCTGGTCGATGTGCATGAAACCCAGAAGGGGCCGATCATCGCCCGCTACCAGCAGATGCACGACGGCATCGAGGTGTTCGGCAAGCGCGTGAACGTGATGATGGACCGCGGCATGAAGCTGGTGGCCACCTCCGGCAATTTCGCCAGCGCCGATTCTGCGGCGGCAAAGTCTTTCCGCAGCAGCGGCTTCAGCCTTTCCGCCGAGCAGGCGCTGGCGATCGCGTTCACCGATCTCAGCGGCGAGTCGCTGGAGTCGACGGCCTTCGGCGGCCAGCGCACGCTGGGCAACTACGGCGTGTTCAAGGCGCAGAAACTGACCGGCGAAATCCGCCCGGTCGGCGAGCAGCGCAGCCGCAAGTTCTGGTACCCGCTCAACGGTGAACTGGTGCCGGCCTGGTATGCCGAAATCCATGCCCAGAGCCAGGATCTGGCCGACGAATACGCGATGGGTTATCTCATCTCCGCGCGCGACGGCAAGGTGCTGTTCCGCAAAAGCCTGATCGCCTACGACGCCTACACCTACCGCACCTATGCCGATGCGACGGCGCCGTTCCAGCCCTTCGACAGCCCGCTGGGCAATACGGGAAATCCCTTCGTCGGCACGCCGGCCGATGCCAATGCGCCGCGTGTTGCGGCGGCGACCAATCTGGTGAGCCTGCAGAACGGGCCGATCTCCACAAACGACCCCTGGCTGCCGCCGGGTGCCACGGAAACCACCGGCAACAACGTCGATGCCTACGCCGATCTGTTCGGCACCACACGCGTCAACAGTGCCGGCCAAACGGTGGTGGCCACAGGGCAGGGCTTCGACCCGGGCACCACCGATATCCGCGGTGCGATCACCGCGGCCGGCACCTTCGATTATCCCTACCTGCCGGACACCGACCCCACCACTGCCAGCCAGCGGCAGTTCGCGATCGTCGACCTGTTCTATCTCAACAACTGGCTGCACGACTGGTGGTACGACAACGGCTTCAACGAGGCCGCCGGCAACGGACAAACCAGCAACTACGGTCGCGGCGGTGTCGAAGGCGACGCGCTGCTGGTCGAGGCGCAGGATTTCAGCGGCCGCAACAACGCCAACATGAGCACGCCGCCGGATGGCGGCAACCCGCGCATGCAGCAGTACCTGTGGGACGGCTTTCAGGACGGCGAAGTCACCGTCACGCCCACGGCGGCAGCGGCCTACAGCCCGCTGTTCAACACCGCCTCGTTCGGCGCCAAGAACTTCGATGTCAGCAGCGTATTGATCGAGAGCGTGCCGGCCAACGGCTGCACGGCATTCACCAATGCCGCAGACGTGTCGGGCAAGGTCGTGCTCATCGACCGTGGTGTCTGCGGCTTCGCCGTGAAGGCACGTCTTGCGCAGGACGCCGGTGCCATCGGCGTGCTCATCGCCAACAACGCGCCGGGCGCCGCACCTGGCCTGGGTGGAGCGGATGCCAGCATCACCATCGGCACGCTCGCCATTTCGCAGGCCGACGGCCAGAAAATCCGCGCTGACAAGGCCGTGAATCCGGTCACCGTCCGGCTGCGCCTGCGCACCGACGCGGATGTCGACAGCACGGTCGATGCACAGATCGTCGCGCACGAATGGTTCCACTACGCCAGCAACCGTCTGGTGGGCGACGCGCTGGGGCTTTCGAGCCAGCAGGGCGTCGGCATGGGCGAGGGCTGGGCGGACTTCAGCGGCATGATGCTGACGGTGCGTCCCGAAGACCGCAATGTGAGCGGCAACGACCTCTACCAGGGTGCCTATCCGCAGTCGTACTACTCGGCGGGCAATGCCTACTTCGGCATCCGCAGGGCGCCGTATTCCACCAGCCTGTCGGTCTTCCCGATGACGTTCAAGCACATCGAGGATGGCGTGCCGCTGCCGACCACCGCCCCGATCGCCTATGGCGCCAGCGGTGCCGACAACTCCGAAGTGCACAACACCGGCGAGATCTGGGCCAACACGCTGTGGGAAATCTACGCCAGCCTGCTCAACGACCCGCGCAACAGCTTTGCGCAGGCGCAGACGCGGATGAAGAACTACATCATCGCGGGCCTGAAGATGACGCCGAACGCGCCGACGCTGCTGGAAGCACGCGACGGCCTGCTGGCGGCCGCCTACGTGACGGACGCGACCGACTTCAACCTGATGGCCGCCGCCTTCGCCAAGCGCGGCATGGGTGTGGGCGCGGTCGCGCCAGATCGCGACGACGCCAACAACACGGGTGTGGTCGAGAGCTTCGTGGCGCAGGCCGGCGCATTCGAAGTCGTCGATGCCGACATCGATTTCGGCTATGCCAACGGGGCCGATGGCTTCATCGACAACGACGGCGAACTGGACCCGGGCGAAACCGCGCTGCTGAGCGTGACCCTGCGCAGCACCGGCACCCAGGACCTCACCCAGCCGGTGACGGCGCAGCTGACCTCCGACGGCGACACCACCTTCGGCAACGGCGGCAGCATCACCTTCCCGGCTTCGGCGGCGGCACCGGTCACCTATGGCGGCACTGTCACCGGCACCATCACCGTCAAGCTCAATGCCTCGACCACCACGGCCGAGCAGCTGACGCTGAGCATCGATTTCCCGCAGGCGGGCAGCACCGCAGGCGAAGTGGTCGAAGCAGGCCCGCTGCAACTGGTGCTGACGGTCAACTACGACATCGTTGCCGCCCTGCGCGCGAGCGAAGACGTGGAGCAGCCCGAAGCCGCCGTGAAGGATTGGGCGCCCGCGCTGATCGGCACCGGCACCGGCTGGACGGTCGCAGACGGCAACGATCCCTCGCTGGCCTTCGACACCGGCCTGCTCTGGTTCACGCCGGACAACAGCAGCTATGCCGATGTGCGCATGACCACGCCGCCGCTGAACGTGGGCCGTGCCGAGTTCTCGATGCGTTTCGAGCACTACTACCAGTTCGAGTTCCTCGGCACCGACGCCGCCGGCAACCAGATCGGCTACGACGGCAGCCTTCTCGAAATCAGCAGCGACAACGGTGCAACCTGGGCCGATGTCGTCGATGCCGGTGGCACGTTCACCAGCAACAACGGCTACAACGGCACTTTCGTGGCGCTGGCGCCGGATGGCACCGCAACGCCCGACGGCAGCGGCGAGCATGTCGGCTTCGTCGGCAACAACTTCGCTGCCAACAACGGCTTCCTGGAGCCGGTGGTGCTGAGTTTCGGCACCGCCTACAGCGGCAAGACCGTGCAGCTGCGCTTCCGTCACGTCAGCGATGGCGGCGTCGGTGATTTCGGCTGGGGCGTGGACAACGTCAGCTTCACCGGCATCACCAACCTGCCGTTCAGTGCGGTCGTCGCCGAAGACAGCGTCAGCGACAACCGCGCTCCGGTTGCCAGTGCGGGTGCGGACGGCGTGATCGTGCTCGGCAGCGTGGCCACGCTCGACGGCACCGCCTCCAGCGACCCGGATGGCGACGCCCTGAGCTATGCCTGGACGCAGACGGCGGGCACCACCACGCCGATCAGCGACGCCAACCAGGCCTCGGCCTCGGTCGCGCCACTGGCCGCAGGTAGCTATGGGTTCACGCTGACCGTGACCGATGTGCGCGCCGTGACCAGCACCGACACGGTGACGC
The DNA here is from genome assembly GCA_030652575.1 of Stagnimonas sp. GTDB lineage: Bacteria > Pseudomonadota > Gammaproteobacteria > Nevskiales > Nevskiaceae > Stagnimonas. The sequence goes on along the minus strand of JAUSQI010000063.1, from coordinate 19,271 downwards.
TCATCGTCACCCGTGCGCCGGTGGCGAACGCAGGGGCGGACCGCGTGATCGAGCCGGGTGGCACCGCCACGCTGGACGGCAGCGCGTCGAGCGATGCCGACGGCGATGCCCTGAGCTACGCCTGGACGCAGACCGCCGGGGTCAGCACGCCCATCGCTAATGCCACGCAGGCCTCGGCCTCGGTGGCACCGACGGCGCCGGGATCGTACGTGTTCACGCTGACGGTGACCGATGCGCTGGGCATCAGCGGCAGCGATACGGTCACCGTGACGGTGAACCGCTTGCCGGTGGCCAACGCCGGCACCGACAGCCAAGTGATTGCGCTCAACCCGGTGACGCTCGATGGCAGCGGCTCCAGCGACCCGGACGGCGATGCGCTCAGCTACAGCTGGACGCAGCTGAGCGGCCCGCCGACGACGGTGTTCAGTGCCGCCAGCGTGCAGGCCACCACCACCCTGCCGATAGCGGGCACCTATGTGTTCCAGGTGACGGTGACCGACAGCAGCGGCGGCACCGCGACCGATACGGTGACGGTCGCTGCCAATCCCGCGCTGGTGAACCTGACGGGCCAGGGCGGCGCGTTCGGGTTCTGGCTGCTGCTGCCTGCCTTTGCCGCGATCGCACTGCGCCGCCGTCGCCGGGTCTGACGTTCAGACGCTAGGCATAGCATCCCGGGACGGGTGACCGTCCCGGGATTTTTTTGGTCTTGAGGAGTGCGCAACATGAAGACGATCAACACGGCACGGTGCACATCGGTGGTGTTTCTGCTCGGGCTCTCGGCCTGTGTCGCGGCCGAGAAACCGGCAACCGGCGTGGTCAAGGCCGCGGATATTCCGACAGCTTCGGACGCCGAAAAAACCAGTCCCGGCCGCGTCACGACACAGCCGTCGGTAGCCAAAAAAGCACCCGCCGATGCCGCCAGCCCGGCAGCAGGCGATTTCTACGTGCAGCTCAAGCGCGGCGCCTGCTTCGGGCGCTGCCCGCAATACACGGTGCGCATCGACGGCGGTGGTCGCGTCACGTTCAACGGCGAGCGTTTCGTCGCCGCGCTGGGCGAGCAGCAGGGCCAGGCCGGGGGCGCAGCGCTGGACGCGCTGCTGAGTCTGTTGCGCCAGCCGAAGGTGGCCGCATTGAAAGACATCTACCGCCCCGGCCAGCCGGGCTGCGGGGCCGTCACCACCGACATGCCCAGCAGCGAAGTCGAATGGCAGCTGGACGGCCGGCACCATCGCCTCAAGCTCTACGGCGGCTGCGCTGCCATGCCGCCCGAAGCGGAACAATTGCCAGGGGCTGTGGACCAGGCAGCGGGCGTCGGCATGTGGATCGAACAAGGTGTTGATCGCTGAGCGGGACGTGCCAGTGGGCAACGATTCGGTTCATTGCAGCGGGCTGGAGAGTGCGATTTGTCAGCGCGGCATGGCGTAGTGGCGGCTCGCGGATTTTCGCGATCGCGCAGTTGCGAAGTGCGGTGAAGACGGCACACTGCGCGCTCAATCTCTTATATGGCAGGCCAACAAATGTCGCCACGCTCCAAGATCCAGCCGCAGGCGGTGTCACTTGTCTGAGCCCCTCTTTACGTTGCACGCACAGCTGGCGGCCGATACCTATTTGGTTGGTGACTTCCCCTGCTGCCGTCTGCTGCTGATGAACGATGCGCAGTATCCCTGGTGCATCCTGGTGCCGCGCATCGTCGGCGCGAAGGAGCTGCACAGGCTCGATGACGCCGACCAGCTGCAGGTGCTGCGCGAATCGGTGGCGCTTGCGCGTGCGATGGAGCTGATCTTCAAGCCCCACAAGATGAACCTCGCCGCCCTCGGCAACATGGTGCCGCAGCTGCATCTGCACCACATCGCGCGCTTTCACGGCGACCCGGCCTGGCCTGCGCCGGTCTGGGGCAAGCACCCCGCGCAGCCCTATGAGCCCGGCGTGGCTGACGAACGCATGCGGCAATTGCAGCAGGCATTGCCGGGGCTGATCGCACCGGTCTGCTGAGCGCTATTTGCTAGTTGCCTTGGAATGCTCATTGCATGAGGCTCTGCTGAACGCACGGACACAACCCGGCGTCGGCAAGGGAAATCATGACCGCGATGAAGCGCAGAACATTCCTGCAGGGGTTTGCCTACACGGCGCTCTACGGCAGTCTGGCAGCAGATCTCTTTACGACCGCGCAGGCCTTGGCGCCTGCCGAAATCGCGGGCAGCGACCCTGATCTGCATCTGCTGCGACGCATCAGTTTCGGCCCCACCGTGGCCGAACTGGCACGGGTGAAGTCCATCGGCCGCGCGGCTTTCATTGAAGAACAGCTGGTGGCCAGCGATGGCCAGACCGAGCTGCTGACCGCGGCGCTGTTTCCGCTCATCAGCACCGGCGGTGCGGGTGCGTACCTGAGCACCGGCGCGGGCTTTGTGGTGAACGTGCACCAGCTGCACTTGCAGAGCGCGATGCTCCACCGCGCGCTGTTCTCCACCGCGCAGTTGAAGGAAGTGATGGTCGATTTCTGGAACGACCACTTCAACACCTACATCCGCAAGAACCCGATTCCGCTCAAGCTCGATCTCGACCGCGACGTGATCCGCCCCAATGCGCTGGGCAACTTCAAGACGCTGCTGCGCGCCGTGGTGCGCAGCAGCGAGATGCTGCACTACCTCGACAACTGGCTGAACCGTGTCGATGCCATCAACGAGAACTACAGCCGCGAGCTGCTGGAGTTGCACACGCTCGGCAAGGGCGGCGGCTATACCGAAGCCGACCTCAAAGCACTGGCGCGCATCCTGAGCGGCCTGGGTTTCGTCACCGACCTGCCGCTGAGTGCGGTGAGCTACGGCACGGTGCAGTTCAATGCCGCGCAGCACGACGCCACCGAAAAAACCTTTCTCGGCGTGCTGTTCCCCGCCGGGGTTGGCGAGGCGGAAATCGACAAGGCCCTGCAGCTCATCGTCGACCACCCCAGCACCGCGCGCTTCATCGCGACCAAACTCTGCCGCAAGTTCGTGGCGGACGAGCCGCCGGTGTCGCTGGTGGACCGCGCCGCCGCCGCCTTCACCGCCAGCAGCGGTGACATCAAGACCCTGCTGCGGCTGATCCTCGCCTCGCCCGAATTCGCGGCCAGCGCCGGTGCCAAGCAGAAGCGCCCGCTGGAGACGATGGTGGGCGCGATGCGCGCCTGCGGCATCAACACGTTCGACGCCGTGCTCAACACCAACCTGTTCGGCACGCCGGTGGCGAGCCCCAACGGCACGCTGTTCACCGGCCTGACCAAGGCCGGGCACGAACCCTTCGGCTGGGTGCCGCCCAATGGCTACCCGGATGTGGCCGCGTACTGGGGCAACAGCAACTCGCTGCTCTACCAGCAGAAGTTTCTGGTCGGCATGGTGGAAGGCATTGGCTTTGGCCGTGTGCTGGCTGATCCGCTGGCTGTGCTCAACGGCACTTCGGTGGCGGCCGGTGTGACACGCGCCACCACACCGCGCGCGGCCGTCACCAATGCCATCGCCAACCTGCTGTTCACCACGCTGCCGCCTGCGGCCGTGACCGCCGCACTCGCCTTTGTCGCACAGGAGGCCGACCCCGATGCCGTGATGGAAGCGGGCCTGCTCGAACAGCGCGTCAAGGGCCTGGTGTTCGTGCTGCTGTCTTCCCCCTGGTTCTTGTTGAGGTAATGCCATGCTGACCCGACGGATGTTGCTGCCGCTGCTCGCGGCCGGTGCCGCCACCGCCTGCAGCCAGCAGGCTGCCCAATCTCCCTTGGCCGCGGCAACGCCTTCCGGCACGCCGGCAACCGGCGTCATCCCGCCCGCCGTGACGGGCACGAGCAGCCCGACCGCATCGGACGCCAGCAGCGCGCCGACACTCGAAGGCACGCTGGTGGTGGTGTTCCAGCGCTTTGCCGCGGACTGGATGAACCTCTTGGTGCCGATGGGCGACCCGGCCTATGCCAGCGCGCGACCCAATCTGAAGATCACCAACCCGCTGCCGCTCGATGGTTTCTTCGGCCTGCACCCTGCGCTCACCGACCTCAAGACCCTGTTCGACGCCGGCAGCCTGGGCTTCGTCGCCGCCACCGGCTGGGTGCCCACCGACAGCCGCGACCGCTCGCATTTCTTCGCGCAGACGATTGCCGAATCCGGCGCGCGCAGCGGCGTGAACAGCGGCTGGCTCGGCCGCGTGATGCAGCGCGACAGCGCCCACAACGAAGACATCTGGGCCGCACTCGCCGCCGAATCTTCCGTGCCCAACAGCTTGCAAGGCTTCGCCAATGCCATCGCGGTGCGCGACTTCGCCGACTACAACCACGGCTCGGTGATGGCCGATGCCGCCACCGGCCTGCAGCAGGCGCTGGCCGAGATTGCCGGTGCGCCCGGCGCGCCGGAGCTTCGCCTCGCGCGCAGCATCGGCGCGCTGGCTGCCGAGCCGCTGCCCGCGCCCACCGTGACCTATCCCACCAACTCGCTGGGGCAGGGCCTGAAGGTTGCCGCGCAGGCCCTCAAGGGCGGCCTGGCACCACGCGTCATCACCATCACCTCCGACGACGACTGGGATACCCACGTCAACCAGCTCAGCCGCCACAACAGTTCACTGCCGGCGTTCGCTGCGGCCTTCAAGGCTTTCAACGACGACATGGGCGCGCTGATGGACAAGGTCACGGTGGTGACCATGACCGAGTTCGGCCGCAAGGCGGTCGAGAACCTCGGCGGCACCGACCACGGCACGGCGTCTTCGATGCTGGTCATGGGCGGGCAGGTGACCGGCGGCAAGGTCTACGGCCAGTGGCCGGGCATGGAGGCCAGCAAGCTGTATCAGGGCGAAGACCTGGAACCCACCACCGACTTCCGCAGCGTGCTGGGCGAGATCCTGGTGAAGCGTCTCGGCGTGCCCGAGTCGGAGCTGGAGACGGTGTTCCCCGGCGGCTATGCGGCGAGCACCAACTGGCGGCAGTTCCACCGCTGAATACGAAACCGCCGCCGCGTGCTGTGCGCACTGCGGCGGCGGTTTGAAGCAACGCGCTCCCGTGCGCGGCCCTCCCGTGGATCGTTAGGGTTTGGCGAGCACCGCCGCCATGCCGACGAACTCGCGCGCCATGCGCCGTACTTCGCTCTGGTAGATCGTCGGGTCCACCACCACGCCGTTGCGTTCGATGCTGGTGGTGGCCGAGCTGTAGCCACTGAGTGCAATCACGGTGGCCATGGCGTTCACCGCCAGCTCGCCGCCTTTCTCGGCCTTGCTCTGGATGTCGACCACATCCAGCACCGCGTTTGCACCCGATACCAAAGGCGCTTTGCTGGTGAAGCGCGGGGCCTTGCTGGCGTCGCTGGCACCGATGCAATAGCCGCTGCCGCAATCAATGTATTCGAGCGGGATGAGCGTGATCAGGCCCGAGATGCTGAGCTGCATCTTGGCCTCCACCTTGGCGGTGTCGCTGCCGGCGATCTTGCCGAAGAACCCTTTCACGCTGTTCGATGTCGGCTTGGCGAAATCGACCATCACGTTGATGTGCGCGCCGCTGGCTTGCAGGCCGTTCAACAGCGTGCCTTCGATGATCGCCGGGTTTTCGGTCGCGCTCATCGCGCTGAAGGCCGCGCCGAACACATCGCGCGTCGACAGATAGTTGAGGTCGATCACCTGCTCGCCGGGCGGCGCGTAGTTGGTGTACTTGGTGCCGTTGCGCTCGTAGGCATACGGCACTGGTTTGCCCTTGGCGTGCAGCTTGGCAAACTCGGGCCGCGCGGCGACTTCAGCCGCCGGCACCATCGTGTAGCCCGCTGCGCCCAGTTGCGCGCTGGCGTCAGCGCAGATCTGCGTCGCGAGAGCTTGCAGCGTTGCCGCATCCATACCCTGCATCGTGTAGGTGGCATCAATCCGCGACTCGACCCGCTTGGCCGTGCTATCGCCAAAGCCGCGCTGCGTCTCGGCGTTGGCGCTGGTCTCGTTGGCGAACAGCACGTTGCAGCTGGTGATGGCGAGGCGGCTGATGTTGCCACCCTTGCTCACCTTGTCCGCCTTGAGGATTTTCTCGGCGTCGGATTTGCTGGGCAGAGCAGCGGGTTCTTGCGCGCTGGCGGCGTGGGCGCCGAGCAGCAGCGCAGTGACGAGGATTTTGGTTTTCATGGTGTGGTCTGCTGATCGTGGTCTGGGGCTGGATTCACCGCGGACACAGCGTCGCGCAGCACAAGGTTTGCGCCTATCCCACGTTCGTGGTGTGCGGCGCTAGATCTCCGCCGCCTGAAACTCCAGAACCTCGATCGTCTGCGCAGGATCAATCTTCACGCCCGGCACGTAATACTTGAAGCCCTGCGGTTTCTTGGCCGTGACGTGCAGGCGAGTGTCCACAAACAGCAGCAGCTGATCGTCGTTGATGACCAGACGCAGGCTCACGGTGGTCGGGTTGGGCTCCACCAGGTCGCCCGCTTGCAGCTCCTGCCATTTGCCGGTGCTGCTGTCGAAGAATTTCAGCATTGCCTGGTTCTGGTTGATGCAGCCGAAGAGCAGATCGCGGTCGTCGTCCTTGCCGCTCGTGCTCTCCACCACGATGCCCGCGCAGTCCGCATCCTCGGCGAGTTTCACCAGGTTGAGACGGGCGTTGATTGAAACCCCGGAGTAGGCGAGGGGCGACCAGGAGTCGATGGTCTTGCTGACGCCGCGCTCTTCGGTCTTGGCCTCCATCACCATCCGCTTGCGCTTGCCGTCGATCTGGATGCGACCGATGTCGTTGTCGAACATCTCGCCCCATTCCGGCTTGTCGTTTTTACCCTTGGTCAGCGACATCAACTTGCTCAAGCCCGAATAGCTGGTGAAGTCGTCGAACGCCAGCTGCGTTTGGCCCGGCACCATTTCCATCAGCTGATACCGCGCCATGCGGGTATCGAGCGTGGTCTCGGTCACGCTCACGTCGTCGAAGCGCGCGGTAAACAGATCGCCGCCGCGCAGGCCGATTTCGCTCGGCGCGAAATCGACGGCCTTGGTGGTGCCCACCTGCACCTCATTCACGAACACCGTAAACGCGCCGTTGTTGCTCTCCACGGTGAGCGTGTTGATCGCCCCCAGCTCTGATTTCAACGCCGTTGAAGTCAGCTGGAGCAGATTCGGCGCCCAGGCGTCGTGGCTCCAATGGGTCACCGTGACTTTGCTGATTTTGGGTGTGAGCACGAAGCCGATCGCATCGCCCGCGGGCGAGACCAGCTCGATGCCCGCATAGGCATCTTTGCCGCCGAGCTGGGTGAAGGCGATTTTCGCGCTGACGCGATAGTTGAGCGCACCCGTCAGCAAGAAAGAGTGCGTGATGGACGTGTTCTGCAAGGCGACATCGCTGTTGCTCATCAGCAGGCCGCCTTGGTCGGGTGCTGCGGTCACGCCTTTTGCCGGGTTGCTCCAGTCCTTTTTCTGGCTGAAGTCATCGCTGAATGCCACCGTGCCCGCGCGGGCCGCCGAGTGATTGGTCGCCACCGCCAGAAAGAACAGGAACGACGTCAGTGATTTCATCGATGTTGTGCGGTTCATTGTGCCCACCCCTGCTGCACCATGACGGCCTGCGTCTCGCGGCACTGCTCGTGGTCTGGCTTGTTGTTGTAGTCGGTCTTGTCGCTGCGGTATTTGAGGCAGAGCTTGATCAGCCGCCAAGCCTCGACATCGTCTTGCGGCACACCGCGGCCGGTGAGATACAGGCGGCTCAGCATCAGCGCGCTCCAGGGAAAGAAATCATCGTCGCTGTAGGCGTTCTTGCGCAGGTTCGAGGCCGCGTACTCGTAGTCAGGCTTCGCGAAAAACTCTTTCGAATGCGGCCTGAGATGCAGCGCGTACTCGATCAGCCGCTTGCGCGCGAAGTAGCGGTAGCCCTCGCCGTCGGTGCGGGCATTGATCTCCAGCATGCTCTTCATCGCATCGGCATCGGCACGGGTTTGCAGCGGGTAGTCCACGCCCGCGCGCACGGCGTCGTACATGGCGAGGTAGGTGCTCTGGTCGGCATCCATGCGTCGCTGTGCATTGGCCGCCATCGTGCCGAAGGCATTCGCCATCGCCCCCGTTGCTGCGTTGATATGCGCCTGCGGGTCGCGTTTGTAGGCCTCGTATCGACGCTCGGCGTCGGCGCTGTTGTAGCCGCGCGCCAAGGCCTCCTTGGTGATCTCGTCGCGGGTGGCGGCGGCATGGCTTGCCCCGGTGCACAACAGCAACATCAACAGCGGGGCAAGTTTCATCGGGAGTTCCAGTTGCGGGTGGGGTTCAGTGCACGAGATTTTGGCGGATCAGGGACGGCTGCAGTTGGTGTTGTTGTCGCCGTCCATATTGATGAACACCCGGTCGGTGTTGCGCTGGCTGTCTTGCGTGGCGGTGAACTCCAGCGACTGCCCGCTGCGGCGCAGCGAGACGATTTCTGGCGCGGTGCCCGGCACGCGGGTGTTGTAGGCGTAGCTGTCGGCAAAGGCGGCACCGCTGCCCGAACCGGTGCCTTGATAGTCCGCCGGTGCATAGGTGAGGCTGCCGAGCGTGAAGCTGCCGTCGCTGCCGATGCTGAAGGCGGTGAGGCCATTGGGCAGTGCCTCGTTGCTGCCGCGCCGTGCGCAGTTGAGCATCTCGCTGCGCGCCAGCGAAGCGCCCAGCACGCTCGCACCACCTGGCACGCTCGCCGCGGTGCCGCTCGCCGCCGTGCAACTGAAGGAGCCGCGCGCGGTAGCGGCATACAAGGCCGAGACCACCTGACCGCTGCGATTGAATGCCAGCGTGAAACTGGTGGGCGTGCCCTCCGGCAGTGTGTTGAAGCCATCCGAGCGGGTGTAGGTGGCCGAATAGATGTTGACCGGCGGATTGGCGTTGTAGGTCAACGAACCAAAACCCTCGGTGACATCGGTGATGCGGCTGCCTTCAAAAGTGGTGCGGCCGTTGGCCGCGATGGTGGCCGTGCGCGCCACCATGCTGCCGCCCTCGGCGCAGTTCAAGCCGTAGCTGCCGACCAGCGCGCTGCTGACGCCAGCGGTGATGGTCTGCACGCCTGCCGGCAGGCCGCCGTCGTCGGTGGCCTCGATGGCGTCGTCGGTCGCGCTGAAGCCGGTGACGGTGCACACCGTTGCACGGCTGTCGGTTTCGTTGAGCGTGAAGCGGCTGATCGCGCCGCTGTAGGCATCAAAGGCGAGGCTCGCGCTCTTGGTGCTGCCGGTGGCGGTGGCGAGCAGCAGCGTGCTGTTGGTGAAGGTGGGCGTGCCGCTGAGCGACTCGCTGTACTGGCGCAGGATGATCTCGGAATACGGCAGCTTGAAGCTGCCGAGCTTGATGACGCCCGCGCGGCTGATACGCACGTTCTGCACGCCATCGGCGATCACGCTGGTGCTGTAGCCGCTGCGCTTGACGCAGTTCGCCGTGTAGCTGCCGGCACGCGGCACGATGTCGCGGCGGATTTCGAGTGCCGCTGCCGCTGCGGGTTGCTCGGCTACAACGCAGTTGTTGTAGGGGCTGGTGGCATCGTTGCCGCTGAAGTTGTCCACCCTCAGCGCACTGCCGTCTGCCGCCGTGGTGGCGGTGAAATTGCCGGTGACGGTGCCGTTGTTGAAATCGAACTGATAGCTCGACTGCCCCATGCGCTGCTGCTGGCTGACCAGCGAGGCCCAGCGGCTGCGGGTGTTGGGGTTGGCAGTGACGCCGTCGAGCACCACCGAGCCATCGGTGTTGATGGTGAGGCGCGGCGACACCGGGCCGCTGCCACGACCGGAGCGCTGGCAGGTGAAGACGTAGTTGCCCGCCACCGGGGCGAGGTAGCGCGCTACCGCAAAGCCCGCGCCGTTCGCGCCCTGTCCGGGTTCGGCGGGCGGGTAGTCGCTGGGGATGGGAGTCGGTGTTGGTGTTGGTGTTGGTGTTGGTGTCGGTGTCGGAGTTGGCGTCGGCGTCGGCGTCGGCGTCGGCTCTGGCGTGGGGCTTGGGGCCGGGCCATCCGGCTGCGCGAAGTCGGTGGAATGCAGCGCCAGCAAGCCATCGCGCACTGCCTGTTGCAGCTCGCCATTGGCAAAGCTCGCCGCAACGGCGCTGAGCGCGGTGTTCATGTCGGCGATGAAGCTGGCCGGGGCGTAGGGCGCGTTCGTCACCGGCGTGCAGGCGGCGGCGAGGCAGTCTTGACCATCGACTTTGCCGTCGCGGGAAATATCCAGTGCCAGTGCAGCCAGCAAGCTCAGTGCATTGCTGCCGTTGGTGGCGGCGAGCTGGGCGAGGGCCGCCAGCTTGAGCGCGTATTCGCCGCCATCCGCCGCCGCGAGTGTGCCGGTACCGGTGCCGCTGTTGACCAATGTCGGCAGTGTGGCGATCAAGCTGGGCAACTCGGCGCTGAAGGCGCGGCGCACGGCATCGTTGGCCTGCTCGATCTGTGTCGGCGTGAGAGCCTCGATGGCCCCGAGGCTTTCGGCGTACTGCGCCGCCAAGGTGGTGAGTGCGGTCAGCGCCACGCTGTTGCCGGCGGCTGCGGTGGGCACCAGCGCGCGCAAGCGGTCGCTGGCGGTGAACGGGCGATCCTGACGCGTGCCTTCGTCGAAGTACGTCACGCCGTTTGCGCCAGTGAGCGTGACCAGCAAGGGGCCGCTGCCCGTGAGTGGAGCGATATCGAGCGTCGCGGTGCCCGCAGCGTTGGTCACGCCGGCCACGCTCTGCGGACTGCCCAGCCGCCGCAGCAGCACCTGCGCACCGGCGCTGAACTGGCCGAGCGAGGGCACGATGGTGATGGTCTGTGCAGGCGCCGGAACGGGTACTGGAGCCGGTGCGGGGCTGGGCGTCGGCACGGTGAGGATCGGCGCCGACGGCGTGTTGTTGTCGTTGCAGCCGCCGAGCATGGTGAGGCTGCTCGCCAGTGTGCTGGCCCAGACGGTGCGGCGGAGTGAAAGGGTGTTGGAGAGCATGGCGCGCACCGGTCTGACTTTGAAGTGCGTGCAGCGTGCGCAGCCGCAGCGCCCTCGCCCATCCCATGAACGTGGGGGTGAGACGCCGAGTGCGTGCGAGCACCGCTCGCATCGGGGTCGAACGCCAGGGCATGGATGCCCTGGCAGGGGTTGTTCAGGGAGATGAAGTCGCGCCAGGGATGGCTTGGATGCGCCAGCTCCCCTGATGCCAATACGCGCTACGCCAGCCCCAGCTCCCGCGCCGCAATGGCCGCCTCCGCACGACTGGCGATGGCCAGCTTGCGGTAGATGCTGCGCACGTAGTCGTGCGCGGTGTGGTGACTCACGGCAAGTGCCGCAGCCGCCTGTGCCACCGAGAAGCCCTTGCCGATCAGCGCCAGCGCTTCGCTCTCGCGCGGGGTCAGCGGGTTGATCGTTTTGGCGACGGGTGTCGGTGCGGCGAACTGTCGCAGCAGGCGTCGCGCAATAGCCGGCGACAGCGGCGGCTGACCTTCAACCATTCCGCGCAACATGGTGGCCAGCGCATCGCGCGATTGCTCTTTCAACACATAGCCGGTCGCACCGCGTTGCAAGGCACTGAACAGATGCTCGTCGTCATCGTAGATGGTGGCGATCACACACAGCGCCGGCGGCTGCTGGGCTTGCAGGCGAGCCAGCAAATCCAGGCCGCTGCCGTCGGGCAGGTTGAGGTCGAGCAGGGCGAGGTCAAACGGCTGAGCTGCGATGTGCCGGCAGGCGTCGGCAACGGTCGCGGCCTGTATGCAGACGGCATCGGGAAAGGCCGTCGCCACTGCCGCGGCCAGCCAGCCACGCGCGCCCGCGTGGTCGTCCAAGACGAGCGCGGTGCGGGGCAGGAAGGAAGCCGATTGCATAACCGGCTAAGGCTATCCGAATCGCACGCGACAATGGACACTCTCGGGCTGTATTGGCTTCTCTTTGCGGACCACTGGCACCGTCCATGTCACCTGACGATCTACCCAGAAGTATCGGCCCCTATCGCATTCTCAAATTGCTGGGCGATGGTGCCAGTGGCCGCGTGATGCTGGCCGAGCAGACGCAGCCCACGCGGCAGGTTGCACTCAAGTTGTTGCGTGGCGTGGCCACCACGCACGAGGCCCGCGCCCGCTTTGCGCGCGAAGCCAAATTGCTGGCGCTGCTCGAACACCCCGGCATCGCCCGCCTCTACGCCGCCGATGTGGCCGATACGCCGAGCGGCCCGCAGCCGTACCTGGCAATGGAATACGTGCCGGGTGCCGACCTGCTCACCCACGCGCGCACGTTGCCGCTGCGCGACAAGCTGGCGCTGCTCGCCGCGGTCTGCAAGGCGGTGCATTTCGCACACACGCGCGGCGTCATCCACCGCGACTTGAAGCCCGCCAACATCCTGGTCGATGCCCACGGCGGGCCCAAGGTGCTGGACTTCGGCATTGCCCACGTCATCGACCCCGATGGCGAAACGCTGCTGACCCGCGCGGGCGAAGTGCTGGGCACGCTGCCCTACATGAGCTGGGAGCAGCTGGGCGGCGAGGCGGCAGCACTCGACCCGCGCAGCGATGTGTTCGCGCTCGGGGTCATCGGCTACGAGCTGCTGGCGGGCGAGCGGCCGTATCCGCAGCCGGCGTCGGCCTCGCTGACGGCGGTACTGGAACAACGCCGCAAGACGGCCCCGCAGCGCCTCTCGCTGAAGGTTGCAGAAGCGCGTGGCGATGTGGAGACGATCATCCACAAGGCGATGTCCTTCGAGGCGCGCGACCGCTACGAATCGGCGTCTGATCTCGCCGGTGACCTGCAACGGTTTCTGGACTACCGCCCCATCGAGGCGCGGCCGCTCACCGCCACCTATGCGGCCTCGCGCTTCGTGCGTCGCCACCGCGGCTTGTCGGCGGCGATCGGCGTGGCGGTGGTTTCGCTGCTGCTTGCGGCCCTCGTCAGCACCCGCTTTGCGCTGAGCGAGAACGCGGCGCGTGCGGAAGAGGCGCTGGCCCGCAACGCTGCCGAGAGTCGTGCGGGCGAGCTGCGCGCGGTCAACAAGTTTCTGGAAGACGCGCTCGCCACCCCCGACCCGATGCTGGCCCGCCCCGACAGCCCGCGCACCCTGGAAGGCTTTCTCGCCAACACCGAAAAAGTGCTGGCGACGGACTTGAGCGTGCCGCCGCTGGTGGCCGCACAGCTCTACAAGACGCTGGGCAGCACGCAGCAGGCACTGGAGCGCCATCCCAACGCGCTGGCGCTGTTCGAGAAAGCCCGCGAGCGGCTCGTCGCCGTGCCCGCGGGCAGCTACACCGACCCGCTGCTGCGCATCGAGATCGAGGCGCTGCATGCCACCGCCAGAGGCGATGCGGGCGATCGCGAAGGCGCACTGAAAACGCTGCTGCAACTGCGCGAGCAACTGCCGCCCGCCACTGGCGAGGCCCAGCGCTTGCGCATGGTGCTGGCCGGCCACATCGCCGACCAGCAGATGGCGCGCGAGGACTACCAGAACGTCATCGCCTTTCTGCGCACGGTGGTGGCCGAGAGCGAAGCGACCCTGCCGAAGGACGACCTCTACACGCTCTACAACGTCTATCGGCTCACCTATGCATTGCGGCTTTCGAGTGACGACACCGCCAACACGCTTGCCGCGCAGAAGGCCCTGCTCGAACGCACCCGCCGCGCGCTCGGGCCGCAGCATCCGCTCACTGCCACCACCCTCAACGAGATGGCACTGCTGCACATGAGTGCGGGCGATTTCCCTGCCGCCGAAGCGGTGCTGCGCGAGCTGGAGCCGATCAATGTCGCCATTTACGGCGAACAAGGCTTCAGCACCGTGGTGTCGCGCGGCAACCTGGTGAACACCCTGCTCAACCAGAAAAAATGGGATGAAGCCGCGGTGCTGGGCAAGGCCAATGTCGAAGCGGCCCGGCAGACGATGGGCGTGGACAGCCGCTCGGCCCTGATGGGCGAACGCAATCTGGCGCGCGGCCTGGCGCAGACCGGCGTCGCTGCGGACGTGGCCGAGGCCGAGCGCCTGTTCCGCCATGCCATCGCCGGGTTGCCGAAAGCGATGGGGGCGAAACACCCGGAGCCGTTCAGGGCGCGTCACGATCTGGGCCTGTTTCTCATCGATCAGCAGCGCATTGCGGAGTCCCTGGCGCTCTACAAGGCGCTACGCGCGGAGGCGACCGCCGTGTTCGGCGCGGACAGCTTCAACGTCGCGGTGTTCGAGGCCGGATACGGCCAGGCCCTGCATGTTGCCGGTCGCGACGAGGAGGCGCGCGCGATGCTCGAACATTCGCTGCCGATCCTGCTGACCGTGCTCAAGCCGGATCATCCGCGCGTGGTGAAAGTGCAGGGTTTTCTGGCCGCCATCCGCGCGGCACAGCCTGCGGCCAAGCGGAAGGCATCATGAGGTTCTGGCAACGCGCTTCGCCCGCCGCCGCGAATACCGCCCTGGCCCAAGCCCGGGCGCTGCTGCAAGAGCGCCAGCGCATCTACCAGAACCTGCACGACGATCTCGGCGCGAAGCTGCTCGACCTCGTCTACGGCGCCGAGTCGCCGCAACAGGCCGATCGCGCCCGCGAGGCGCTGCACATATTGCGCGACGTGGTGTCGCAATCGGCGCGTCCACCGGGGCCACTATCGGCTGCACTGGATGCCGTCCATGCCGAAGCCATGGACCGACTCAATGCCGCCAGCGTCGCCCTCGCCTGGCAGCAGGCCGACGACATGCCCGACCCGATGCTCGATCAGGCGCAGGTGCTGCACCTGGCACGCATTGTCCGCGAGGCCATCAGCAATGCCTTGCGCCACAGCGGCACGCAGGCGCTGCGCATCCGCGTCAGTCACCTGGTGGATGAGCTGGTGCTGGACGTGACCGACTTCGGCCACTACGCACCACAGGCCATCGGCGAGGGGCAGGGCACCCGCAACATGCGTGAGCACGCAGCGGGCTTGAGCGGCCACATCGTCTGGGATGAGGCCACGCAGGGCGGCACCAAAGTGCTGTTGAGGGTGCCTCTGCCAGCCGCCTGACTGGCTTGTCGCGTCCCCGTCGCGCGCCTAGACTCGCGCATCCCAGCAGCACCTCGGGCACGAGGGCGGCAAGGCCAAAATAACGAGAGAGGAGAACCCATGCGCGCTGCCCTGTACATCGCCCTAGCTGCGGTTGGCATCGTCACTTTTGCGGCGCGCTCCACCGCTGTCACCGCGCCTGCCGCGCCGATGGTCGATGCGGGTGCGGACTACTGGCCGGAGCCGGGCAAATATCCGGTGCCGACCACGCCGTACCGCCACACGCTGCGCTCGGTCTCGCTCGAAGACCTCGATGCCAAAAAGCTGCTGCCGCTGGGCATCTACAAGGGCACGCCGCAGTTGAACGCGCGCCGCGACTGGTACGAGAAGAACCTCTACGCCACGCTCGCCGCCCGCAAGGTGTGGTTCCCCGGCACCAGTCCGGCCACGCACGCCTTCAAGGGCAAGATCACCTGGGGTTTCGCGCCCATCCCGCAGGCCGCACCGCCGCCTTGCGACCAGGCGCAGCCGACCGGCTACGACGCCGAGAGCTGCCGCTACGTGAAGGCGCTGTTCACCGAGTTGGCGAAGACTGACGCTGCCAAGGCTCAAGCCGCGCGCGAGCGCGTGCGGCGCGGCCGCGACGTGTGGTTCAAGGGCACCTTCGGCAATCAGGACGAGATCTACCAGCACTTTTCGCGCACCACGCCGAATGGCCTCGCTGACATCTGGTATCCCTGGCTGGATACCCGCGAGCGTTCGCAACGCTTCACCAAATACGGCCTCATCAACGACCCGGACTGCAAGGAGGGCGACGCCAGCACGTACTGGTGGGACAAGTGCCCAGACCCGCACAGCAGCGGCGTGCTCGGCTATCGCAAGTATTTCGCCGACCCGACCACGGATGAGGCTGGCAAGGTGGTGTTCGACCCGCAGACTGCGCCCTATGAAGCCACCGAGCTGAAGCAGAACAAGCGCTTCATCATCGGCCACCCCTGCGTGCAGTGCCACGTTGGCATCGACCCGACAAACCCCGCCGCCAACCCCAACGAACCCGAGTGGGAGAACTTGAGCGGCACCATCGGCAACCAGCACA
The DNA here is from genome assembly GCA_030652575.1 of Stagnimonas sp. Lineage (GTDB taxonomy): Bacteria > Pseudomonadota > Gammaproteobacteria > Nevskiales > Nevskiaceae > Stagnimonas. The sequence goes on along the minus strand of JAUSQI010000063.1, from coordinate 3,320 downwards.
TCAAGCAGCCGGAGATGTTCTTCCAGGGCGCGCCGCACGATGCGCTCGCGCGCATCGCACTCGAAGCCGGCCGGCCCGGCACCATCGACACCTCGCTGGTGGCGAACGACTTCATGAACAATCCCGGCACGCAGAACAACATCATGGATTTCCAGAACCGGCGCGTGTTCACCAACCGCATGAAAGACCCGGTCACTGGCGAGGTTCGCGAGGGCCTCACACAACATGTACTGAAGGGTGGTGAGGATTCGGTCGGCGATCACCTCGCCCTCATTCGTGTCTACGTCAACATCGGCATGTGCACCGAGGAATGCTGGGCGCCGAACTTCCCCACGCCGGGCAGTTTCTTTGGCGACAAGGCGCATCAGAAACCTTTCCGCATCGCGCAATGCGCCAAGGACTGCGAACCCTGGAACTACGCCGACGCGAAGATGGACGACCTCGCTGCCTTTCTCGTTACCGGCGGCCCGACCTATCTGATGGCGGCACAGGATGTGGACGCCAAGCCGGGTGCCTCTTTCATCCAGCTCGACAAGGTGCCGCAAGGCCGCAAGGTGTTCGCACGCGAATGTGCGGCCTGCCACTCGACCAAGGTCGCGCCCGAGAACGTGCGTGCCGACCGCGCCGCACTCGAACGCTTCTACGAAGGCCATGTGTTCGGCAAGGAAGACTATTGGCAGAACGAGTTCACCGAAGCCGAGCGCAACGACCCTGGCTTTGTGGCGCAAAACCTGGTGCGCGATGCCAGCGGCAACTACCGGCCCAAGCAGTTCACCGCCGAAGGCGTGAACGGCGGCGAAGTGTTCGGCCAGGACTGGCTCGGCAACGACGAGCCCACACCCTTCAACATCGTCGGCACCAACAACTGCCGCGCCCGCCACGACAATCACAACGAGGGGCATATCTGGGAAGAGTTCTCCTCGCTCGATTACAAGGAGCGCCCCAGCCCTGGCAGCGTGCCGCGCATCATCGGCCGCATGTTGCCGCTGGTGGGTGGCTTGAAGTGGGGTGAGCAGAAGATCGAAGGCGGCCCCGGCTACCTGCGCAACATCTCGCTGCTGTCGGTGTGGGCCACCTCGCCCTTCCTGCACAACAACGCCATCGGCGAACTCACCAAGACCGCGGATGGCAAAACGCTCGACACCACCGTGGCCGGGCGCATCAAGCAGTTCGAGCTGTCGTTCGATGAATTGATGCGTAGCGATAACCCCGCTGATGCCAACGCGCGCCCGCAAAAAACCACGGTGACCAGCATCGACTTCAAGCTCGCCCCGCGCGAAGACGGGCAGGGCTTCATCAAGCTGCCGGTCAAGGCCGGCACGCCCATCGCCTACTTCGCGAGCAGCAATCCGCACAGCCCGCTGTTCATGAAGTGCGACGACCTGGTGGAGAACAAGGGCCACCAGTTCGGCGTCTCTCTTTCGGCCGAAGACAAGCTGGCGCTGCGCGAATTCCTGAAGCTGATGTGAGGTCGCACTGATGCGTCTTGCCCTGTCGGTGGTGGTGGCGATTGCAATCGCCGCTGCCGTCTACAGTGGTCGCAAGTCGCATCAGGAAGGGCCGGCGATTGCGGAGTTGGCGAAGCGGCCACCTGTGACGGATGCGACAGCGCGCTCCAGCAAGATCATCTCGCGCGAAGACTTGCCGCCCGACGGTACGCGGGCGCTGTTCGACCATCTGGTGGCGCAGGCCGATGGCGTGCCCTGGCCGTTCGAGAAGCTCGTCGCGCTCGTCGCCAAGCAAGACTCGTCCGGCGCGCAGCCGCTGGTGCTGCTGGTGCCGGACGGCCGCTCGCTGCTGAAAGGCCAGGCCGACTACGCGCACCCGCGCATCCTCATGGCGGCCGATTTCCAGGCACCCGGTTCGCCTGCCTCACTGGGCCTTGCACCACGCGGTCAGCTGTTCTTGGGCTTCACCGCGCAGGCCAACGAGATCGAGGTGATCAGCTACAACGAGGCGGCCGGTCGCTTCGAGTTTCAGCTGGTGCAGGACTACACCGCCAATGGCGCGCGCAAGCTGGTCTACGCCAAGCGTGCCATCTGCGAAAGCTGCCACCAAGGCGGCACGCCAATCTTCTCGGTGCGACCCTGGAACGAGACCAACGGCCAGCCGGAGACGGCTGCGCGCATCACCGCCGCGGTAGGTGGCGAGCGCTATCTCAACTTCCCCACCAGCGTGCCGCTGGCGGTGCCCGAGCGATACGACGAACTCACGGACGTCGGCAACTTCATCGCTGCGGCGCAGAAGCTCTGGCTCGATCAATGCGCCGATGCCGCCTGCCGCCGCGCGCTGCTCAAGCTCGCGTTGAGCTATGCGAAAGCCCCGGGCGATTTCGTCGCCGACGGCCCTGCCGTTGCCGAGCTGCGCCAGCTGCAAGCGGCAGCGAAGGCCAAGCCCATCGCAGTGCCGCAATCCGACCTGCCCAACCGCGATCCCATCGGCGAGGCCTTGGGGCTCAAGGGCTGGTGGCGCGGCTTGTTCAAAACCAAGATCAAGCTCGGCGATGGGGCCAAGACCAACGAAGATCTCGAAGCCTTTGACCGCCTGCCAAAGCTGCCGACCGAGCAGGACCCGCTGAGTTCGCGCGCGCCCAAGCGCCTGCTCGCCGCCAACGACATTGACGGTGTGTATGGCCTCGCCAGCCTGTTCACGCCCGACGACGTGGCGCGCCTGCAAAGCGCCAGCGGCTTCGTGTGGGCTGAGGTCGATGCAGGTGTTGCGCGCCTGCCGGATGCCTTCTTCGCCGCCGCGCCGTTCTCGCGCATCAAGACCATGCAGGCCTTGCTCGCACTTGGTGTGATTGTGGATGTGCGCCACGAGCCGCCGGCGCGCAGCGTGCCTACCTATTGCTGCCTCAACGTCAGCGAAATGTCGCCGCCCATTGCCAGCGGCGAGCCGCCGGTGCAGTTGGCGGCCGACTCCAATCTTCAACCCTTCGCGCACTTCTGCTTCGCCTGCCATCGCGGCAATCCCAGCAAGCGGCTCAACTTCATGAGTGGTGCGACTGAGGCCGAGGTGCGCCAGAACATCGAGGCCAAGAGCGAGATCCGCGACGCGCTGGACTGGGACCGCTATCGCGGCACCGACAAGGCCGCCAAGCTGATGCCGCCGGTGGATGCGCCGCAACATGCGGCGATGGAAGCGGCGATCCAGCAGAATCCGAAGCTGCTGGAAGCCATGCGCGCCGTGGTGCCCGGCCTGTTCGAGTTTTGATTTTTCGCTTGTCATTCCCGCGCAAGCGGGAATCCAGGTGTGTTTGGAGAGGGGATGCACTTGATGAGACCTACATATGCCTGGATTCCCGCCTGCGCGGGAATGAC